>CAIRJF010000012.1 GCA_903878805.1 uncultured Verrucomicrobia subdivision 3 bacterium
GCGGTAAGCCAACAACCCGGCATCAGACGTTATCTTGGATCCGTGAAACTCCAACTTCAAACGAGTATCGAAAGCCATCCGCAGACCTTGTTTTTTGCCTGCACCCGTTGGATTCGCCGTTTTTTGTTGGTTGGACATAGATGAAAGCCTTTGTTTATGCGGCTTCAGTGTAAGTCCATAACATCAGCTTGTGAAGTTTATTTGGGAAATATGGGATGAAATGTCTTTTATGAAAACTTGCCCAAATTGCGGCAAAGCAATATCTCAACATTGGGATCGCTGTCATAATTGTAATTTCAAACCTAGTAAATATAGGGGCTTTGTTCGTGAGGCTAAAGTGTCGCCCGATGTTCCCCTCCCTCCTAAATATTTTAAATGTTTAAACTGTGGCTCGGAAATTGAATATCGCCTTGCGATAGCTATGAACCTGCACAAAGGTTTCAAGTGTGAATCTTGTCGAGATAAACCTCAAAAAATAAGGCCGCTTGTGGCGGAGCAACGCACACTTCTTTAGGACGCTGCCTCGCAAACTTCTTCCGGCTCAAGTTCAACTGGCTCTTTCAGTGCCGCTGGTTTAGCCCGCTTCATGCCAGCGCCAAGTTCGGTTAGCTTTGCCGCCGCCAGCGGCGGGATGCCTCGCATCTCCCGCTTGAGCCGTTCCAAGTCAATCCATGTCCGCGTGCATTGCGCGCGGTCACGCGCCGAAGTCGTCTCATCGTGAATCGCCTGTAAAAGCGAGGTTTGAAGCGCCTTCGCGTCGTAATATGTGGGGCCGTATCTCATACTTGGCGGGGAATCTACTACGGGTTTCGGGGGCGTGCAAGGGGCTGAAAACTTTACCATGCCACCGCCGATTTCAAGCTCGTTCAACGCTGTTTTCCAAAACCTGAATCCCCGTCGCAAGACAGGGATGTTATCAAACACCGACACAAAATTGGGGGCTGCCGGGTGGGTGGTGCGGTGACGGTCTGGCGCAAAAAAGGGACTCCTCGGAAAAAACAATTCAGGGTGTATCACGAATTATAGGTGTGAGAACCACTCGCACCGGACGAACGGCTGGCAGGCTGCCGGTGAGAGTGTCAACCAACAGCCAAGCCTGCGCTAACAGGTGCCAGCCAGAAACGAGAGTGAAATGAACAATGACGCATATCAAGTCATTACCGATAGAATCGTCGCGCAATTGGAGCGCGGCGTTGTGCCGTGGCAAAAACCGTGGCGGGGCGGCGAACAAATGCCGCGCAACCTCATCAGCGGGCGCGACTATCGCGGCGTGAACGTGTTCCTGCTGCACGCCATGAGCTACGAATCCCCGTATTGGCTCACCTACAAACAGGCCAGCGAACTGGGCGGACACGTCAAAAAGGGCGAACGGGCCTGCCCGGTCGTGTTCTGGAAACGGCTGCAAGTGGCCGACATGACCGAGCCGACAGGAAACAAGGCTATCCCGTTCCTGCGCTATTACAGCGTGTTCAATGTCGCGCAGTGTGAAGACATTCCGGCGGATAAAATCCCCGTCCAGAGCGTCACCAAGCGCGAGCATTGCCCAATTGCGGCGGCGGAAAGCATCGTTGCGGCCATGCCCAAGCTGCCGGAAATCAAGCACGGCGGCGGGCGTGCCTGCTACTCGCCAAGTCTGGATTGCGTCACCATGCCGGTGCCGGAACGATTCCAGAGCGGGCAGGATTACTACTCCGTGTTGTTTCACGAATTGACGCACAGCACCGGCCACGCCTCCCGGCTGAACCGCAAGGGCATCAGCGGCGAAGAGGGCGAATGGTCGGCGTTTGGCTCGACCCCCTACGCCAAAGAGGAACTGGTGGCGGAAATGGGCGCGGCGTTCCTGTCCGGTCAGGCTGGCATCGTCGAGCGCACGCTGGACAACTCGGCGGCCTATGTTCAGGCATGGCTGGCAAGGCTTAAGGAAGACCGGCGCTTGATTGTGCAGGCGGCGGCGGCAGCGCAGAAGGCGGCGGACTTCATCCTTGGCAAGACATGGGAAGAAAAGGAGGAAGCATGAAGGCGCGCACCCTCAAGATTGAAGCCAGCGGCGATTTCTGGCGTGGCACCGTCACGCCGAAAATTCGGCTGGCTGGTCAATGGCTGGAACGGGCCGGGTTCAAGCCCGGCAACCGGGTCGTGGTTCAAGTCAGCGAGCAAGGAACATTGACCCTGCGGTTCGTGGATCAACTCAACGATTGCAACAACGACAAACAAAGCGCCCAACCGCTTTAGAACTCTAAAAGTGGCCCAGAAGTGGCCCAGAGAGAAATTATTGGACTAAAAAACAAGCCTGTTTTCCACACCCAGAAAAGCAAAAAACCCCTGAAAAATCAGGGGTTTAATTGAGTGGTGGCAGGAGCCGGAATTGAACCGGCGACACAAGGATTTTCAGTCCTCTGCTCTACCAACTGAGCTATCCTGCCGACCGTGGGGCGCAGATGAAATCAAACTTGCGCGCCAAAGACAAGCGGCAAATCCACTTCAAACAATCTGCGGTTGCACCATTTCCGGGTCCACGCCCAAGTCTTTGATTGCTTGTGCGACGACTTTGCGGTCAATCAGCTTTTTCTCGGCGAGCGCGTAGAGCGTGCCGATGACGGTGGACTCGACATCCACACCGAAGAACCGGCGCAAACGTCCGCGCGTGTCGCTGCGGCCGAAGCCGTCTGTGCCGAGCGTGAACAAGCCGCCGGGAACCCACGGCGCGATCTGATCGGGAACAGTCCGGATGTTGTCGGACACGGCGACGAATGCGCCTTGTTCTTTCGCGAGCAGGGTCTCGACGTAATTTTTCTTTGCTGGCAAGGTCGGATGCAGCATGTTCCAGCGCTGGGTGCGAATGGCGTCGGTGCGCAACAATTTGTAGCTCGTCGCGCTCCAGACATCGGCGCTGACATCGTATTTTTCGGCGAGAATTTCCTGCGCCTTCAACGCTGATTGCATGATGGAGCCGCTGCCGAAAATGTGCGCCTTGGTTTTTTTGCCTTCCGCGCCGGGCTTGAATTTGTAAAGCCCTTTCAAAATTCCGTCTTCGCAATCCGCCGGCATCGCGGGCATGACGTGATTTTCGTTGTAGACAGCGAGATAATAAAAAATGTCTTCCTGCTCAACATACATCCGGCGCAAACCGTCAGTGACGATGACAGCGAGTTCGTAACCGAATGCCGGATCGTAAGGCAGACACGTCGGAATCGTGCTCGCATGCAGCAGGCTGTGGCCGTCCTGATGTTGCAGACCTTCGCCATTGAGCGAAGTGCGTCCGCTCGTTGCGCCAAGCAAAAAGCCTTTTGCGCGAATGTCGCCCGCCAGCCAGAACAAATCACCGACGCGCTGCGGACCGAACATTGAATAATAAATGTATAACGGAACCATCGGCACGCCGTGCGAGGCGTAGCTCGTGCCCGCCGCGATGAACGAAGACATCGCGCCGGTTTCGCTGATGCCTTCTTCGAGAATCTGGCCATCCTTCGCCTCGTGATAATATGAGAGCGATTTGCTGTCCACCGGCTCGTAAAGCTGGCCTTTGGGCGAATAAATTCCAATTTCACGAAACAACGTGTCCAGGCCAAATGTCCGCGCCTCGTCGGGAATGATCGGCACCAGATGCTTGTTCAAACCTTTGTGCTGAAGCATGAGGCTCAACAACCGTCCGAACGACATTGTGGTCGAGGCTTCGCGCGCGGAGCCTTTGGTGAGTTCGGCAAAATGCTCCAGCTTCGGCACATCAAGCGTCACCGGCTTGACGATGCGCGCCGGCACAAAGCCGCCAAGCGCCTTGCGTTTTTCCAAAAGGTATTTTGTCTCGACGCTGTCCGGCGCGGGACGGAAAAACGGCATGTCCGCAATCACGTCGTCGCTGATCGGAATGTTAAAACGCTTGCGGAACTCACGGAGCTCCTTCTCGTTCATTTTTTTCTGCTGGTGCGAAATGTTTTTGCCTTCGCCCGCCTCGCCGAGGCCGTAACCTTTAACAGTTTTTGCGAGAACAACCGTCGGCTGACCTTTGTGCTCGGTCGCCGCTTTGTAGGCCGCATACATTTTGCGAACATCGTGACCGCCGCGCAGGAGTTTGGAAATCTGTTCGTCGGTGAGATGATTCACTAGTTCAAGCAATTGCGGATATTTGCCAAAGAAATGTTTTCGCGTGTAACTGCCCGGCTCGACGATGTATTTTTGATAATCGCCATCCACGCATTCGTCCATGCGCTTGAGCAGCAGACCAGATTTGTCGCGCTTGATAATTTCATCCCACTCGGTTCCCCAAATGACTTTGATGACATTCCAACCCGCGCCACGAAACAATCCTTCCAATTCTTGAATAATTTTTCCGTTGCCGCGCACAGGCCCGTCAAGGCGCTGCAAATTGCAGTTCACGACCCAGACAATGTTGTCGAGGTTCTCGCGCGCCGCCAAAGTGATAGCACCGAGTGATTCTGGTTCGTCCGATTCGCCGTCGCCGAGAAACGCCCAAACGCGCGGCTCTGTTTTCCAGTTCACCAGACCACGCGCTTGCAAATAGCGGTTAAAGCGCGCCTGATACAGCGACATGATTGGGCCGAGGCCCATCGAGACGGTAGGGAATTGCCAGAATTCCGGCATCAAATACGGATGCGGATAAGATGACAAACCGCCGCCCGGCGCGAGTTCCTGTCGGAAATTTTGCAAATGCGATTCGTCCAGACGGCCTTCGAGATACGCGCGCGCATACATTCCCGGCGCCGCGTGACCTTGGAAATAAATTTGATCGCCGGGAAAATTTTCCGAACGGCCACGGAAAAAATGATTTTGCGCGACCTCATAAAGGGTCGCGGAAGATGCAAACGATGCAATGTGTCCGCCGACATTCGTGTTCGAGTTCGCCTTCACCACCATCGCCATCGCGTTCCACCGGATGATGCTCTTGATGCGGCGCTCAATGTCGCGGTCGCCCGGATAAACCGGTTGGTCGGCGGCAGGAATCGTGTTGACGTAAGGCGTATTTTGTCCTGCTACCGGACGCGGTTCAGCGCGCAACTGGCTGGCAAATTTTTCCAGCAATTCCGCCGTGCGCTCCGCTCCGCGACTTTCCAGCGCAAGTTCGAGAACGGATTGTAAAGATTCGTCCAGCTTGT
Source organism: uncultured Verrucomicrobia subdivision 3 bacterium (assembly GCA_903878805.1). Classification (GTDB taxonomy): domain Bacteria; phylum Verrucomicrobiota; class Verrucomicrobiia; order Limisphaerales; family UBA11358; genus UBA11358. Next base: position 5,112 of record CAIRJF010000012.1, read on the forward strand.
CGCCGTTGCCGTTGGTGGCGGTCGAGGTGACGCCGCTGCGCGAACCCGAACCGTAAATTTCTTTTTTGGATGATTTCACTTGGCTAAACTTTCTTTTGCGGATGCAAAGTCAACGCCCGAAGAATAAACTGGATTTCTGCGCGCAACAACTGCGAAATGATGCTTCCATGAAACGGCTCGACCTCACGCTTCGCTCACCCGCTGAAAATCTCGCGGCGGACGAAGCCGTTCTGGATTGGTGCGAAAGCGGTGCCGGCGAAGAAACCCTCTTGTTTTGGGAACCAAGCGAAACTTTCGTCGTCGTCGGTTACGCGAACAAAGTGGCAACCGAAGTGAATGTCGCCGCGTGCGAAGCGAAAGGAATCCCTATTTTCCGGCGTTGCTCCGGCGGCGGAACCGTCGTCCAAATGGCTGGCGGACTGAATTACTCACTTATTTTGCGCATTGATGAAAATTCGCCCACGCGCACCATTACTGCAGCCAACCAGTTCATCATGGGAAAAAATCGTGCCGCCATCGCGTCCCTCTTTCCCAACTCCCAGCTTCCATCTGCTGACTCCTTGATTTCCGTGCGCGGCCATACTGACCTTTGTCTCGGCGACGTAAAATTCGCTGGCAACTCGCAGCGCCGCCGGAAAAATTTCTTACTTTTTCACGGAACCCTGCTGCTCAACTGCAATTTGAATTTGATCAGCGAACTGCTTTTGATGCCGTCGTTACAGCCGGATTATCGCGCCAGCCGCCCACACTCCGATTTCGTAACGAACTTGAATTTGTCCGCCGAAAAAGTGAAAGCCGCGCTCGCAAACGAGTGGAATGCAAATGAAGAATTAAAAAATCCACCGCTCGCAGGAGTTTCCCAACTCGCCCGCGAAAAATATTCAACGCGCGAATGGAATTTTAAATTTTAGAGTCGTTCCGCCAAAGCCGCCTGGCTCTTTGCAAAAATCTCCTCGTGCAGCGAGTTGCCGTGCGCATCAATCGTCACCACCGCCGGAAAATCAACCACTTCCAATTCCCAGATCGCCTCCGGCGAACCGAACTCTTCCTTGAAGTAAACATTGCGGACTTTTTTCACACACTCGGCCAGCACCTGTGCCGCACCGCCGATGGCGTGCAGATACACGCAGCCATATTCCTTGCACGCCGCCTGCGTCTTCGCGCCCATGCCGCCTTTGCCGATGACGCCGCGCAAACCAAAATCGCGGATGACCTGCCATTGATACGGCTCTTCGCGAATCGAAGTCGTCGGCCCCGCCGCCGTGCATTTGAAAGTTCCATCCACCTGCGGCATCATCACCGGCCCGCAGTGATAAATAATTCCGTCCTTGAAACTCACGCCCGCCGGCAGCTTGCCACCCTCATGCAAATACTTATGCACCGCGTCGCGCCCGGTGAACACGACGCCGGAAATCAAAACTTCGTCGCCGACTTTCAGCGCGCGGACTTTTTCTTCAGTAAATGGAAAACTTAATTTCGTCATAAAATTTTGAAATGCGCATTTACAGTCGCAATTGCAACCGTAATGGAAAAGCTAAAAATTATTTCAACAACGCCTCCGCGTGTTTGCGCGCGGCCTCGGTCTGGCCGCCGAGCATTCGCGCGAGTTCCGTGACGCGGGATTTTTTGTCGAGCAACGTGATTTCGGAAATTGTTCGGCCATTTTTCACGAGCTTGGTGACGACGTAATGCGCGTCCGCCGCCGATGCGACCTGCGGCAGATGCGTGATGCAAAACACCTGTCTTTTCGAGGCGATCTGCCGCATTTTTTCGCCCACGACATTCGCCGTTTCGCCGCCGACGTTGGCGTCCACTTCGTCAAAAACTAAAACAGGAATTTCATCTTCCGCCGCCAAAACCGTTTTCAGGGCCAACATCACCCGCGCCATTTCGCCGCTCGACGCGATTGCGCGCAATGGCTTGGCTGGCTCGCCCGGATTGGGCGCGAACTGGAATTCAATTTCGTCCTGACCGGAAGTAGACGGCTGCGCGGCAGCGGAAATCGCCACGTCAAACTTGCTCTGCTTGAAGCCCAAATCTTCCAACTGTTTGCTCACGGCTTTGGCAAGTTGCGGAATCACTTTCTTGCGCGCGGCGGAAATTTTTTTGCCCGCGCTCGCAATTTCTGAATCCAGTTTTTGCAACGCCGCATTCAGCCGCGCCAGTTCCGCGTCGCGACTTTCAAGCGACTGCAATTTGGTTTTCGCCTCGTCGCCAAACGCGATGACTTCTGCTAGCGTCGCGCCGTATTTGCGTTTCAGCGAGTGAATCAAATTCAAACGCTCTTCAACTTCCGCGAGCCGCGCGGGATCCACGTCCACCTTGTTGGCGTAACGCGACAATTCCGTCTGCAACTCGCGCAACGTCTCACCCGCCTGCGCGTGCAGCGCGACCAGATTTTCCGCGCCGGCATCCACGCGCTGCAATTCCGCCAGCACACGACCGATGACGCCGGATTGGGTGATCAACGAACTTTCATTCTCGCTCAAAGCGTCAATCGCGGCCTGGCTCAATTGCAATAATTTCGCGGCGTTGCTGGAACGAATAAATTCTGCTTCGACGGATTTTTCTTCGTCCGGCTGCAAGCGCGCGGCGGAAATTTCCTGCACCTGAAAGCGAAGCAAGTCCAATTGCTGCGCGTAAGTTTTTTCGTCCACGATGAGCGCAGATTTTTCATTTTCCAAAACAGCGCGGCGGCGGATAAGTTCGCTAAATTCTTCACGCGATTTTTCCAAACCGCCGAACGCATCGAGAATCAAAAGCTGTTTGCCCGCGTGAAGCAACGACTGGTGATCGTGCGGGCCGTGCATGTCCACGAGCCATTCGCCAATCGTAGCGAGCGTGGCGAGCGTCGTCGCGGAACCGTTGACGAACTGGCGGTTCGTGCCGCTGGCGGAAAAATTTCGTTTCAAGACGAGCTGGTTTTCCTCGCACGGTTCCAATCCATTTTCTCCCAGAAAGTTTTTTAGCGGCGCGCGGAGTTTCTTTACGTCAAAAACGGCTTCGACGGAACAGCTTTCCTCGCCGCTGCGGATGAGCGTGCGGTCGGCGCGTTCGCCCAATACCAAATTCAGCGCGCCGATAATGATGGACTTGCCCGCGCCAGTTTCGCCGGTGATGACGTTGCAACCGGGCTGGAGTTCCAGCGTGAGGTCGCTCACAAGGGCGAGGTTTTTGATGCGCAAGGTCGTCAACATACTAAATAAATCTATTTCGCACATTTGAACGAGAAAAGAATCGTTCGGCAAAGAGAAAATCAATATCCACAGTAGCAAATGCGTTGTTAGGATTGGCAAGCGCAGTTGACACGATCTTTATGGCGAATATAGTTGGCAAATGAGGAATTCATTTATCGCTCTAATTTTCGGCTTAATCGTGCTGGAACCGAGTTATTCCAAAGCTGAATTTGGATTGGTTGGATTGGTTTCTGTTTGGCACGGTCAAAATAATGCGCGGGACAGTGTGGGTCAAAATAATGGCTATCTTCTAGGGAACACTACCTATGGTAATGGAAGAATTAGAAAAGCGTTTGAATTTAATTCAGTTGGTGACGGCGTGATTGCACCAACGGCAGGCCTGCCAACCGGAACAGCCAATCGAACAATTGATTGCTGGGTGTTCATTGACTCCTATATTGACGGAGCCGAATCATTTTTTGCGGGCTACGGAAATTTTGGCGCTGTAGGTGAATCCTATCATGTCGGTGCTTACACGGATCACAGATTGTATTTTTCGCAATGGGGCGATGGCATATTTGGCCCCGTTCTCAACACCGGCCAATGGTATCATGTTGCTGTAACCAGCATCGGAACGAATAACATTACACTCTATTTAAATGGGAAAATTGTGGCAAAAGGTGCTTTGAGCTTCAACACGCCGCCTGACACAACATTCTACATTGGTGGAGTGGACGCGCCATACAAATATTCGGCAAACCATCGGATTGGTGGACGAAGTGGAAGTTTATAATCGCGCACTTACGCCAGATCAAATTAAGAGAATATACCAAGTCGGAAGACGTTGAATTTAAGCTCGGCATTTTTCTAGAAAGTTTTTGAGCCGCTTTTCATTCGCCGAATTTCCGGCTTCTGCTAATTTGGCGCGGCATGGCGTTTGAATTTACATTCCTCGGCAGCGGCACTTCGCAGGGCGTGCCAATCATCGGCGTGGAGTATCCGCCGGAATATCTGGCGAATCCAAAAAACTGGCGCACGCGTCCGGCCATTTACATCGCCACGGATAAAGTGAAACTCGTCGTGGACACGCCGCCGGAATTTCGCCTGCAATGTCTGCGCGAAAAAATAAATCATCTCGACGCCGTGCTGGTCACGCACGCGCACGCGGATCACGTTTTGGGCATGGACGATTGCCGACGCTTTTGCGATTTGAACAGCGGCACGGCGCTGCCGATTTACGCGAGCGAGGCGACGATGGCTCACCTGCGCCGCGTGTTCATTTACGCTTTTCACCAAGGGCCGTGGCCGAAAGGTTATTTTATTCCCGAAGAAAAAGTGATTGCCGGTCCGTTTGAAATCGGGGATTTGAAAATCACGCCGTTTGATTTGCCGCATGGTCGCATGACGACGACGGGATTTTTGTTTGAGCAAGATGGGAAAAGGCGGCTTGCGTATTTAAGCGACTGCAAAGAAATTCCCGAACCGGTTTTGGAACGGATTCGCGGCGTGGAAATCGCCGTGCTTGATGCGCTGCGCTTCAAGCCACATCCCACGCACATGTGCCTCGACGAAGCGTTGACGGCGGCGCGGCGCATCAACGCGGGGCGCACTTATTTCACGCACCTCACTCACGATTACGACCACGACAAATCACAGGCGGAATTGCCGGACGGCATCGCGCTCGCGTGGGACGGATTGAAAGTGGCGAGTGACGTGTGAAAAATTCCCGATGAAGCGATTTCTAACGACACGACACAGAGGGCAAATTTCTTCATACTTCGGCATCATGAAAAAAATTCACATATTTTGCCTCGTGTCATTGGCCGTGCTGCCGGCATTTTCCAAATTGTTTGCGCAAGCGAACCCGGATGACGAATCGTTTATGCCGGCCAATCCGCCGGGTATGAAGCTCATGGCCAGCCACGATACGCCGGCTTATCGCGCGGCAAAACTTTTTCAGCGCGGCGTCAACCTTGGCGATTATCTGGAAGCCGGGCGCTGGGGCGTGAAGATTCCCGCCGCTGATTTTGCGCAGATGAAACGCGAGGGCTTCGATCACGTTCGTGTGCCGGTTGGCTGGCATCGTTATGCGGGCGGCGCGCCGGATTTCACGCTTTCGCCGGAAATTTTCGCGCGGGTGGATTTTGCCGTGACCAACACGCTCGCCAATAAAATGGCGGTGATGATCAACATTCATCATTTTGATGAACTGGACAAAGATCCCGCCGCGGCGACGGATGAATTTATTAAAATCTGGCGACAGGTCGCGGCGCATTACAAAAATTTCCCCAACACGCTCGCGTTTGAACTGGATAATGAGCCGCATGACCAGGCGACGACGGCATTGATGAATCCGATTTACGCAAAAGTCATCGCGGCCATCCGTGAAACGAATCCGCAGCGCACACTGTTCGTAGAACCGGGCGGCTGGGGCAGCATCAACGAATTGAAAAACTTGGTGCTGCCGCCGGACGATAACGTGATTGTGTCGGTGCATTGCTACGAGCCGTTTCATTTCACGCATCAGGGCGCGGGCTGGGTCGGCGCGGATTTCCAGCAGACGGGCATTGTTTTTCCCGGTCCGCCCGCCGCGCCGCTTGTGCCGGACATGAGCCTGAACCCGAAACCGTGGGTGCTGGAATGGATTAAAAAATACAACACGCTGGCGACAGAAAAAAATCCGAGCAGCGCGCGGGCATTTACGGAAAGGCTAAAATATGTCCGCGCGTGGTCGGATTTTTACGGGCGTCCGATTCACCTCGGCGAATTTGGTGCTTACACGAAAGCCGATGCGCAGTCGCGCGCGAATTTTTACGCAGCCTTCCGGCGGACGGCGGAGGAACTAAAAATCGGCTGGTGCATTTGGGATTGGAACGCCAATTTCCACTATTGGAACGCGGTGGAAAACCGCGCCGTGCCCGGAATGCACGCGGCGCTTTTCGGCAAATGAATTGAACCGACGGGAACCTAGACAGTCAAACCAGCACATGAAATTTTTGCGAACCATTCTGTCGGCTTGCGCACTGTTGCTGTCGGCGTGGCTGGCGCATGGCGACGGCGAGGAAGTAGTGGTGATTTACAACACGGAGATGCCCGGTTCGAAGATGGTTGCGGAGCATTACGCGGCGGCGCGGCAGGTTCCGCCGAACCAGATTTTTGGTTTCGGCCTCACGACCAATGAAGTTATTTCGCGGGCAGACTTCACGGATTTTTTGCAGAAGCCGCTGGCCGACCGGTTGGAATCCGCCGGGTTCTGGAAGTTTGGCGAGGTCACCACGCCCGCCACCAACGGCGAGCCGGAATTGACGAACATCCGCGTGGTGCAATCCAAAATCCGCTACGTCGTGCTGTGTTACGGTGTGCCACTAAAAATCGCGCCCAGCACCGGCAAGGACGAGCCGGCGGCCAGGTTCATGCGCGCGGAGCTTCGCAGCAACCAGGCGTCGGTGGATTCCGAACTTGCGTGGCTGCCGCTGGTGAAAATGAAAATTCCGCTGGCCGGCCCGCTGGCGAATCCATTTTATCTTTGCACCAACCGCGCGGCCATGAACTGCACGAACGGAATTTTGCTGGTCTCGCGGCTTGACGGGCCGAGTGCAGACATCGCCAATCATCTCGTGGACAAAGCTATGGAGGCCGAAACCAACGGGCTTTGGGGGCGGGCGTATTTTGACGCGCGCGGTTTGAGTCCGGCCAACACAAACTATTATGTCGGCGATTTCTGGATGCTGGCCGGAGCGGAGGTCAGCCGACAGCTTGGCTTCGAAGTCGAGGTGGACACGAACGAGGCGACTTTTCCCGCCGATTTTCCGATGAGCCACATCGCCATTTATGCTGGCTGGTATGCGTTCGATCCGTGCGGGCCGTTCATCGCGCCGAAAATGGAATTCATGCCCGGCGCCATCGCGTATCATCTGAATTCCTTCAGCGCCGAATCCGTGCGCACGGCCACGCAACATTGGTGCGGCCCGCTGCTCGCGCGCGGCGTTACCTGCACGATGGGCTGCGTGTATGAACCGTATCTGCAATTCACGCCAAACATCGCCTTCACGTTGCAGGCGCTCGGCAGCGGTTACACGTTTGGCGAAGCCGCATGGACATCGCAAATCGCCTTGTCGTGGCAGACCGCCGTCATCGGCGACCCGCTGTATCAGCCATTCAAAAAATCCTCGCAGGAACTGCACGCCGAATTGTCGCGCGCAAAAAATCCGCTGATTGAATGGTCGTTTGACCGGCTTATGTGCCTCGACCTAGCGCACGGTTTGCGCCCGGCGCAACTATTTTCCTTTCTTGAAAATCTCCCGCTCACGACGCAAACCGCCGTGCTGTCCGAAAAACTCGCCAATCTTTACGATGCTTCCGGCAAACCGAGTTCCGCGATTGATGCGTGGCAGAACGCACTTAAATTAAATCCTTCGCCGCAGCAAGAAATCCGCATCCGGCTTACGCTCGGCGAAAAACTTGTCGCACAAGAACGCAACGCGGAGGCGTTGGATGATTATCGCGCGCTCATCGCCGAAGCGCCGGATTATCCTGGCCGCAGCGGCATTGACGACAAGCTCAAGGTGCTGGAGCAAAAAGCTGCCGACGCAAAAAAACCCTGAATTCATGGCTGTTTTCTTCGATACACACGCGCACCTTGATTATCCCGAATACGAAAAGGATTTTTCAGAAGTCCTTGGACGCGCGCAAGCTGCCGACATCACCAAAATCATTTCCATCGGCACGAGCCTGGACAGCAGCCGCCGCGCACTTGCGCTCGCGGAAAAATTTCCGACGATTTACGCCGCCGTCGGCTGGCATCCGAGCGAGGCGCTGACCGCGCCGGAAGATTTGCGTCCGGCCCTGCGCGAACTTGCGTCGCATCCCAAAGTCGTCGCCATTGGTGAAACCGGTTTGGATTATTATCGGCTGCCGAGCTCACAGAACGGCAGCGCAGCGGACGATGCGCATTACAAAAAACGGCAGACGGAAATTTTCCAGCAACAACTTGAAGTCGCGGCGGAATTTAATTTGAACGCTGTCATCCACCAGCGCGCATCGTTTGACGACACGCTGGCGCAATTAAAAGCGTTCACCGGAAAAGTGCGCGGCGTTTTCCATTGCTTCGGTGAAAGTGTGGAACGGCTCAAACAGATTTTGGAAATCGGTTCGCTCGTGAGCTACACTGGCATCGTGACTTTTAAGAACGGCCAGAACATCCGCGCCGCCGTGGCCGCGACGCCGCTGGATAAATTCATGCTGGAAACAGATTGCCCGTATCTCGCGCCCGTGCCGTATCGCGGCCAGCGCGGCGAACCGGCGTTCGTGAAGGAAATTTCCGAGACCATCGCACAGGTGAAAATGATTCCGGTGGATGAATTGAGTGCGGCAACGTGCCACACCGCATATGAATTTTTTCCCAAATTGGCCGCGCCGACCAATGCGTGAAGAACTGCAAATCCGCATCCACGGCGACGCGACGTTGCCGACGTTAATTTATCTGCCGGGCATTCATGGTGATTGGACGCTGGTGGGCGATTTCCGAAAAAATCTGACCGGTAAAGTGCGATTCGTGGAATTCACCTACCCGCGCACAATTGAATGGTCCTTGGATAATTATGCGGCCGCCATCGAAAACGCACTCGCGCAAAATGAAATTCGCAGCGGCTGGCTATTGGGCGAATCTTTTGGTTCGCAGATACTGTGGGCACTCGTCGGGCGACAGCAGTTTTCCATACACGGACTGATTCTCGCAGGCGGTTTTGTCCGACATCCTACGCCGTGGGCGGCGCGCGGAATGAAGCGTGGCAGCGGCCGGCTGGCGCTTGCAGTGCTGACGCCGATGGTCAAAGGCTACGGCAAGATCGCCCGCTGGCGTTACCGAAACGCACCGGAAACACTTGCCAACATTCAGGAATTTGTCGCCCGCCGAACGCCCGTTGATTTCCACGCTGCGCGGCACCGCCTTCATCTGCTGGCGGAAAATGACCCGCGCCCCATTGCGCGTGCTAGTCCGCTGCCGTTATTTTACCTCACCGGTTGGCTCGACCCGATTGTGCCGTGGCCGTTTGTGCAAAGCTGGCTAAAGAAAAATTGTCCATCATTGCGCACCGTAAAAATCATCCGCACCGCCGACCACAACGTCCTTGGCACAGCACCAAAGAAATCGGCCGAGACAGTTCTGGCCTGGATGGAAAAGCCGGATGCTCGCTTTGCAGTTGCTGGCTGAAGAATCCGTTTTATATTGCGGCGGCAAGCGTATGACCAAACAGCAAATCCTCGACCTCTATTTTCTCGACGCGCGGCACAAGCTGATTGAAATCGCCGCGTTTCTCGACCGCGCGGAACGCGCGACCGGCAAAGAAGATTTCCGCCTGAAAAGTTTCCGCGCCGCGCTCGCCAAGCTGGATGGCAAAAAGAAAAATCGCGCGAAGAATGTTTTACTCACGTTCAGTGATCCAACAACGAAGCCGATTGCCAAGGCGGCGGGAAAAGGCGCGGTTGGTGGATATTCCAAAACCAAATAATTGTCATGCGCTACATCGAACCGCACGCCCACATGGTCAGCCGCACGACGGATGATTACGAGCGCATGGCGCTCGCCGGTTGCGCGGCCGTCTGCGAACCGGCGTTCTGGGCGAGCTTCGACCGCAGTTCGCCCGCCGGATTTTTCGATTATTTTTCCCAACTTACCGAGCACGAACCGAAGCGCGCAGCGAAGTTCGGCCTGAAACATTTCTGCTGGCTGTGCATCAATTCCAAAGAAGCCGAGGATGTAAAACTTGCGGAAGAAGTCATTGCGTTGATTCCACAATTTATCGGACGCAAAAACGTTCTCGGCATCGGCGAAATTGGCTTGAACAAAAATTCGCGAAACGAACTGCGCGTTTTGGAAATGCAGGTGGAAGTCGCGGCGAAATATAACCAATTGATTTTAGTCCACACGCCGCATCTCGAAGACAAACTTAAAGGAACCAGATTGATTCTCGACGTTTTGAAAAATGACCAACGCATTTCGCCGGAGCGCGTCATCATTGATCACGTTGAAGAACACACGGTCGAAATGGTTTTGGACTGTGGCATGTGGGCGGGCATGACGCTGTATCCCGAAACGAAATGCACACCGGCACGGGCGATTGACATTTTAGAAACTTACGGCAGCGAACGCATCTGGATGAACAGCGCGTGCGATTGGGGCGTGAGCGATCCGCTGGCCGTGCCGAAAACCGCGCTGGAAATGAAGAAGCGCGGGCACCTAGCCAAGGCGATTGAGAACATTATTTTCTCAAATCCAAAAAAGTTTTTGCGCCAGTCGCTTAATTTCAAGTTGTAGCGCCGCCGACCAACACCACGAACTCGCCTTTCAAGCTGCGCTTCGCCGCGATTTCCAGAAGCTGTGCCGGTTTGCCGCGCAGAAACTCCTCAAATTTTTTTGTCAACTCACGCGCCAGCACCACGTCGCGTTCGGGAAAAGCTTCATTCAATTCGCCCAGAAGTTTTTCGATGCGATACGGCGATTCGTAGAAAACCATTGTGCCGACAACCGTTTTCAACGATTCCAATTTATTGCGGCGTTGACCGGATTTGTGAGGCAGAAAACCGGCGAAATGAAATTCCTCCGTCGGCAAGCCGCTCGCGGTAAGTCCGGCAACGAGTGCGCACGCGCCGGGAATCGCCTCGACGCGAAAGCTGGCGGCGATTGCGGCTTTGACGACGCGTTCGCCGGGATCGCTGATGCCAGGACTACCGGCGTCCGTGACGAGCGCAACTTTCTCGCCACGCCGGAGACGCTCGATGATTTCCTCGCTGCGTTTGGCCTCGTTGAATTGGAAATAACTCAGCAGCGGTTTGCTGATGCCAAAATGTTTCAGCAACTGACCGCTGTGGCGCGTATCTTCGGCGGCGACGACATCGCACTCGCGCAGAACGCGCAGCGCGCGGAGCGTGATGTCCTCGAGATTGCCAATCGGCGTGGCGACGAGGTAAAGCGTGCTGGCAGTTAGCGGCGGCAATTCGGCGTTCACGGCTTGACTTAAACAGATAATTGGGCGGAAATAAATCGGATTTATTAGAATGAAACCCGCCACAAAATTCGCCCTCGTCCTCGTCACTGCGCCGGATTTGAAGACGGCGCGCTCGCTGGCTAAAGCCGCGTTGAGAGCCAAACTCATTGCCTGTGTGAATCTCGTTCCCAAAATTGAATCGCATTACAGGTGGCGGGGAAAAATGGAATCAGGCGCGGAAGTTCTGCTGATTCTTAAAACGACCAAATCAAAATTGCCCGCACTGGAGAAACTGGTTGTCGGAAAACATCCATACGACACGCCGGAGTTTATGGTGCTAACAGTGGCGGCGGGCAGCGGGAAGTATCTGGACTGGCTGGCGGTAAGTTGTCGCGGAAAATAATTGAATCGCCGGAAAGTCGGATTAAATTGGGATTGTGAGTCAGGCCGATTTCATTCCGCTGATGCTGCTTGCCATGATGGGGCTGGCTTTGGGAATTTGTTTTATGATTCTTGGTTGGATGCTGGCGGTGCATCGCCGTAGTCGGCTCGCGCAAAGAAACCTTTCCTCGGCGCAGAATTTTTTCCCGTTTCAGCCGCCTGTCCTGCGGCGGCCAGATTGCTGGCTGGCCATCCGCGCGGTTTCGCCGGAGGCGGTGAAGATTGCGCTGGGCTTGAACCGGTCGCAGCCGTGTTCGTGGGCAGAAGGGCTGGCGGGCGACCATGAATTTTTCATCAGCCCGCGTATGAATGGCTGGGTGATTGTCACCGGCTTGGGTCTGCCGAATCCCACTGACGATGTGGACGCGACGTTTTTATTTCTCACGGCGTTGAGCCGGCAGCTCGGCCATGTGCAGTTTTTTTACGCAAGTCGTCTGTTCCATCATCATGCATGGGCACGGCTGGACGACGCTTGCGTGACGCGCGCCTATGCGTGGACGGGCGAGACGGTTTGGAACCAGGGCGGGGTGACGTTACCGGAGATCGAGGTGGACTTGAAGCTATTCGGCTACGGCGAATACTCGGCGACGTTGTTGGACGCGGAAAGAAATTTTGAAAAAGTGTCGCAGCTCGCCGCGCGCTGGAGCCTCGACCCGGCGCAGGTTAAATTGAATTCGTTTCGCCCGGCCACGGGCATCGCGGGCGAATCGGCGTTCGGTTGAAAATTTTTATTGCGCAAAAGGCGGGGCGGGCGCAAAGTTTGCGGCGAGGAAAGGAATCCCATGTCATTCAGCATCCAACTCGAACTCCAGAAATTTCCCAAGACCGTCAAGCTCAAGAACGGCAAAAAAGCCACGCTGCGCCTGTTGCAAGCGACCGATGTGAAGGATTTTCACAAACTGTTTCTCGACATCCCGGAACACGAGCGGATGTTCATCAAGCATCGCGTGCAGGACATCAAACTCATCCGCGAGTGGTGCCGGAACATGGACGTGGGCCGCAATCTGCCGCTCGTCGGTATCGTGGACAAAAAAATTGTCGGCGTCGCGACTTTGCACCAGCGGCTCGGCGGCTGGAAACGGCACATCGGCCGTGTGAACGTGCTGGTGCATCCGAAATTTCGCGGCATTGGCCTGGCGCGCACGCTCATCAGCGAGACGCTCGACATCGCGCGCCGCGCCGGCTTGGAACGCGTCGAGGCGGCCTTCATCGCAGAACAGGACGCAGCGATGAAAATGTTCGCGATGTTCGGCTTCAACCAGCTTGTGCGCCTCGATGATTATGTGAAAGACATGACCGCCATCACGCACGACTATGTCTTGATGGGGCTCGATTTGCGGACGGATGAAGAATACGCAAGCGCGGCGGGTTGAAATAATTTTTAGTTTTTAATTGTGAGTTTTTAGTTAACTCAAAACTAAAAGTTCAAAACATAAAACGGATTATGCCTCCCGAAGTCTGTCCCAACTGCGGTGCGGTCATACCGCTAAAGGCGAAGGCCTGTCCCGGCTGCGGTTCGGATGAAATGACCGGCTGGTCAGATTCCGCCCGCGCCGACAATCTTGGAATCCCGCAGGAGGATTTTAATTACGAGAATTTTGTAAAAGAGGAATTTGGTTCCCGTCGGCTCAAACCGCGCGGACTCCACTGGGTTTGGTGGCTGACCGCGCTAGTGCTGGTGGCGTTGTTCCTGATTTTCTGCCTGCGTTGCGCCACAATTCTTTTTGATACTCGCGGCCGAGTTCTTCCCAAAGTTTGCTGCCACCAAGAAACGGCGGATTGCCGACGATGACATCACACTCCGGCCAAGCGCGTTCAACATAGACTTTGAACAAATTATCTTGGCTCTGGTGTTCTTCTGCACGCGCGGCTTTCAAGTTCTTGGCCTTTTTCTTAAAAGTTTCGTGCATGAGCGCGTCTTTGTTTTCAAAGCCGTCCAGCACGCGCAAGACGGGCGTGCGGTCATTGTCAAAACCGTTATCGCGCCGCCATTGCAGGAAACCAATCTGCACGGACACTTGAGCCAACTCGTAAGCGTAAGGATTGATTTCAATCGCCTTCAACTGCTGCACACTGGCTTGCGGCTTGAAATCAAAACCAATCTGCGTGGCAAAGGTGATGACTTCCTTTTCCAAGTCCAAAAGCAGTTGCAAGGCGACGTAAAGAAAGTTGCCGCTGCCGCACGCGGGGTCTAGCACGGTGATGGATGAAATCTTTTTCAGTAACGCGGCAACCTTGTCTTTTTGCTCTTTGCTGCCTTTGCCCTTTTTGATCGCGGGCGTGAGTTCGCCTTTGAGCGCAGACCATTCACGGCGCAAGGGTGACATCAAAACAGGTTCAACGAGCGTGCGAATATCCGTCTCGCTAGTGTAGTGCGCGCCAAGCTGGGCGCGCTGGCTTTCGTCCAAGGCGCGTTCAAAGAGCGTGCCCATGATGGACGGCTGAATGAATTGCCAATCCGCTTCGGCGGCTTCGACGAGGGCTTTTAGTTCCTGCTCGTTCAATTCAAAAACCGTTGCTTCCTCAAACAGATGGCCGTTGAAATGGCGGATTTTGTCTTTGCCGAACATCCCGCCTTTCGCCATGACTTTGAACAGACTTTCGCACGCGGCGGAGAACTGCTTGGCGTCGTCCAGCGCGGTTTTGACAATCTCGGTGAACAGGCGCGGCGGCAAAAGCCCGCTGTCCTCGGCGAAAAAGCAAAACACGATGCGATTCAAAAACCGGGCTATGCGAAGATTTTTGCGCTGCGCAAAGTTCACTTGCTTGCGCGTCTTGGCGTCGGCAATTTCCACGCTTTCACGCTTCTGCAATGACTTGGCAACCTCGGCAATTTTCGCCGCTAGTTTCTCGGTAACTTCCGCCGTGGTGTGCTTGGGCTTTAAGTCATCGGGGTCTTCAAACAACGCACGCAGCACGCGCCAATTTTTTGGCTCGTCAATTTCGTCGTTGGTAAATTCGTAAACTTCCTGAACCGTGCCGTTGAAATTGGTTTTGACAATGTAGCGGTCAAAATCACAAACGACCAGCAACGGTGGATTTTCCAGCGATTCGCGGTAACGAAGCAATTGCCGATAAGCGGCGTCGAGGTCTTTCTTTTCCCCTTTGTATTCAAAGGCGAAGAAACCGCGTTTCCAGACATCAGCAAAGCCGCGTTCCTCGGGTGCAGCATCGTCAGGTGTGTCCAGATCAAACTCGGCATCTTTGACGACGCGTTTCTGATAGCAGAAAAAATCTTTGCCGCTGGGGTCGGCTTCATTGGGCGTCTCTTGACCCAGCAACCGGCACAGGTCGTCAAAGTGGCTGATGTAGGCGGAAGTTTCCTTGCCCTCGTAGCGAGACCATTTCTTTTTGAATTCGGCGGCGGTCATTTTAATTCCCCATAAACCGGCAATGGCGCAAACGATAGCAAGGGCAATGCGTCGGCGGCAAGCGTGCGCTATCCACTGCGCCAGCCATTCAAGACGGAAACGGCGATGGGTTCGCAGCGCATTTAGCGGAGAATTCAACGCTGTTTCCGTCTAGCCATCTAGTTCCCGGAGCGACGAAACTTGGTTGTCGTAATGAAGCGATGGCATGGGCAAGCGTAGCGGTGCGCGCAGTCCGGTCGCGTGGGCACTTGGGGCAAGCCAGTCTGTTGGTTTGGTGAATTGAAAATTTACCTGACCGGCAGTCTGGCTTGGGGGCGGGTGGATTTTACGCGACGGGCGAGCACACAGGCGAAGTCGAGTCCATGACGGCGCGGAGTGGAGACAGCCAAGTTTCGTCGCGACATTTTCGTTGACAACCAATGATAACATTGTTAATCATTGACAACATGGCGAACGAAAGCGATAAACCGACACGGCTGGTGGACATTGGCCGGAAACTGGTAAACCACTCCAAGTCTGCGGAATTCTCCGCGGCGCGGGGCTTGGTCATTGAGTTGTTCCCTTTCATTTTCGAGGCTTCGGAGCGCATGAGCGCCCGCGCCATCAGCCGTTTTTTGGCGGAACACCAAAACATCAAATTGAGCGCTGTGACAATCACCAAGGCATTAAACGATCCGAAGAAAAGCTGGCTCGCCTTCTTTGAAGGCATCGAGTCTGCCGCCATCGTCACGGCAAAATATTTTCGCCCTTCGTCCTTCAAGTTCCTCTTTGTAACCAAAAGTGAGTATGAAACTAGGGTCGCACCAGATGCTACTGGCAAAATTACCCAAGCTTTTACACATGGAGTCAGAGCTTTCATGCAGCCAGAGCGCGCCGAGGCACACAAATTTTTAATAGAAAAATGGTTTAGTATTGCGCTCGCCACCCGACTGAAAGCCAAAACTTTTCTGGATGAGCATTTAATGGAGTTGACCGATAATTTATAAGGTTCAAAAGTAACAATGGAAGACAAGGCAACAAACACAGACACACTTGATCGGCTAATGACTTTGGCAGAAGTAGCCAAGACGATTGGCCGGAGTGTTCGACATGTGTGGCGTGAAATCAGCCGTGGCAACCTGCCTGAACCGGTGGCTGGGCGGCCAGCCCGTTTATTTTTATCGGATGTGCAAAACTATTTGAAGCGGTTGCGTGATGAACGCGACGGCAACACCAATCAAGGAAAGGCATAAAATTATGATTCAAACACTTTACCGGCCCAAACGGATGCGCGACGGCAAGCGGATTGTGTCCCGGCTATATTCGGCGCGAATTCGCATTGATGGCGAGCGCAAGATTTTAAACATTCCGCTCGGCGTATCAGATAAACAGGTAGCCCAAGAAAAATTGCGTCTATTGGTGCAAGAGAAAGAAAAAGAGTTGCATGGGCTATTATCGCCGAGAGCCATACGCGACGCGGCTCAAGTGCCGCTGCTGAATCACCTTCAGGATTTCATCGGTGATTTGCGCGCCAAAGGTCGGAATGAACAATACATTGACGAACTCGAAAACAAATTAAAGTTGCTTCAAAAGTGCTGCGGGTGGCAACTCGCGAAAGATGTCACTGCCGATTCGTTTGTTAAATGGCGTAGCGCAGAAACGAAATCACCAAAGACACTGAATGAATATCTTGCCAGCGTAAAAGCGTTGTTCCAATGGATGATTAAACAAGGGCGAACCACCTTCAACCCGCTCGCGATGGTGCAAAAGGGAGAGACGCGCGGCAAAGAAGTTCGCAAGCGTCGTGCCTACACGGATCAGGAAATGCAAAAGCTGCTCAACGTGGCTGGCGAACAGCGGATTTTATACATCATGGCGGCACTGACCGGCATCCGGCATGGTGAATTCAAAAAACTATGCTGGGGCGATGTGAATCTGAATTCTGAAAAGCCTTCGGTTATGGTGCGCGCCTCAATCGGCAAAAATAAAAAGCTGGCGTGTCTGCCGCTGCACCCGGCGTTGCTGGTGGAATTATTACGTCATCGTCCGGCGAATGCGGTTGGCGGCGATTTAATTTTTGGAAAACGGGTTCCACGATCGGTCATCTTTAACCGCCATTTGCAAGCGGCGGGCATCTCCAAAAAAGATTCACAGGGGCGGGTGGTGGACTTTCATTCGTTCCGACACACGTTCTGCACCTACTTGCATCTTGCAGGAGTGCCGTTGCGTGAGGCAATGGAATTGATGCGACATAGCGATGCGCGTTTGACGATGAGTATTTATGCCGACTCGTCGTTGTTTGCACTCCGTCCGGCGGTTGAAAAGCTGCCGTGGAATTATTCAAAAAATGACGCACAAATAGACGCACAAACTTTAGGCGCAGGGGGTCATTTGCCGTCGCTGACTGTCACAGTAGATGAGCCGGTAAAAAGTGAAATTAACCCAATAGAAATGGGGCTAAAGTCGCTGTCGGTCACAGTGTGTCACGGACAGTCAGAAAATGGGAAATGGTCGGAGCGACAGGATTCGAACCTGCGACTTCGTGGACCCAAACCACGCGCTCTAGCCAGGCTGAGCTACGCTCCGAACCAAACTTGCTGACGCTGAAACTAACGCCCAAGGTTAGCCGAATCATTTGCCTTATTGCCAGCTTGAATCTTGATAACTTTGGCCCCCTCAATGCGTGGCGCTTTCACTGTTTTTTGGCCAGCGCGCTCTCCACGGCAGCGCCGAGGGCTTCGCCGCGCAAATCAGTGCCGATGATTTTGCCGTCCGCACCGACGAGAATTGTGAAGGGAATGGATTCCACGCCGTATTTTACCGCGAGCTTGTTGCTCCAGCCTTGCCCGTCAGAAAATTGCGGCCACGTCATGCCCTCCTGTTTTTTCAAAAAGGCATCGAGCTTGTCGCGGTCGGAATCCAGACTGACGCCGATGATTTCAAAACCGTCACCGTGGTGTTTTTTGTAGGTGGCGATGACGTTCGGCAGTTCGCCCCGGCAAGGGCCGCACCACGTCGCCCAGAAATCAATCATCACAACTTTGCCTTTCAACGCGCCGACGGAAATCGGGTTGCCGTTCAAATCTTTTTCGCTGAAATCGGAAAACGCCGCGCCGGGTGCGAGGGCGGTCTGGACTTTTTTCGCCTCGGCCTGTTTGTCCATCATTTGCAGGATCTGGCCGGCTTTCTTGCCGAGCCGGGTGTCGGGATAATCGTTTTTGATTTTTTCAATCAGGACTTTCGCTTGGCCAGGATTTTCGAGCACCTGATCATAAAGCATGGCTTCCATGTAAACTATCTGCGCGACGCTGTCGGTCTTTTCCCCGGCGTGTTTGGCAATCAACTTGTCAAACGCCGCGATGTCTGGGGCGAGGTCGGCCGCCGTGCTTTGACCCGCCTTTAATTTGGTCTGGATGCCCTCGACAATCGCTTGCAGTTCCGGATCCATCGCCGAGTGCGCGGAATTGGTGGTCTGGGCGGTGAGGCTGAACGGCGCAAGCAGCGCGGTGGCGAGCAATAGTAGGGAAATAGTTTTTGATTTCATGGTCAAAAGGATGCCTGACGATTTCAGGTTTTGTGGCTCGGGGCAAATGTTTTTGAAACAATCTTGACAGCTGGGGCATTTCCGTAGTTATCTTAATTTAATGATCTACGTCCCCTCCCGCATGGGCCAACTCAACCGGCGCGCACTGCTCCGGCAGTTGCAAAAGCTCGGCGTGGCGTCGCGGGCGGAACTGGCCAAGGCGCTTGGCATGAGCCAGCCCACGGCGGGCAAGATTGTAGACGAGCTTCTCACCGCCGGGGTGCTGGAGGAAATTGAAGTGGCTGAAACTGTCGACAAGGGAACCGGCGTGCGCGGACGTCCCGGACGCCAGTTGCAGTTGAACCAGTCCCGGCCGCGGCTGCTGGCCATCCAGCTTGGCCTGCAGGAAACCAACGTGGCCGCCCTGGCGTTGGGGATTCCCGTTGCGGACCAATGGCATTTCACTTTTGAGATCATTAAGAACGAGAAGAATCCGGCCCGCACTTGGGAAAAATCCCTGCGCGCCGCCGCCCAAAAAATCGGCGGGCAAAATTTCCTAGGTGTGCTGTTGAGCGTGCCCGGACTGGTGGATGAGCCGTCCAACCGCATTTTATTTTCCCCAAACATCCATTGGACGGAAAAAGCTGATCTAGCGAAAACTGTCCGCCGCATCTGGAACGTGCCGGTTTTGCTCGTGCAGGAGGAACGTGCGCTGGCGCTCGGCCATCATCTCGCCAATCCCGCCAGCGAGGATTTTTTGCTCGTGGATTTTGGCGAGGGCGTCGGCGGCGCGGTCATTGTGGGCGGTAAGCCGCTTCCCAGTCCGCTGCCGATCAGCGGCGAAATTGGCCACACGCCCGTGCTCGGCAACCGCCGACTGTGCGGCTGCGGCGCGGTCGGGTGCATGGAAACGCTCGTGTCCCTGCGCGGTCTGTTGGAAAGTTTTGCCACCGCCACGTGCGGTAAAAAAAATTCCTGGGCGCAGCTTCGCGAACACATTTCCGCGCACGGTCTTGAAGCGTGGCTCGCGCGGTCGCTGGATGCCGCCGCCGTCGCCATCGCCGGTTCGCTGAATGTTTTGGGGCTGCGCCGCGTCGTGATCACGGGCAGCCTCACGGAATTGCCGCCGTCCGTGCTCGCGCATCTGTCCGCTGCCGTGCAGAACGGTTCAATGTGGGCCAAGTTCGGTTCCGTCGAATGCACCGCCGCGCCGCGCCGCCGCACCGCCGGCCTCATCGCCATTGGCATTGATCGCATGGTCGTCCCCGATTCTTTTCCGCAAAAACTTTCCTTAACCAAGTCACGCCCAAAACCGGGCGCGCAAAATCCGTGAACCCATAAACCAGTCAACCAAAACAAATGAAAGCTGCATTCCCCGAAATCACTGAAATCCGTTACGAAGGTGCGTCCTCCAAAAATCCGCTCGCATTCAAGCATTATAATGCCGAGGAAATTATCGCGGGCAAAACCATGCGCGATCATTTGCGCTTCGCCGTCGTTTACTGGCACACGTTTCGCGGCACGGGCAGCGATCCGTTCGGCGCGGGCACGATGCAGCGGCCGTGGGACGATGGCACGAACTCCGTCAAAAATGCGCAAAACCGCGTCCACGCCGCGTTCGAGTTCATCCAGAAGCTCGGTGCGCCGTATTATTGCTGGCACGATCGCGACGTGGCGCCGGAAGGCAAAACGCTCGCGGAAACAAACAAGAATTTTGACGCGGTCGCCAAGGTTTTGCAGGCCGAGCAAAAGCGCACCGGCATCAAATTATTGTGGGGCACGGCGAATGCCTTTTCCAATCCGCGCTATATGCACGGCGCAGGCACGAGCTGCAACGCCGACGTGTTCGCTTACGCCGCCGCGCAGATCAAGAAGGCGATGGAAGTGACGCACGAACTCGGCGGCGAAGGCTACACGTTTTGGGGCGGACGCGAAGGCTACATGACGTTGCTCAACACCGACATGAAACGCGAACTGGATCACCTCGCAAAACTGTTGCACCTCGCCGTGGATTATAAAAAACAAATTGGTTTCAAAGGCCAGTTTTACATCGAGCCGAAACCGAAAGAGCCGACGAAGCATCAATACGATTCGGATTCTGCCGCGTGCCTGAACTTCTTGCGCGAATATGATTTGCTGCCGCACTTCAAACTGAACATTGAGACGAACCACGCGACGCTCGCGGGCCACACGATGCAGCACGAACTCGAAGTCGCCGGCGCGGCGGGCGCGCTCGGCTCGATTGACGCGAACACTGGCGATGAGTTGCTCGGCTGGGACACGGATCAATTCCCGACGAACATTTATCTCACGACCTACACGATGCTTTCGATTTTGAAATACGGCGGGCTGACGACTGGCGGCGTGAATTTCGACGCGAAAGTGCGGCGCGAAAGTTTCGAGCCGGTGGATTTGTTCCACGCGCACATCGGCGGCATGGACGCGTTCGCGCGCGGGCTGAAAATCGCGGTGGCAATCCGCAAGGACGGACGACTCGCGGAATTTGTGAAAGCGCGTTACGCCTCGTGGGATTCCGGCATCGGCGCAAAAATCGAATCCGGTAAAACCAGTTTGAGAGAACTGGAAACTTACATTTTGAAAAAAGGCGAGGCCGCCGCCAACAACAGCGGTCGCCAGGAATTCCTCGAAAACCTCATCAACGAATTTATCTGAAAACTTAATTGCCAAGCTTCGCTAATCGGTGCTAATCGAATTCCAACAGCGAAGATAGTCGCACATTGGCGGTTTAAAAAATTATGAGCATCAACTTAAAACAGTTTGAAGTCTGGTTTGTCACGGGCAGCCAGCATCTTTACGGTCCGGAAACTTTGAAGAAAGTCGCCGAGCATTCGCAGCAAATTTCCAAGGCGCTCAATGCGTCGCCCGCAATTCCGGTGAAAGTCATTTTCAAGCAGGTGCTCGTGACGCCCGACGCGGTCACAGAACTTTGCCAGGCCGCGAACAATGCGAAAAACTGCATTGGCTTGATTACTTGGTGCCACACGTTTTCGCCGTCAAAAATGTGGATCAACGGCCTCAAGCAGCTCCGCAAGCCGGTCGCGCATCTACACACGCAATATAATCGTGACATTCCATGGGCGACGATTGACATGGATTTCATGAACATGAATCAGGCCGCACACGGCGACCGCGAGCACGGGTTCATCTGGAGCCGCTTGCGCTTGAGCCGCAAGGTGGTCGTCGGTTTCTGGCAGGAAAAATCCACGCAGGAAAAACTTGGCGCGTGGGCGCGCGCGGCGGCCGCATGGGCGGACTGGCAGACCGCGAAGTTCGTGCGTTTCGGCGATAACATGCGCGAAGTGGCCGTGACCGAAGGCGACAAAGTTTCCGCGCAAATCAAATTTGGTTTCGCCGTCAACGGCTACGGCGTCGGCGACTTGGTGAAAGTCGTCAATGCAGTTTCGGAAAAGGAAATTGACGCGCTCGTGAAAACTTACGAGGCAGCTTACGAAATTTCCGCCGACTTGAAAAAAGGCGGCAAGCGCGCGAAGTCCGTTCGTGAAGCCGCGCGCATCGAACTCGGTTTGCGCGCATTTTTGACGGCGGGAAATTTCAAAGGTTTCACGACGACGTTTGAAGATTTGCATGGCCTCGTGCAGTTGCCCGGCCTCGCGCCGCAACGTTTGATGGCCGACGGTTTTGGTTTTGCCGGCGAAGGCGATTGGAAAACTGCCGCGCTCGTTCGCGCGATGAAGGTCATGGCGAGCGGACTCCAAGGCGGCACTTCGTTCATGGAAGATTACACTTACCATTTGCAGCCCGGAAACAAATTGGTGCTCGGCGCGCACATGCTGGAAATCTGTCCGAGCATCGCGGACGGAAAAGTTTCTTTGCAGGTGCATCCGCTCGGCATAGGCGGCAAGGCCGATCCGGCGCGCCTGGTGTTCAACACGCCTCCGGGCGCGGCACTCAATGCGGCGCTGATGGATTTTGGCAACCGGTTTCGTCTGCTCGTCAACGAAGTGGATGTCGTCAAACCGGAACAGCCGATGCCGAAATTGCCCGTGGCGCAGGCCGTTTGGAAATGCAGTCCGAATTTCGAGGACGCGTGCGCGGCGTGGATTTACGCGGGCGGCGCGCATCACACTGGTTTCAGCCACGCGGTCACGACGGAGATGCTCGAAGACTTTGCGGCCATCGCCGGAATCGAAGTTGTCGTGATTGACGCGGATACGAAATTGCGCCAGTTCAAACAGGAATTGTTGTGGAACGAAACCGCGTATGGTTTGAAAGGCGGCTGGGTTTCCTGATTCAAAATTAAAAGCAATGAGTGTCAAATATACCATCGGTCTCGACTACGGCACGAATTCGGTTCGTGCGCTCATCGTCAACGTCGCCAACGGCGCGGAAATTGCCGCCGCCGTTTGGACTTACGCGCACGGAACGCAGGGCGTGATTCTTGCGCGCGACCCGAATCTCGCGCGGCAGCATCCGCTGGATTATGTCAACGGCGCAGAGATCACGATCAAGCAGGCGCTCGCGGCGGCAAAAAAAAACGTGAAAGGATTTAGTGCCGAGCAAGTCATCGGCATCGGCGTGGACACGACCGGCAGCACGCCGTTGCCGGTGGATGCGAACGGCCAGCCGCTCGCGTTCAATAAAAAATTTGCGGACAATCCCGCGGCGATGGCGTGGTTGTGGAAGGATCACACCGGCGTCAACGAAGCCGCCGAGATCACCGCCCTCGCAAAAAAAATGCGTCCGCAATTTCTCGCGAAATGCGGCGGCACGTATTCGAGCGAATGGTTTTGGAGCAAGATTTTGAAATGCCTGCGCGTCGCGCCGGAAGTTTTCAACGCCGCGCATTCGTGGATTGAACTCGCGGATTTTGTTCCCGCCGAACTGACCGGCACGCTCGCGCCGGAAAAATTTATCGCGGGCGTCTGCGCCGCCGGCCACAAGGCGATGTGGAACGCCAAGTGGGGCGGTTATCCCGACGTGGAATTTCTTTCCAAATTAAATCCGAAGCTCGCGCAACTGCGTTCGCGTCTGACGCCGCGCGTTTATTCGATTGACAAATCCGTCGGCGGACTTACCGAAAGCTGGGCGAAGAAAACGGGTTTGACGGCGGGAATTCCCGTGGCCGTCGGCGCGTTCGACGCACATCTCGGCGCGGTCGGATCCGGCGTGGCGCCGGGAACGCTGGTGAAAATCATCGGCACGAGCACCTGCGACATCGCGATTTCGCCAAACACAAAAAAACTTGCCGATGTGCCGGGACTTTGCGGCATCGTGGACGGCAGCGTCTTGCCTGGGTATTTCGGACTCGAAGCGGGTCAATCCGCCGTGGGTGATTTGTTCAACTGGCTCGTCAATTATATTGAGCCGGGTGGAAAAAAAGTTTTATCGCATCGCGCTTTGGACGAGGCGGCGCTGAAATTGCATCCGGGCGAAAGCGGTTTGCTCGCGCTGGATTGGAACAATGGCAATCGCACTGTGCTCGTGGATCAAAAACTCACTGGCCTGCTCATCGGCCAGACGCTTTACACGACGCCGGCAGAAATTTACCGCGCGCTGGTCGAGGCGACGGCGTTTGGCGCGCTGACGATCATCAATCGGTTTGAGGAATACGGCGTGAAGATTTCGTCGGTCGTGAATTGCGGCGGCATTGCGGACAAGAGCACGCTCACGATGCAGATTTATGCCGACGTGACGGGGCGGACGATGAAAGTTTCGCGTTCGGCGCAAACCTGCGCGCTCGGTTCGGCCATCGCGGTGGCGGTCGTGGCGGGCGCGCATAAAAATTATGCGGCGGCGCAAAAGGCGATGACGGGTTTGAAGCCGAAAATTTACAAACCGAATGCGAAGGCGCACGCAACGTATCGCGAGTTGTATTCGGTCTACAAAGAATTGCATGATGCGTTTGGCACGAAGGAATGGAACGGAAATTTATTCGGTGTAATGAAAAAGCTGATTGAGATTCGCAGTCGCGTGAGACAATAAATTTTATGCTCGAAAAATTAAAAGCTGAAGTCTGCGCGGCGAATTTGGATTTGGTTCGCAAAGGGCTGGTCATCGAAACTTGGGGCAATGCGAGCGGCGTTGATCGCGAGCGCGGGTTGGTGGTCATCAAGCCGAGCGGCGTGCCTTACGATGACATGAAGCCTAAGCACATGGTCGTCGTCTCGCTGGCCGATGGCAAATTGGTCGAAGGAAATTTGAAGCCGAGTTCGGACACGGCAACGCACTTGGTTTTGTATCGCGCGTTTCCGAAAATCGGCGGCGTGGTGCACACGCACAGTTTGTTCGCGACGGCGTGGGCGCAGGCGCAACGCGGGTTGCCTAGCTATGGCACGACGCAGGCGGATTATTGGTATGGCGACGTGCCTTGCACGCGCTTGCTGAAGCCAGCGAAAATTAAAAAGGATTACGAGGCGAACACAGGCGAGGTCATCGTGGAAACTTTTCGTAAATTAAAATTTGATCCGCTGCAGCATCCGGCGGTTTTGGTGGCCAGTCACGGGCCGTTCGCCTGGGGCAAGAGTGTGGCGGAGGCGGTTCACAATGCGGGCGTGCTGGAATTTATTGCACGATTGAACGGCGAGACGCTGCGCATCAATCCGAAATTGAAGCCGATGCAAAGTGTGTTGCTGGAAAAACATTTTCTTCGCAAGCACGGCGCGAATGCTTATTATGGCCAGAAATAAATTCTCAAACCGCAGAAAAATCATGAACAAGATCATCCAACTCATCACTGTCACGTCGCTGGGACTTTTTGCGGCGTGCTTAACCGGCTGCAACACTATGTCAAACACCCCCAAAGGAAACATCACGAAAGCGGATTTCGGCCAGACCCCCGCCGGCGAGGCCGTGGAACTTTACACGCTGACCAACAGCCACGGCATGACGGCCACCATCATGAATTACGGCGGCATTGTGACGTCGCTGAAAGTGCCGGACAAGAACGGCCAGCTCGGCGACGTGGTGTTGGGTTACGACAACCTGGAAGGCTATCTCAAAAGCTCGCCGTATTTCGGCGCGCTCATCGGGCGTTACGGCAACCGCATCGCGCACGGGAAATTTTCTTTGGATGGTGTCGAATACACTTTGGCGACGAATAATGGCGTAAATTCGCTGCACGGCGGGCTGAAAGGTTTTGACAAGCAGGTGTGGACGGCGCGGGCGTTGCCGACGGCAAACGGTCCGGCGCTCATCCTGACTTATGTGAGCCGGGGCGGTGAGGAAGGTTATCCGGGCAACCTTTATGTCACGGCAATTTATACGGTCACGGAAGACAATGCGTTGCGGCTGGATTTCACGGCGACGGCCGACCGCGACACAGTCTGCAATCTTACGCATCATTCATACTTCAATTTGCGCGGCAGCGGAGATGTGCTTGACCATGTTGTCTATATCAACGCCGATACTTTCACGCCGGTGGACAGCACGCTTATCCCGAACGGCGAACTGTATCCGGTGGCGGGAACTGCGTTTGATTTCCGCACGCCGACACCGATTGGCACGCGCATCAACAACACGAACGACGAACAAATCAAGCTCGGCGGCGGTTACGACCACAATTGGGTTTTGAACAAGCAGGGCAACGAGCTTTCGCTCGCCGCGCGCGTCAGCGAACCGACCAGCGGTCGCACGCTGGAAGTCTGGACGACGGAACCGGGCACGCAGTTTTACACCGGAAATTTTCTCGACGGTTCCATCACCGGCAAGGGCGGCTGGACTTACCAAAAGCGCGACGCCTTCTGTTTTGAGCCGCAGCATTTCCCTGACTCGCCCAACCATCCCAACTTTCCGACGACCGAGTTGAAGCCGGGCGAAACTTACAAGAACACCATCATCTATCAATTCTCCGTCAAGCAAACCAACTAAACCAACGACCAACTGACCATGAAAAAACTTCAATCCATTTTTGCCGCAGTTTGCGTCGCGGCGCTTGTTTCCGGCTGTGGCAAATCTGATTCTTCCGCAAATGGCGGCGGGCCGGCTCCGGCGGCCGGCAAAAAACTGAAGCTGGCGTTCGTCTCCAACAACGCGGCGACGTTCTGGACGATTGCACGTTCGGGTTGCGACGCAGCGGCGGCGGAACTTGGCAATGTGGACGTGGATTTTCGGATTCCCTCGACCGGCAGCGCTGCCGAGCAGCAGCAGATTCTCGACGACCTCGTCGCGAAAGGTGTTGATGGCATCGCGGTCAGCCCGATTGACCCGAAGAACCAGATTGATTTTCTGAACAAGATCGCGGCCTCCACGTTGTTGATCACCTGTGACAGCGATGCGGCGGACAGCAAACGCGTCTGCTACATCGGCACGGACAATTTCGCGGCGGGGCAGCAGGCCGGCAAGCTGATCAAGGAAGCGCTGCCCAACGGCGGCAAGATCATGGTGTTCGTTGGTTATGCCGACGCACAAAACGCCAAAGATCGTTTTGGCGGCATCAAGAATGAACTTGAAGGCTCGAACATCGAAGTCATTGACCTCCGCACCGATGATACGGACACGGTTCGGGCGCAGAAAAATGCCGAAGACACGCTTGTAAAATATCCCGACATCTCCGCGCTCGTCGGTCTTTACAACTACAATGGCCCGGCAATTTTGAATGCCGTCCGTTCAGCAGGCGCGGCGGGAAAGGTGAAAATTGTCTGCTTTGATGAGAATGCCGAGACGCTTGACGGCGTGGCCAGCGGCGACATTTATGGCACGGTCGTCCAGCAGCCGTTTGAGTTCGGCAAACAGTCCATCACCAAGATGGCGAAGTATCTCGGCGGCGACAAAGCCGCGCTCGCCGGCGGCAAGCAGATCATCCCCACGCGTAGCCTGAAGAAGGATGACATTGCCGGCTTCAAGGCTGATTTGGCAAAAATTCTCGGCAAATAAAATTAAAACTGAGAAATACTCAATCCATGCGACATAATTTTCGTTCTCATGTTTAGAGTATTTAGCGGCTGAATAAATTAAGAAATCATGAGCAACGGCCCGCTTCTTTCCATGCGCGGAATCGGCAAACGGTTCCCCGGCGTCATCGCGTTGGACAACGTCTCGCTCGACATCGGCGCGGGCGAGGTCGTCGCGTTGTGCGGCGAGAACGGTGCAGGCAAATCCACGCTGATGAAAATCCTCGGCGGCGTCTATCAGCCGGATGCCGGGGAAATTTTGATGGACGGCGTGGCGGTGAAAATCAACAACGTCACCGATTCGATGAAATTGCGCGTCGCCTTTATTCATCAGGAGTTGAACGTCCTCGACAATCTTGACGTGGCGGCGAATGTGTTTCTTGGCCGCGAGCCAAAAAATGCGCTCGGCCTGATTGACTTCAAAAAAATTCACGCGGACACGGAGCCGTTGCTCAAGCGCCTCGGCCTCGATGTTTCCAGTAAAACGCCGTTGGAAAAATTGTCCATCGCGCAGAAGCAGATGGTGGAGATTGCGAAAGCGCTGTCGCTTAATTCGCGCATCATCATCATGGACGAGCCGACGTCGAGTCTCACGTTGACGGAGACGGACCGCTTGCTGGAACTGGTATGTGAATTAAGCGAGCAGGGCGTGAGTGTCGTTTATATTTCGCATCGCCTCGGCGAAGTGGAGCATTGCGCCGACCGCGTGGTGGTCTTACGCGACGGCAAGAATGCCGGCGAACTGCCGCAATCCGAGGTCAGCCACGACCGCATTGTGAGCCTCATGGTCGGTCGCGAAATCAAAAGTTGCTACACTGCTTCCGCCGGCGCAAAGACACCGGGTTATTTCAAAGTCCGCAACGCGCGTTCCAGCCGTTACCCGGCGAAGACCGTTGAGTTCGATGCGGCGCGTGGCGAAATTTTGGGATTCGCCGGACTGGTCGGGGCCGGGCGCTCGGAAATTGTCAAGGCCATGGTCGGCCTCGATAATGGCGGCAGTGCCGAGGTCACGATTGGAGACGAAAAAATTTCCATCAATAAACCCGCCGATGCCATTGGCCACGGAATTTTTCTGGTGCCGGAAGATCGGCGCGGCGAAGGTCTCGTCACGGCGATGACCGTGCGCGAAAACACCACGTTACCGTCGTTGGAAAAATATTCCACATTCAACCTCATCAGCCAGAAACGCGAACGCAAGGTAACGGACGAGCAGATTAAATCGTTGAAAATCAAAACGCCGAGTGGCGAGGCACTGGTTTTGAATTTGAGCGGCGGCAACCAGCAAAAAGTCGTCCTCGGCAAATGGCTCTCGATGAATCCGAAGGTGATGATTCTTGACGAGCCGACGCGCGGGATTGATGTTGGCGCTAAGGCGGAAATTTACCGGCTCATGCGCGAACTGGCCGACGGCGGCGGCGTGATTCTGATGATCAGTTCCGACATGGAGGAAGTTTTGAATGTCAGCGACCGCGTGGCCGTGATGCACGAGGGCAAAATCACCGGCGTCCTTGAACGCGCGGATTGTAACGAGGAAAACGTGATGAATCTCGCCGTCGGCAAAACCATCTCGGCGGCAAAAGCGGCGGTGAATTGAGTTTTTGGCCGCAGTTTATTGCAGCCGGTTTCAACCGGGTGTTTCAGCTGCACCCTTAATTTTTAGTCGGTGGCCGGATTTTATCTTGCCCCAATCAGAGCCGCGACTTTCTCGGCAATTATTTTTTCACAGCGGGCGACTTCCTCTTTTCGCAAATTCAAATAATCGTCGGCGATACTTTGCAGGTCGTCTACGTTGTAGAGATAGACGTTGTCGAGTGAATTGACGGCGGGGTCAATGTCGCGCGGCACGGCGATGTCAATCAGCAGCAGCGGGCGATTTTTGCGGCGCTTCATCAACGGCTCCAGCTTGGCGCGATCCAAAATATGCTGCGGGGCGGCGGTGCTGCTGATGGCGATGTCAATGCGCTCAAATTCCTCCGGCCAATGCTCAAACGGCACGGCGCGTCCGCCGAGTTCGGCGGCGAGCGTCGCAGCGCGTTCGGGCGAACGGTTGGTGACGGTGATTTTTTTTACGCCGCGCGATTGCAACGCGCGCGCCGTTTTCTCGCTCGTCTCGCCGGCGCCGATGACGAGGACTTCATGCTCGGCAAGCGAGCTGAAAATTTTTTCTGCGAGTTCCACGGCGGCGGACATGACGGAAACGCTGCCGCGCTGGATGTTCGTCGCGGTGCGGATGTGTTTGGCGACGTTGAAGGCGCGTTGGAAGGCCTTGTTCAGCCGCGCGCCGGTGTGCTGGTGCGCGAGTGCAAGTTCGTAGGCGTCCTTGAGCTGGCCAAAAATTTCCGTCTCGCCGATGACCATGGAATCAAGACCGCTCGCGACTTTGAAAAGATGGTTCAGACTTTGCGGTTCGGCGAATGAATAAATTTCATCGCCGAGCGCTCTCTCGAAGGCGTGGTGGGCAATCAGAAACTTTTTAATTTCTGCGCACGCCGCGTGCGGGGCAAGCGTAGTCGCGGCATAAATTTCCACCCGGTTGCAGGTCGAGAGAATGGCTGCTTCAGTGGCAATTCCCGATTCACGCAGGGCGGCGAGCGCATCGGGAATGGTTTCGTCGGCAAACGCGAAGCGTTCGCGCAGTTCCACGGGCGATGTGCGATGGCTCAAACCGATGACGACAACGCTCATTGATTGTGCAGGCTGGAAAAGTGGTTGGTGATGCCAAACGTCAGCAGCAAAAACACGAAGGCGATGACAATGCCGATGGTGAACCGCCGCGTGGAGCGTCCGAAAAAAAGCCGCGCCACAAGCAATTCCAAATACACCAGCCACATGAGTGCCGACCAGATGACTTTTGGGTCGGAGAAATAACGGTCGCCGACGGGGCGTGGCAGTTGCGAGCCGGTGACGAGGCCGATGGTGAACAGCGCGAAGCCGGTGAGCGTCAGCCGCAGCGTGATGAGTTCGAGCCGCTGGATGGATGGCAGCAGCGAGAGCAACGCGCGGAGCTTGTGAAATTTCAAGTCGTGCTGCTGCATCAAGAACATCGCCGCCGCGACCGCCGCCAGACCGAATGCGCCGTAGGATTGGAGAATCGTCGCCGCGTGCAGGCTGCGGAGCGCGCCGGAAAATTCCGGTTTTAATCCGTGCGGCGGATCGAGCGACGGCATCAGCGCAAAAATTCCGACCGTGAACAAAACCGGCGCGGTGAACGCGGCGAGAAATTTGAAGCGCGGCAGTAGCGAGTAAACCAGACACGCGAGGCCGAGTGCCCAGAGCAGGAAGGTCGTCGCTTCATAGAGATTGTTGACGGGGCAACTGTGCAGCGTCATGCCGCGTTTGAACATTGCGAGCGTGTGGAGCGCGACGCCAGCGGCGAGCAAAAAATAATTCGCCCATTCGTCGCGGCGAAATCCTTTGCGCCAGAGAAAAACGGAATAGAGTGTGCTCAAACCGTAAAAAATTACGGCGAGCAAAAAACAATGCCGGTCGGTGAACCAAGCCATGCGATAGGTTAAGGGCGAAGCGGGCTGGTGCAAAGCGGCAAGTTGTTTCCGCCATTGAACCGATAGCAAAATGAATTACTTTGCGGCTGTGAAATGTCGTTTAGCCATCGTCATTCTGATTGCCAGCAGTTGGCTCGCGCCTGCGCAAAAGAATGAGCCGACGATTGACGTCGGCGGACTGTTCGATGCCGCGCAACAATTCGCGCAGGACAATCTCGATCCCGACGTGCTCAAGGCGTTGCAGCAAGTGGACCGCGACAAGGTCGA
This sequence comes from uncultured Verrucomicrobia subdivision 3 bacterium, assembly GCA_903878805.1. Taxonomy (GTDB): domain Bacteria; phylum Verrucomicrobiota; class Verrucomicrobiia; order Limisphaerales; family UBA11358; genus UBA11358. Next base: position 36,227 of record CAIRJF010000012.1, read on the forward strand.
GGATTTTCTCAAAAACTATCAGGCGTATCTTCAGGGCGATTATGTTTTGGATGTCGCGCAGTTGAAGGACGCTGCGACGACCATTCTGCCATTGCTGGACGCGCACGAGGAAACTCAACCTTATGCCGCGTGGCTGCGGTCGCGACTGGATTATTTCGACGTGGTGGAAGAATTAAAAACCATCGCGCCGCCACCGCCAGCGCCGGGAACAAACCAGCCGCCGCGCGCCGCGAATCCGTCCTTCGCCGTGGAGCAACAGGTCTGGGTGAAAGAAGTCGCGCCGCGTCCGTGGCCGGAAGCTGCTAAGAAATTTGTGCCGCAATTGAAAATTATTTTTGCCGCCGAACACGTTCCGGTGGAACTCGTGTGGCTCGCGGAAGTGGAATCTGGTTTTGACGCACACGCGGAGAGTCCGGTGGGTGCGGTCGGCATGTTTCAACTCATGCCGGCGACGGCGAAAGACCTCGGCTTGAGTTTATTTCCCTTCGACGAGCGCAAACAGCCAGACGCAGCGGCGCACGCGGCAGCCAAGTATTTGCGGTATTTGCACGGCAAGTTTGGCGACTGGCGACTCGCGGTGGCGGCTTACAACAGTGGCGAAGGCACAGTGCAAAGGCTGTTGAAGCGTTATGAGGCGACGAGCTACGAGCGGATTGCGACGCATCTGCCAGCGGAAACGCAAATGTATGTGCCCAAAGTCGAGGCGACCATTTTGCATCGCGAAGGCGCGGCGTTGGAAAATTTAAAAGCCGCTTAAATCTTCCGTAAGGAACCGTCGGCTTGCATGGCTGCGACCAGATTAAAAATGTCGCGTTGCGCGCAAAACGCCACGTCGTCGCGCAGATCAGGATTCGCGAGCAGACGCTGGCCGTTTTCGGATGTGCCGATACTTTTCTCCAGATTCGTCAGCATGGCCTGCACATAAGCGGCGCGGGCAGCGGTCGAATTGGCGGACTTGCTTGCGTGTGTATTTTTGCCGGATGAAAGCAAATCCACCAGCGCGCCCGCCGCGATGATGTCTTCCGCCGCCGGATTTTCGCCCGTGCCGGCGCAGACGAGGAGAATTTCATTTTGCCCGCGCAGAAAATCCGCCGTGGCCGCGAGGTTCAGGAATGACGCGGCCAAAACGATTTTTGCTTTGGCGCACGCCTGCAATGCGCGTGTGCCGTTGGTCGTGGTGCTGACAATAATTTTTCCGCGCACGCGTTCCGGCGTGTATTCGCGAGGCGAATTGCCAAGATCGAAATCAATGCCGTTTGCAGAAATGCGGACGCCATTGCGCTCGCCGCCCAACAAAATCATTTCTGCCTTCTGCCTTCTGCCTTCTGCCTTTTTCCAGTCCAGCGCCTCGGCGATTTCGCTGACGGGGATGATGGCTTGGGCGCCGTGGTGCAGCGCGGTCACAAACGTGCTGGTCGCGCGCAGCACGTCGAACACGACGCACGCGGTCGCGCGCAGATCGCGTTGGGCGAGCGCGGGCAATTCCGCCGGCGTCAGGATGGTTTCAATTTTCATTTTGCGTCGCGCGAAGGTCGCGAAGGCGGCGAAGAAATTTGCAGGCTATCTACATATTAGGCTGCATTTTCAATCGAAAATGTAAAACCATTTATCATTAAGTCGTCTTCCCATCCAGTCGTTTTTTATCCACCAATCATCTGGCGGATTCTCGCCTGATGAGCGATATAAATATCCCCAATGCTTGACTGGAAAACTACCGCCAACGAAAAACGTAACTGTCAAAATTCCGTTGGTCGTTCTGTCAGCCCAAACCGCATAGGCCAACTTTGCGTCCGGGCCAGATAAAACCACCCGCGTCGGCGTGTTAGACACTACAATCTGACCGCCTTCCATCTGCTGAATAAGAGCTGTGTAACGCGGCATCACTCGTGCAAACCCTGCATCCATCAAGTGAGGCGAAACGCTTCTAGTGACAACCATAGTCGCCATACAAATAGCCACCGGAATAAATGCTCGAAAACGGCAACGCTGCCAACAGGTAAACACACACACGATGCTGGCAATCCATGCCGCAAAATACGCGACATTCACTGGCATCGTGAGCAGCTTAATTACATTAGACTGCCACCAATCAAATGCAAAAACCGCAAGAAGCAAAATGGCGCAAATCGGCGTGACTATTTTTCCGATGGGTGGCATATGCAGTCTCACATTGTATTAAATCGCAATCCATGCACATTCGCGGGCATGATTGATTTTTGCAATTTCAGTTTTCATCAGGCTTATGAAAGTTGACCGGCAAATTTTTATCAAGCAAAAGCTATTTCAATTTCGTCCGCATGTAATGAAAAAGATATTGCTGGGCGTAACCGGCGTGCGGGCCGAAATGCGTGGCGGCAAAGCGGCGCAGGCGTGGCGCGCTGGCGCGGCGGCGCGGGAAATAAAGCCGTTGCAGCGCGCGTTCAATCCAGACATCCACGGGAAACGCGGAATCAAATCCGTAGGCGAAGAGCAAAACGCAGTCGGCAATCTTCCCGCCCACGCCGCGCAGTTTCATCAGTTCCGCGCGCGCTTCGGCGTAATTCAGCGTGCGGATTTTTTCCAGATCGAATTTCCCCTCGGCAATCTGCCGCGCGGCGGCGAGGAGGTTTGGCGCGCGGAAACCCATTTTGCAGGCGCGGAGGTCGGCTTCGGTGCAGGCGGCGAGGCGTTCGGCGGATGGGAATGAGTAAAACAAATCGCCCCTCATTCGACCTTCCGCCACCTTCTCCCCGTCGGACGTGGAGAAGGACGGGATGAGGGGATTTCCAAAACGTTCGCAGAGCAGGGCGGTGATCTGCCGGATTTGGACAATCTGCTTTGTGGAAGACAAAATGAACGACGCGAGGCATTCCCACGAGTCTTGCCGGAGTAATCGCAATCCGGGACAAGCGGCGACGGCGGCACGCATCGGTTCGTCGTCGGGAAAAGTTTTCAGGACGGCAGACAAATCAGTTTCCGTTTGCAAAAACTGGCGGAGAAAATTCCAGTCGCCGACCGGCGCGGAACTGGCGGCATGGATGCCATGTTCAACTTGCGTGAGCTGGACGAATTTGTTTCCGACGACGCCGTGCCAGGAATTTTCATTTTTTTGCCAGCGAAAAACCTGGCCGGAATCAAGCGTGGCCGCGAGGTCGTAATCGCGGACGGGCAGGAGGATTTCCGACGCGGGCATGATTCAGGATTTTCCCAGATTCAGATTTGGCACGAGCGACGGGGCTTTCGCGAACGCGCGCGGAAAAAATTTCTTTCCGAAAAATTGCCAGACCAATTCAATCGCCACCGCCGCCGCCGCCGCGTAGCCTGCGCCGATGAGCGCGCCCGCCAGCACGTCGCTCGGATAATGCACGCCGTTGTAGATGCGCGAAAAAGATACGCTCAGGGCGAGTGGCAGCATGAACCACAGGCTGCGGCGGTAGAATAAAAAGAGCGTCATAGTGGCGGCGAAAAAATTGGCGGCGTGCGCGGAGGGCATGCTGTTATGACTGCCTTTGTCGGCAGCCATGTTGATGCCGTCAATGTTGATTTCCGGCGCGACGTAGCCTTTGCCGACGACGCCGAAGAGCCGCGCCTCCGGCACCGTGACGAATGGCCGTGCGCGATGGACGGCTTGTTTGATCGGATTGCAAATTAAACCGTCATTCGTCGCGACGATGAAAAGTGTGAACACCACGCACAGTCGCAAACGGCGGTTTCCGAAGATTAGCAGGGCGAGGCCGACGGCGATGGCGAGGCCGAGAAAATAATTCTTCACGCCGTTGCTGCCGCTCAAGACCGGCATCAGCCAGTCGAAGAAAGGATTGACGAGCGAACGGTTGCCAAACAGGAACAGTTTCGTGTCGAGTGCTTGCAGCCAGTGCATCGCGGGAAAGGTAGCGGGAAAACTGAAGTTGGAAAACTGAATTGCGTGCGGCGATTATTTCGGCGGCGCTTGCGGAAAATTGATTTGTTCTTTCACTTCAAAACGAAACATCCGCTTTTGCATCCAGCGCACGGCGAACAAATCATAAATCGTGACGAACAGCCGGTTCATCACGCCGTAGTTGCTCTGGCCGGTGAGCCGCGTGTGGTGGCTGATGGGAATTTCGGTGACGACAAAACCTTCAATGCGAAACAGCGTCGGCATGAAACGGTGCATGCCTTTGAAAAATTTTAATCGGGCGGCGCATTCGCGCTTGAAGATGCGATAGCCGCAGGCGGAATCGCTGACGGTTTCTTGCGTAATGCGATTGCGAATGCCGTTGGCGATTTTGGAAGAAACTTGGCGCACCCAGGAATCGCCTTGCGCGCGCGCGGCCACGCGCGAGCCGCAGACACAGTCGGAATCGCCGCGCTGAATGGCTTCGAGAAAGCGCGGCAGTTCGCGCGGATGATTTTGCAAATCGGCGTCGAGCGTGGCAATGAAACGACCAGTCGCTGCTTGAATTCCGGCCCACACGGCGGCGGACTGACCGCAGTTACGATTGAGTCGCACGGCGCGAATGCGTTTGTCGTCAGCACCGAGCTTTTGCAGAATGTTCCAGGAATCATCGCGGCTGACATCGTCGGCGATGACGATTTCGTATGAAATTTTAAGCGGTTCGAGCGCGTCGCGGATGGCGGTAACGAGCGGAATCAGATTTCCCTGTTCGTTGTAGCAGGGCGCGACGATGCTCAAGGTGGGCGTTTCCATCGTGCTCAATACGCGACGAGCGAGCGCACGGGAAAATCTTTCAGGTGTTTGCGACCATCGAGAAATTTCAGCTCGATGAGAAAGACGGCTTCCAAAATGTTCCCACCGAGTTTTTTCACGAGCGAGGCGGCCGCGCCGGATGTGCCGCCGGTCGCGAGCAAATCGTCCACGAGCAGCACGCGCGCGCCGGGTTTGATGGCGTCGGTGTGGAGGGCGACGGCGGCGTGGCCGTATTCGAGGGCGTAATCTTGTTCAATAGTGGAGAAGGGCAGCTTGCCTTTTTTGCGGACGGGCACAAATCCGGCCTGCAGTTTCGTTGCGGCGGCGGCGGCGAAAATAAATCCGCGGGCGTCAATGCCCACGACCGCGTCAATGCTGCCGGGCGTAAATCTTTCGGTCAGCAAATCAATCGCGCCGGCGAACAAACGCGCGTCGGCGAGCACGGGGGTGATGTCTTTGAACTGGATTCCCGGCTTGGGAAAATCTGGGACGTTGCGGATGGCGGCTTCAATTTCAGCGGCGGTTACGGGCATAGTTCAAACTTCCTTGTGTTTGGATTTTTCAAGTTTCTCAATCATCTTGCGGAGCTTGCGCAGCGCGAGGTTTTGGATCTGGCGGACGCGTTCGCGCGTGACGCCGAATTTTTCGCCGATTTCTTCCAAAGTTTTCTCGTTGCCACCGTCCAGCCCAAAGCGGTAGCGCAGGATCGTCGCCTCCCGTTCGTCAAGATGTTTGACCATGTCCTGCAACATGCCGGTGACGGTCTTGTCTTCGAGCTCGTCGTAAGGATTCACGGCGCGATCATCCTCAACAATTTCAGAGTAAGTATTGGAGTCATCGTCACCCACGGGCGCGTCCAACGACGCGGGGCGGATGGACGCGGTGCGCATCTGCGAAACGCGCGCGGCGGTCGTGCCGAGTTCGGCGGCGAGTTCTTCGTCGGTCGGTTCACGGCCAAATTCCTCCTGCAACTTCATCGCCGTGCGGCGCATCTTGGAAATTTTATCAACGAGATGAACCGGTAGACGAATGGTCTTCGACTGATTCGCGAGCGCGCGTTTGATGGACTGCTTGATCCACCACGAACCGTAGGTGGAAAGCTTGCCGCCCTTGGCCGGGTCAAAGCGTTCGACGGCTTTCATCAAGCCGATGTTGCCTTCGGAAATCAAATCCAGCAGCGGCAAACCTATGCCTTCGTAGTCGCGCGCGATTTTCACGACGAGACGCAGGTTGGCCTTGATCATGTGCTCGCGCGCCTTCTTGTCGCTTTTTTTAATTTTGGCGGCGAGTTCGATTTCTTCCTGCGGTGTGAGCAATTTCACCAGACCGATTTCGCGCAGATAAAGGCGGATGGAACTGTCGCCATCCATGCGCTCGGCTTCGCGGCGGAGAAACTGCGTCGTATCGCCTTCGGCCGGTTTGGTGATGGGCAAATCCGAGGGAACCGTGATGGGCGGCGACGGCGGCGTGACGATGGGTGGTTTGGCCGGAACGGAAATTTTCTTTTTCCGCTGCACCGGCTTTGACTTGCGTTGAACTTTTTTTGCCGCCATGAGTGGAAAAAGTTAAACGCGCGGCGTTGAGCCGCCAAGCAAATTAACTCAATTCGGCAAACTTCAATTCCGGCTGCGCGAGGCGGAAATGTAATACAGCAGCGTCAGCAGCGAGCCGACCAGCGCGGCGACGTAGGTCAGCGCGGCGGCGTCCAGAACTTTCGCCACGCCCGCGCGTTCATCCTCGCGCACGAGGCCGAGGCGAAAAAGTTGCTCCTTGGCGCGACTGCTGGCGTCGTATTCCACCGGCAGCGTGATGAGCTGAAACAAAGTGATGATGGCGAAGACCACGATGATGATGGGCAACATGACTTTCATCATGCCCATGATCCAGCCGAGCAGCAAAATCCCGCCGTAAATCGTGCTGGCAAACTGCGTGATTGGCACGAGCGCCATCCGCAAATTGAGCATCGCGTAAGCGGCCTGATGTTGCAGCGCGTGACCAGACTCGTGTGCTGCCACACCGACGGCGGCGATGGAATTGCCGTTGTAATTTTCCGAGGACAAAAACAGCGCGCGTTTCGTCGGGTCGTAATGGTCGGTCAACTGGCCTTCCACTTCTTCCACCGGCACGTCATTGAGACCGGCGTTGTCGAGAATACGCCGCGCCGCCTGCGCGCCCGTCAGTCCGGATTCCACCGGCACCTGACTGTATTTGCCAAAGGCGGAATGCAACTTCATCTGCGCCCACAGGCCGATGAGCAGGCCGGGCAGCATCACGAACAACAGGTATTTGTAATCCCAAAACATAAAATTATTTTAATCAGTGAATGGATGGACAGCGCTGCTGAAAAAAGATTCAAACGCACGCATATAATCTGCCGGAATTAAATCACAAAAAACGGACGCGCGCAACTTCGTCACGGCAGTTCAATCTTCCGGTTGGTCGAGGTGTGCGCCCGGCGGCAGGTCGGCGTATTTCTCAAAATGTTCCGGCTTCAGCGGCTCGGAAATCGCGTGTGCGGCGTTGAACCATTTGCCGAGGTCAACCAGCTTGCAGCGGTGCGAACAGAACGGCCCGTATTTTTCCGCGAACCAGTCGCCGGACTTCTGGCAGGTCGGGCATTTGACAGGACGCATGGCTATTGGGTCTCGGCGGCAATCTGTTTCAGGTCGCCGATGATGTTGTCCGTGTCAGCCGCCGACGCGCCAGCGTCGGCAAGAATTTTTTTCACGCCGTCGAGCAAGGTCTGTTGCTGCGCGGCGGAAAGGTGCGCGCCGTTGAACAACGCATGGAGGTCGCGTGCGAGCAGGGAATTTTGATCGGTCAAAATTTTCTTTCCGCTGACGGCGCTCACCAGATGCCCGGCGAGTTTGCGGATGGACGCGATCGCAGCTTTTTTGTCCGTGGCGGCGGCAGAAAGATGTGTCATCAGCGAGGCGCGCTGGTCGGCTCCGGCTTGCGCGTCTGCCGCCTGTGCGAGCACGTCCAAATCCGCGCGCAGGTTGGCGATGTTTTGGAGCGTGGTGAGCAGCGCGGGATCGGTCGGCGGTGCGGCGGGAGTCTGCGGCTGCGTCGGGGTGACGCCTTGTTGCGCGTCGCTCTGGCTTACGTCGCGCTTGGCCTGTTTTTTGCCGAGGTCGTAATTCACATCGGCGCGGCTGGTAGCGGCCAACGCCAGCGTGAACGCCAGAATGGCAAGCGCATTCATAAAGTCACTGGCCGATGGTAAGTGCAGGTTTCTTGCCGAGCAGGGAAATGTAATCCAGCAAAATACTCTGGGTTTCGTCCAGCATCGGGTCAAACGGCGGCGATTTCTTTTTTGCGGCAGTCACGGTATTCGTGGATGTCACGGCGGCCGCCGAGTTGGTCACGCTCAAATTCAATTGATTGGTTTGTGCCGACTCGGCCAGGGTGTCTTCATTGGCTGGTTTAAATTCCGTCAGCCCCGGCAGCTCGGAATTTTTCACGGTGATTTCATAAACCTTCACGCCGTCCGGCTTGCGCGCGGAGCGTTCGGCATCGCGCGCCTGGTTCTGGAGGAAAATGCGCTCGCGATCCTTTATCGCGTCATGCTCGTTCAGGGACGCGGTTCTCTCGGCCTGCGCTTTTACGAACTGCGCGATGTCCTGCTTGACGTAAAGAAAATCCTGGTTCGTGGCGAGGCGGTTATTCGACTGCGCCTTGAGCGCAGCGAGGTAAGGCTGCACGAGGTTGAAATTTTCATAGCTGGCGGGCTGAATCGTGTCCCACGGCAGCGGATTTTCCAGCGCGGCCTCGCCGACATCCTTGGAATAGTCAATGACGTCCGGCAAAACGATGTCTGACGCGACGCCCTTGAGCTGGGTGGACGCGCCGCTGACACGGTAGAATTTACGGATGGTAATCTTGATGGTTCCGGGATCGTTCGACGCGCCGCGATCTGTCGAGAGCATATACGGCTTGAGCGGATTTAGGTTTTGCACCGTGCCTTTGCCGTGCGTAGAGGCGTCACCGACGATGAGCGCACGGCCATAATCCTGCAACGCGGCGGCGGCGATCTCCGCAGCGGACGCGCTGAAATGGTTGATCATCACCACGAGTGGCCCGTCGTAAAGTTGCGCGGGGTCGGGATCGGAATTCGCCTGGACCGAGCCGTCGGGATTGCGCGCCTGCACCACCGGGCCGTCCTTGATAAACAGGCCGGTGAATTTGATGGCCTCGTCCAGCGAGCCGCCGGGATTCGTGCGCAGGTCAATAATGATGCCGGAAACTTTTTCCGCCTTGAGCCGATTGACCAGCTTGGCGACATCCACCGTGGTGCTCTTCGGAGTGGTGTTGCCGTCACCGCCCAAGTTGACCGTCGCGTAAAATGACGGCAGGTCAATGATGCCGATGCGTTTGCCGTCCGGGTATTCAATCAACTTCGCCTTGGCTTCGGAATCTTCCAGCTTGATTTCGTCGCGGATGAAGGTGACGACTTTCCGTGCGCTGCGATCGGTGACGGGGCTGATGGTCAGGCGCACCTCCGTGCCTTTCGATCCGCGAATCTGCTGGACGACTTTTTCCAAATCCATGTCCACCACGTCCACCGGCGGCTTGTCGCCCTGCGCGACGGCGATGATGCGGTCATTTTCAAAAACCTGTTTGCTTTTCGCTGCCGGGCCGCCCGGCACGAGCGAACGGATGGTGCAATAGCCGTCATCCTCGCCCAATTGCGCGCCGATGCCGAAAAGCGAAAGATTCATGCCGATGGAAAAATCCTGCGCCTTGGGCGCGCTGAAATAATCCGAGTGCGGATCGTAGGCGTGGCAAAGGCCGTTCAAATACGCCGTCAAAACGCCGTCACTGTCCCAGTTCGTCGTCATGCGCAGGTTCCATTCGTAATGCCGTTCCAGCGTGGCGGGAATGTTCGTGATCGCGGCCGCCGGCAGCTTGACCACGAAGCTGTCATTCGTCGTGATGATTTCGCGCGACAATTTTTCCTGCAAATACTCGTAGCGCAGCCGCTGTTTCCAGAGCGTTTCCGCCTCGGCCAAATCTTTCGGGAACGGCGCGTGCCGCCGGTCGAGCATGATTTTTTCGTCCGAGTTGAACTTGAATTTGTCCTCCTTCAGCAAGTCCATCACATACGCGTCGTGCTGCTGGATGCGTTCGGCGTAGCGGTCATAAACCGCGAAGGCCGGCGTCAAGTCCGCCGTGCCATGCTCCAGTGTCAGCTTGTCGAGGTTGGTGCGGTAGATGTCAAACTCCGCCAGATCGCTCTGCAGAAAATTTTCATGGCGCGGGTCGAGCGAATCAATGTAGCCGTCGAAAAACTTTTCGGAAATCCCTTCGTCGAGTGGCTGCTGCGAGTAATGGAATTCCTCCAGCAAACGCGCCGCAACGTGCGCGATGCGGGCATCGTTCGGGCCGGGCTTGAGACCCGTGGCCGTCGGCGGGGGCAGGGTGGGGGATGTGGAATGGCCGGTCTCGCAACCCGCCCAGATGGCCAGCGCGATGGCCGGGATCAGCAGCGCCACGGAAAAATTTCTGACTCGATACATGGTGATGGGCATGAACACAATTTGACCCAGCATAACCCAAACCGTTCACCGGGGAAAACAAATTGCGCAGTAATTCGCCGGGTAAATTTTTCGGTTCGGCAGTGAGTCGCCAAAAAATCAGCGCTTCGATGGACGTATTTTTGCGCGCTTTGAAAAATTCGGCTGGCTGGCGGCGGGAAAACCTGTTAAATCGCTTGGCGTCTAAACCATTGTCGGCGGCCATTGACCGGATGAATCCAAACAAATACCAAGCGCTGCTGGTCAGCTCGGACCATAAACTCGCGGAATCGCTCCTGCTGGTCGCCCGGCTGGACGGCAGCACGCTCGGCGCGGTGAATAATTATGCGGACGCGCTCAAGTATGCGCAGGCGCATCCGCCGGATTTTATTTTTCTGGACTTGAAGGGCAACGAGGCGGACAGCCTGAACTTGTTGCGGCAGTTCAAGCACAATCCGCCGCCGCTACCGGTTTTCACCATCGGCCTAGGCGTGGCGGGCGATACTTCGGCGACGTTGCGGGCGTTTGATCTCGGCTTGAATGAATACGTCCAGCCGCCGGTCGAAAACGCGTTGCTCCGGGCGCGGCTGGCGTCCGCGCTGCACCTCAAGAAACGGTTGGAGGAATTGACGCGCAAGCAGATGGACTTGACGGATGCCTGCCGCCTAGCCGAGGCGAACTCGCGGGCGAAGTCGGAGTTTCTTGCGACGATGAGCCACGAGATTCGCACGCCGATGAACGGCGTGGTTTCGATGACGGGCTTGCTGATGGAGACGTCGTTGACGCCGGATCAGCGCAGTTATCTGGAGACGATTCACAGCAGCAGCGAAGCGCTGTTGAACATCATCAATGACATTTTGGATTTCTCCAAGATTGAGGCGGTCAAGATGGAGCTGGAGCGGCGCACGTTTGATTTGCGCGGTTGCATTGAGGAATCGCTGGATCTGCTCGCGCCGCGCGCGAACGAAAAAAAACTCGAGCTGGCTTACGAGGCGATGGATGTTATTCCCGCGCAGGTCGAGGGCGACGGGCTGCGGCTGCGGCAGGTGCTGGTGAATTTGGTGGGCAACGCGGTGAAGTTCACCGAGCGCGGCAGCGTCACGATTGGTGTGGAAAAACTTTTGCCGTCGCCAGCGGAGGCGGAAAATCCTTCGGCCTTGCGATTGCATTTCACGGTGCGCGATACGGGCATCGGCATTCCACCGGACCGGCTGGCGCGGCTGTTCCGGCCGTTCACGCAGGCGGATGTTTCCACCGCGCGCAAATATGGCGGCACGGGCCTGGGTCTGGCCATCAGTCGTAAGTTGGTGGAGTTGATGGGCGGACGGATGTGGGCGGAAAGCGTCACGGGCGAAGGTTCGACGTTTCATTTCACCGTCGGTCTGACCGTGCCGGACGGTTCCGCGCCGCCGCCGCACGCGAAACGTCAGTTGCAACTGGCGGACTTGAAAATTTTAATTTTGGAGGACAACGCCACCGTCAGGAATTTGCTGTTTGAACTCTGCCGTCGCTGGGGGATGCAGCCGCAGGCGGTGGAAAATCAGTCGCAGGCGCAGGACTTGTTCCGCAAGGGCATGACGTTTGATTTGGCGCTGGTGGATTCCACGCTGCCGGGGCTGGACAGCGCGGTCGTGGCGGCGGAACTGCAAAAATTTCCGGCGGCGGCGATGATGCCGGTGGTGTTTCTCACCGCGCTCGGAAAAAAAGACGTCGGCGCGAACGACGCGCATGTGATGTTCGCCCACACGGTCAACAAGCCGGTGCGCCCGGCGCAGTTGTGTGCCATCTTGGAGCGCGCCCTGTTAAGTCCACGCATTCCGACGGGACAGGCGGCGCCGGCCAAGGCCGAGGATTCGCTCGCGGTGCGGCTGCCCCTGCGCGTTTTGATTGTGGACGATAATGCGATCAATCAAAAAGTCGCCGTGCGCATGTTGCAACAACTGGGTTATCAGCCGATGGTCGCGGCGAATGGCCGCGAGGCGCTGGAAGCCATCGAGCACGATCCGTTCGACCTCGTTTTCATGGATGTGATGATGCCGGAGATGGACGGATTGGAGGCGACGCGGCAGATTCGCAAACGGCAGATGGGCGGCGAGCAGAAAAATTTCCAGTCGCGCATCATTATTTGCGCGATGACCGCGCACGCGATGGCGGGCGACCGCGAAAAGTGCATTGCCGCCGGCATGGATGATTATCTGGCGAAGCCGGTCCGTCCCAAAGACGTGCGCGACATGGTTGAGAAGTGGGGCGGAAAAATCGCGCTCGATTCGGGCGCACTGCGTCAGCCTGCCGCCGTCAATAATACCGAGGAACCACCGGTGGATTTGGCGCGGATGAGAGATTTGACCGACGGGAACCTCGACAATTTGCTTGAGCTCGTGGAAATGTATTTTACGCAGACGCAAAAACAGTTTGTCCAGATGCGCGAGGCTATCCGCGATGGCAAGGCTGACGCCTTGCGTCGCGTGGCGCACAGTTGCGCGGGCGCGAGCGCGACGATGGGCATGACGCACCTCGTTCCGCGTTTGCGCGAACTGGAAAAGCTCGGCGCGACCGGCGCATTGCCGGGCGTTGAGCCGATTTGTGACGCCGCCGCCAGCGAGTTTGAGCGCGTCCGGGAATTTTTGAAGGCGCAGCCGGAACTCGCGCGCGTTATTGCCAACCTTAATCCCGCATGAAAAAAATCCTGATCATCGAGGACGACCAGATTGTCGCCAACGTCTATCGTAACAAACTGGCGGTCGAAGGCTACAAGGCCGAAGTCGCGGGCGACGGCGAGTCGGGGCTGAAGGTGATGCGCACGTTTCAGCCGGATTTGATAATTTTGGATCTGATGTTGCCGACCATTTCCGGCGTGGATGTCATCCGGGAAATCCGCAAAGAACTGGATTTTACCAAGGTTCCCATCATTGTATTTTCCAACACCTACCTGACCAACCTCATTCAGGAAGCGTGGCGGGCGGGCGCGAACAAGTGCCTCTCCAAATCCAACTGCTCGCCAAAGGATTTCATTGATGTGGTCCGCCACACCATCGGCGACAGCGGCGCGATTCCGCAGTCGGCTCCGGCGGCCACCGATCCCTCGGCCGGCAAGTCCGGCAGCTTGAGTTCGGACAAAGACGCCGAATTTCAGGCGGACTTGCGGCAGACCTTCATTGACAGCCTGCCTTCCACACTTTACGCGATGCGCATGGGCATGCAGGGACTCATCAAATCGGAAAATGAACTCACCCGGCTGCGCCATGTCTATGATTTGTATCGCCGCGTCCACGCATTGAACGGCAACGCGGCGCTTGCCGGGATGGTGCAGATCGCGCACATGGCCTCCGCGTTTGAGGCGCTGCTCAAAGAAATTTACGAGAAGCCGAAAAACATCAACGCCTCCTCCACCCGCACCGTCGCCGCCACCGTGGATTTTTTGGGACTGCTCTTTGAGCGCGGCACACAGGCCGGGCGGCAGGAATTGACCGCCTCAAAAATTCTCGTCGTGGATGACGAGGCCATCTCGCGCCGCGCCGTCGTTTATGCGCTGGAAAAAGCCAAGCTCAAATCCGTCAACGTCGAAGAGCCGGAACAAGCCCTGCGGCTGCTCGAGGAAAATGACTTCGACCTTATCTTCCTCGACGTGGACATGCCCGGTATGACCGGCTACGAACTGTGCGCCAAGCTCCGCGCCATGCCGCACCTCAAAAAAACGCCCGTGGTTTTTGTGACTAGCCTCAACGACTTCGAGAACCGCACCAACTCTACCATGGCCGGCGGCAACGACTTCATCGCCAAGCCGTTTCTCTTCATCGAGCTTACCGTCAAGGCGCTGATTTACGTCATGCGCGCACGACTGCCGCCCAATCGTTGATGCTCCACAGCGAATTCATTCCCGCGCCGGAAAAAGATTCCCGCCGCCTCTTTGTCGTCCTGCACGGCCTGGGCGATTCGATAGACGGCTGGCGCTGGCTACCCGGCGCGCTCAGTTTGCTGGACATGAACTATCTCCTCGTCAACGCGCCCGACGAATATTACGGCGGCTATTCGTGGTTTGAATATCCCGGCGACATTGCCCCCGGCATCCATCGCAGCCGGAAATTATTGTTTGAACTGCTGGACGACTTGCGCGCGAAAAATTTTCCAGCCGAACAAATCACGCTCGGCGGATTTTCACAAGGCTGCCTCATGTCGCTGGAAACCGGTTTGCATTATCCGCACCGGCTCGCCGGCATCGTTGGCATCAGCGGCTGGGTTTTTGAAATCGAGAATTTAATCCGCGATCTCACGCCCGTCGCCAAATCGCAACGCCTGCTCATCACGCACGGCCACTTCGATCCTATTCTGCCGTTCGCCGAAGTGCGGGAACAAGTCCGCCAGTTAAAAGCCGCCGGATTAAACGTCGCGTGGCACGAGTTTCCAAAGGAACACACCATTCACGGCACGGAAGAAATCGCCGTCATCCGTGACTTCGTGAATGCTGGCTACGTCGGAAAATAAAGCGGGAAAAATAATTTTTCCTGCCGCCAATTCAAATCTTAACTTCGCGGTTTGCGCCCGGCATCCAGATTTGTTCCGGGCGTGACGATGCTTCTTCCTGCCAGCTCACCGCGTTCGCGACCGCCGCGCGCATTTTTGCGAACCACCATTGTGCCCGCGTCACGCGGGCGCGCGGACGACCGTAAATGCGGCGCTGCATCACGCCATGGAAGCCCAGTTCAAGTTGTTGATCCAGCCGTTGGTTTTGTTCGTTGGTAGTCATAATTTAATTTCAATTACGACACCACTTTCGCAGAGCGGGTGGGACATTGGCTGTCCAAGCTAAAGATTTCCCAAAAAACTTTTTGAAGGAAATTTGCGCGGGAAAAAATCAGCGCAATTCAATCACGTCGCCGGCCTCCAGCGGCACGTCCGTGCCGTTGGCCAGATCGCTCACGTCCATCGCCGCGCTCTCGCCTTGCCGCGTGATGATGATCGCCTTTGGCGGTTCTGCGCCCGTGTAGTTGGCCGTGGCGATGGCCTGCGCCAGCGTCAGTCCGGCGATCCAAGGCACTTGCGGATTCTGCACCGCACCGATGATGGTCACACCGTTGTATTGCGCGAGCTGCTGCCGCAACGCCGAATTCTGCCCCGCTAGATAAGCGTTCTGCGCCTGCATCCGCGATTTTGATTTCGTCGTGCAGCCGGCTGCCGCGAATGCCAGAAACAAAATTGCGAACACCAGTTTCATCTCGCTCCCATTTCAGCTTTCCATACCGCCACCGCCGATTTGATTTCCGCCGCGCAGTTTGCTTTCGGTTTCACAAAACGCGGTGTGAACCATGGAAAACTTCCCGTCAGATCATGTGTCACCAAAATCTGTCCGTCACAATCCGGCCCGCTCCCGATGCCGATGGTCGGCGCGGAAATCGTTTCTGAAATCTCCTTCGCCACCGGCGGCGTCACCAGTTCCAGCACAATCGCAAATGCGCCCGCATCGCTCAAAGCCTTGGCATCATTGATTAATTTATGATGCTCGGCTTCCTGCTTGCCCTTGATTTTGTAACCGCCTTCTTCCAAGACGTGCTGGGGCAACATTCCCAGATGTCCGCAAAACGGAATTCCCGCCGCAATGATGGCCTGCACTTGCGGCAAAATTTCCGCGCCGCCTTCCGCCTTCACAAATTCCGCGCCAGCCGCGACCAGTTTTTTTGCGTTCACCACCGCGTCGGAAACCGTCTCGTAACTTTTGAACGGCAAATCTCCGCCCAGCAGAGCGTTGGTTTTGGCGCGCGCGGCAGCGCGGACGTGATGCTCCATTTCGGCCATCGTGACATGCGTTGTATCGGGGTAACCCAACACCACCATGCCAAGCGAATCGCCGACCAGTAGCAGCGGCACGCCCGCCTCGTCGAGCAGTTTCGCCATCGGAAAATCATACGCCGTGAGCGCCGCGATTTTCCCCCCGCGACTTTTCATCGCGCAAATTTCAGCAACGGTGACTTTGGAATTCATTTGCTGAAACTTGCCACCAATTCCTCTGGCGTGGTCACCGCCGTGCCGACTTTGCCGACGACAATTCCCGCTGCGTGATTGGAAAGAATCGCTGCCTCAATCGGCGAAGCTCCGGCGGCAATCGCCAAAGTGAAACTCGCGATCACCGTGTCGCCCGCGCCGGAAACATCAAACACTTCCTGCGCGACCGTTGGGATGTGAAACGGCTTCTGCCCGCGCTGGCACAGCAACATGCCGAGTTCGCCGAGCGTGATGAGCAGCAACGCCGGATTCAATTCTTTCAACAAACGTTCCGCGACTAACATCAAATTTTTGTCCGCCAACGGATTCGCGTTCTTCGTTTCATCCAGAAAATCTGCGAGTTCAAATGCCTCTTTGCGGTTTGGGGTGATGAGCGAAAGGCTGCTCAAGTTCAGATGATGCACCGGTTTCGGGTCGAGGCTCAACCACACGCCGCGCGCGTGGCACAGCGATTTGATTTCGTTGAGCAACGGCTGTGTCACCACGCCTTTGCCATAATCACCGACGATGACCGCGTCCGCCTTGGCGATTTTCTTTTTGAACTCCGCAATCAAACCGGCGTTCGTCTTGGCGTCTAGCGCGCCGCGCGTCTCGCGATCCACGCGCACGACTTGCTGCTGGTGCGCGACGATGCGCGTTTTGATGCTCGTGTGCCGCGCGGAAGATTTCACCAGACCGCCGCAGCCGATGCTTTGTTTGCCTAAAAGTTTTAACAATTTTCGCGCGGCGTCGTCATTGCCAATCGTGCCAAAAAGTTCCGCCGGCGTGGCGAGCGAAACCAGATTGCGCGCGACGTTCGCCGCACCGCCGGGCATAAAGCTCTCTCGCGAAAAATCCACCACCGGCACCGGCGCTTCCGGCGAAATGCGCGACACGCCGCCCCAGATGAACTGGTCGAGCATCACGTCGCCGACGACCAACACGCGGGTCTTTTGCGCGGCGACCAAAATCTGCCGGACGCGCGAGGCGGATAATTTATTTGCACTCATTTTGTTTTAGCCACAGATGAAACACGGATTGAATACAGATGAAAACAAAACATTTTGCTAAATTTATCTGCATTTCATCTGTTATCAAGTTGTTAACCCGGCTGTCCATTTATGTGTCCGCGCCAGGGCTGGTTTCCTTCGCCGCCCAGTCAAGCCATTCGCTTAACACAATCAGCGTCCACAATGCGCGGGCATGATCGGCTTTTAACTGGCAGTGTTCGGAAAATAATTCGAGGGCCGCCGCCGGGCGGACGCCGACTTGTTCCAGCCGCGGGTTGCCCAGCAACGTCGCCGCCCAGTCGCGCAGCGGCCCGCGCAACCAGCGGCCGATCGGCACGGATAATCCGCGCTTGCGCCGATGCACAATGGATTTTGGCAGATAACGCAACGCGTAATCTTTCAGGAAAATCTTTGTGGAAAAATTGTGCACGCGGTCTGCCGCCGGCAAACTTGCGGCAAAGGCCATGACCGATTCGTCCAAAAACGGCGTGCGCAGTTCCAGCGCGGAACTCATGCTCGCGCGGTCGGCTTTCGTCAACAACCCTTCCGCGAGCAGGCTTTCGAGATCCCAGCGCTGGACGTGGTCCAGAAGCAGTCCGTCCTTGTGGTTGCCAACGCGCGCCGCCGCCAGCGGAATGCCTAACCGCGACAGAATTGGGGGCGGAATGTTGGACATCCACAATTCATGCCGCGTCATGCCGTCCAACTCCGCGCCCAGCACGAACCGTTTGAGCAAAAATGAAATGGTCATTTTTTTGTCGCTGACTGGAAGCGACTCGACCGTGCGCCGGATGCTGGCGCGTAGCCACGCTGGCAGGCTGGCAAATTTTTCGGCTATGCCCGCACCAATATACGTTGGGTAGCCGCCGAACAATTCATCCGCGCCTTCTCCGACAAGCGCCAGCGGCACGTCTTCCGCCGCGCGCCGCGCGAGCAGCGCGGTGGGCAGCCACGCCGGATCGGCCAGCGGTTCGCCGCTGGTTTTAATCAACAATTTCAGGGCTTCCGGCAAGTCTTCCGGTTCCACCCAGACGGTCACCGGTTCCAGTTTCAACGATTTTACGACGGTTTCTGCAATATCACCTTCGTTGAACGACTCGACTTTGAACCGCAGCGTGTAGGCTTTCAGCGAGCGCGCCGGATGCAGTGACCGGGTGACGGCGGAGACCAGCGACGAATCCAGTCCGCCGCTCAAGAACAATCCGAAGTCTACGTCCACATCGCTTTGCCGCCGGACGGCTTCACGAAATATTTTATCGAAGGTTTCCAGCGACGGTTTTTGCTTGGGCGTCTCGACATTTTTCCAACGCCAGTAGGTTGAGCGCCGGACGCCGTGCGCTTCAATCTGCACGATGCCGCCGGGCGGAACTTTTTCAACGTTCGCAAAGGGCGAGGACGGTGAGATGAACAGCCCAAATTGCAGGTAGCGTTGCAGGGCGGTCTGGTCGAATTTGACCGGTAGCTTGCATTCGGAAACGAGGCTCCCGAGTTCGGTCGCGAAAATCACGTTGCCGCCGGTCTGCGTGAAAAACAACGGACGCTCGCCCGCGCGATCACGCACCAGCGTCAGTCGCTTATCCCGCGGATCCCAAACGGCGATGGCAAATGCCCCGACCAGTTTTTCCGCGAACGCCTCGCCGAGTCCCAGATACAATCCGGGAATCACCGCCACGTCGGTGGCTTGTTGCACCGGTCGGCCTCGTTCGGCCAGCCAGCGGCGCAGTTCCTGATGGTTGTCAATTTCACCGTTGCAGACCGCGACTACGCCGCTGGCGGCGTCAATCATCGGTTGCTTGCCGTCATCACCGCCGCGGATGGCGAGGCGCGTCGCGCCGAGCACGGCGGCTTCGGAAGTGTTCGAGCCGACGTCATCGGGGCCGCGGTGCGACAGCGCCTGCAACATCGCATTGACGCGCCGCCGAACCGATTCCGGCTGGCGTTCACCCGCGATGCTGACGATGCCACAGATGCCGCACACGGTTATGGCACTTTCAGGAGCACGCCGAGATACTGCGGCGTGAATGGTTGGATGTCGGCCGGCTGAACGCCTTGGATGGCTTCCAATTTAGGTCGGTCTTTTTCGCGCGCGACCAGATAAACCTGGTTGGAGCGCGCCGCAATCCAATGGTCAAAATTTGTGACGGCCACGAGGTTGGCCGGCCAGGCCGGGTCGTTCTTCAAGCGATACAAGATATAATTACTCGAACTGGTCAGCTCCCGGCCGTCCTTGGTGAAAAGGGTAGCGGTGCGGTTCAGGTAAAACGGCAGGCCGTTCGGAAAACATTCGAGAAAAGCCAGCTTGGTTTCCGGCGGCAGCGCTTGAATTTTTTGGGCCAACGGTCGCGCGGACTTATAATTAAAGACCGTTTCAATCGCATTAAGATTTAGCCCGAATAGCAGCGGTGGAAACACGGCAAAAATTACAAAGCAAAGTCCGGCGTCGCGGCGCGACCGCGCTAGCAACCCCAGTGCCGCAAACCCTGCCAGCAAAATAATCGGGATAAAAAAGTGATGGCCCAAATCTTCGGCCGTCGCCTGCGGAAGCCCCAGCGGCTTGGCGAGCGAACCCATGCGCGGTGCCAGGACTATCGCCGTCGTCATCACCAGCAGGCACAAAATTGTAAACGTAATCGCCGAACGAAAAATAATCCTCGCGGCTTTCCCGTTCGGGTTCGCCATCGCCGTCTGAAAAAGCCGCGCGAGGAGAATGCCGCTGGCCACGGTCACGGTCAAAATGTAGCCGGGCAGTTTTGATTTTGAGAGCGAGAAAAAAATCACGACCACCACCGCCCAGACGACGCACAACCGGTCGGCGGATGTCATGATTTTTTTATTTTTCCACGCCGCCACGCCCGCCTCGGGCAAAATAAAGCTCCACGGCAAAAACAGGCCGAGAATAATCAGCGCGTAGAAATAAAACGGCTGCGTGCGATGAAACGTCGTGGTCGTGAACCGGTGGAAGGATTCTTCGATCAGGCCGTAGTGGGGAAAGTCGGGGTGTTGCAGCGAAAGCCCGATGAACCACGGCAGCGTCACGCCGAAGAAAATCAGCAGGTTCAGCGGGGCGAAAAATCGTTGCCACACACCGACGCGACCTTCCACGCGATGAATCACGAACAGCACCAGACCAGGAAGCAGAAAGCCCACGGGTCCTTTCACGAGCGTCGCCAGACCCGCCGCCAGCGCGCCGAGCAGATACCAGTTCCGCCGGGATTTCCCATCACTTTCTTCAGCGAGATAACCGGCGAAAATTGCCGCCGTCACGAAGAACGCCAGCGTCATGTCGAAGATGACCGTGCGCGAGAACACGATGTAGAGCGGCATGGTCGCGATGATAGTGACCGCCATGACGCCACAGCGTGCGTCAAACACGTGACGACAAAAGGCAAAGGTTATTGCCAGCAAGGCCAGACCAAACAACGTCGAGGGCAGGCGCGCGGCAGTTTCATTGTTGCCAAACGCGGCGAGCGAGAGCGCGACGGTCTTGAAAAAAAATGCCGGTTTGTCGAGGTAGGTGATACCGTCGTAGGTGGGGGTTAGCCACGCGCCGGATTCCTTCATTTCGCGGGCGACCTCGGTGTTCCGGCCCTCATCGGGCTGGAGCAGCGGCAGGTTTCCGAGTTTGAAAATCAGGGCCAGCCCCACTACGGCCAGGGCGAGCAATATCCACGCGGTTTGTGATTTCGGAATTAAAGATGGACGACGTGATTCGATGTGAATATATCGCAAATGTCTTTTGGTGAGGCAAGCTTATCCTATGATTTCCGCCGCCGAACCCGCGTTTTATTTTAATCTCTGTGCACCATGCTCAAAAAACAATGACAGCGTCACTCTTTAATTCAGAAACGCCGTCAACGGACTTGTCGCGCTCGCCGTTTCACTTTGCGCGCCGAGGCCGATTTCAAAGGCCGCGCGCCCGGCTTCCACCGCGTGTTTGAACGCGATGCCCATGCGGTTCGGATCATTCGCCACGGCGATGGCGGTGTTCACCAGCACAGCGTCCGCGCCGAGTTCCATCGCCTCCGCCGCGTGGCTCGGCGCACCGATGCCGGCATCCACCACCACCGGCACCGTGGCTTGCTCAATAATGATTCTGATCTGGTCGCGCGTCTGGATGCCGCGATTCGAGCCGATGGGCGAACCGAGCGGCATCACCGTCGCGCAACCGACTTCCTGCAACCGTTTCGCCAGCACGGGATCGGCGTTGATGTAGGGCAGCACGGTGAAACCTTCCTTCACGAGAATCTCCGCCGCCTTGAACGTCTCAATCGGGTCCGGCAGCAGATAGCGCGGGTCAGGATGGATTTCGAGCTTCACCCATTTCGGCAGACCGGCGGCGACGGCGAGGCGCGCGAGGCGGACGGCTTCTTCGGCGTTCATCGCGCCGCTGGTGTTGGGCAGGAGTAGATATTTTTTCGGGTCAATGAATTCGAGGATGTTCGCGAACGGATCTTTTTTGCCCGACAAATCCGCGCGGCGCAACGCGACGGTGACCATTTCCGTGCCGCTGGCGGCGAGCGCATCGCGCATGGCTTCCGGCGACGGAAATTTTCCCGTGCCGAGAATCAGGCGCGAACCGAACGTGCGTCCGGCGATGACCAAAGGTTTGAACGACATTCGGGACAATTTAGAAAATTGCGGCGAATTGTCGAGGCAGGATGCGGGAACAACGAACCACGCCAACGGCGGTTGGCTCCGGCGACTGGTTAGGCCACATGGTCATTTACAAAAGCCCTCCTGAATCTCCACCGACATAATCTCTCTGTCGCGCTGCAATCTTCCGCTCTTTCTCGTCCGCCGCAAGTCTGGCCTGACGCTCTGCTACTACCGCCGTCTCTTTTTTATCCAAATCCTCAAGCTCTGCCGCACTAAACAGTAACTCCGGCGGCAACTCTGCGCCACAATAACCACACGTCTTGAGGCGTCGGTTGTAAATCACTCCACTGCATTTTGGACATTGGTAACTCATAAGGCGTAATGTGGCCTAACTATGTATTCGACCGTAGTGCGTGCACGACCCAGTGCACAGATGATTTCACTTCGGCCTTTATTAACCATGGTTCAATGAAAGCGGACGGGCGAATTGCTGTCAAAGATTATTCCCGTCAGTAAATTTCACTTCACCCGCACACTCGCCAGTTGGCTCCACGCGCTGGCGCCGTGGGCGTTGGTGGCGCGGACGCGGAACCAGTATTTCGCGCCGCTGACCAAGCCTTTCACCAGACACTTTTGCGGGAAGCTGGTGTCTTCGTGCTGCCAATGGTCGGCGGCCGGCGGGTCGGTGTGCCACTGAATCTCAAACGCGCAACGGCGCAGGGTGCGTTGCCAGCGGAGTTGCGCCTCGCCCTCGTTATCCGTGGGGACTGCGCGAAGATTCGTCGGGGCGTCGGGCAGGCCGACGGGGGTGCGCGTCTGCTTGGCGAGTTCCAAACCGGCCGCTTGCATCGCGGCGGGATCATACTTCGTGACGAGGGAAATTCCTTGCGCTGTGCCGGTGGCCGCCGTGCGCAAATTAGCGAGGTGCGTGTTGCGGTGGGTTATCTCCGACTTCAATTCCGCGCGCAACGTGGCGATGCGCAGATGACTCGCGCGGGCGGCGGCGGTGTGCGCGCGCAAATCCTCGAGCCGCGTGACCTTCTGCTTGTGTTCCGTGGGCATAGAATCGGCGGCGGTGACGAGGCGCTCGCCCATCGTAATCTGTTCGAGATGATTTTTATTCCGGAAATCGAGTTTGTGAGCTTGCATAAGTGATGTCTTCGTCTTGGCACCGAGGAAAATGACCGTGCCGGTTACCGTTTAAGCCATAAAACACGGTTTTATGGTGATAAAGCAAAGAAAACACGTCATGGCGTCGAACAATTATGTTTCAAAATATAAAATAGAGCCAAAAAGTTGTCAATCAAAAGCATGGCGACGAGATTAAAATGATTCAAAAAGTGAAATAGCAACAAAGATGCGAGGAAACAACGTCAGGCTACGAGGTAAATAGGTTTCAAAACCAGAAAATGAAATATAATCCTGAAACTTCCTAGCATGGATACGAAACAAAAACATCTCTAAAACAAAAATAGAGACAAAATAATGACGTTGCCTATTTATGGAACGATGCAAATAGGTTTCTAAATTAGAAAATGAGCCATTAAAACGTTGTGCGAAAGCCTAAAAAGGTCGTGATTAAGTCTGGATATTGCGGGTGGAAGTCGGCGGACGAGGTTTTAAGGTCAGGCCACGGCGGGGGCAAGCGATGGGGTTTAAGCGCGTGATGATGACTTGGCAAAGTTTCATCATGGCGGCGATGGCGATTCCCTCTCCCCGTCCAAATATGGCGTGGGTAAGGAAGCGGGGAGCTAAAAGATAATCCGGTTTGACCTCCTCACCCCGGCCCTTTCCTCCTTTGGGGGAGGCGAGGGGGGAAGAAAGGTTGCCCGCCAGTCATGCGGTCACGCGCGCAAATCATTCCCGCCTTATCCGTGTTTCATCTGTGCCTATCTGTGGCGAAAAATTTCCGCCGCAACTTTACGCGGGCAATTGCGAAAAGCGGTAGAGGGCTACCGCACTCCAAGACGCTGACGCGCGGATCGAGGATGGCGAAAACGCAGAGCGTCTGGGAGTGCTCCAGCCCTCTGGAGCTTGGTCAGGACGCGCTCTGGTATCGGCAACGTGATTTACCAAAGACCAACGGACCGTCTTTTCCAAAATCTATGTTTCATCTGTGCCTATCGGTGGCGAAAAATTTCCGCCGCAACTTTACGCGGGCAATTGCGAAAAGCGGTAGAGGGCTACCGCACTCCAAGACGCTGACGCGCGGATCGAGGGTGGCGAAAACGCAGAGCGTCTGGGAGTGCTCCAGCCCTCTGGAGCTTGGTCAGGACGCGCTTTGGTATCGGCAACGTGATTTACCAAAGACCAACGGACCGTCTTTTCCAAAATCTATGTTTCATCTGTGCCCAGCGGTGGCGAGCCATCACGGCTTCACCGTGACGTGGTCGAACAACGTGGAGTTCAGCACGGCGTTGTTGTGCGCGGTGAGCGCGAGGCCGATGGAAAGATTTTTGTTCAGCACATTGGTCACGCTGCCGGCGGTGATCCAGTTCGTGCCATCGGCGGAAACGTAACCACTGAAGAGATGGCCGTTGCGGATGAGCTTGAGCCAGTGCGGGAGTTTCGCTTCGGGGCCGTCGGCGCTCGCGCTCGCGCCATCGGTGGTGGCGCGGGATTGCAACACGGAACCGCCCTGGCCGGTGACGCCGAGGAAAACATATTTCGCCCCGGCGGCATCATTCTCGCGCAGCATCACGCCGGCTTTCGCCCACGGGTCGGTGTATTGCACGGACACCACGTGCGCGATGATGCTGCCATCGCCGCTCATCGGGTGGCTGGCAAAATGAAAGGCGTCGGCGTTCTCCCAGATGTCGCTGCCGGAGGCGAGGAGGTTGTAGCCGTCGTTGACAAAACTGGCGTCGCCGCTTACACCGACGTTGCCGATGTCCGCATCGCTCCAGCCTTTGGGCAAGGTGGGCGCGTTGGCGTGCAGGGTGGCAATCCATTTGGCGATGACGGCAACGGCTTTGTCGTCCACGACATTCTTGCCGAGCGGCGGCATCTGGTTTTCGCCCACGCGACTGACGCGATAGAACAGAATGGATTTATTCGTGTCGCCGGGAACAATGACTTTCGCGCCGGCAATGCCGAGTTGATTGGCGACCGCGCCGTTGATGAGATTTTGTTTCTTGAGCGGCGTCTCGAAGCGCGCATCAAAGAACGCTCCAGCACCGCCGGGGCGATGGCACATGGAGCAATTGGCGTCGAGGTAGGAGCGGACGCGGAGCTGGAGAGCGGCGCTGGCGTTCGTGATGTTGACGAGTTTGGGATAGCGGAAGATTTTGCGGTCGTCGAACGCGGCGTCGAACAGTCCGAGATGGCCGAGCGTGTGGAGTTGATTCGCCGTGACGCCGTTCGGATAGGTGTAGTTGCCATTGAGCTGGCGCGTCTTGAGGCCGAGCACGCCGCCGGAAGCAATCGTGTGGCAGGTCAAACAATCCTGGCGGCCGGGATAAAACCAGTTCTGCGTGCGCGTGCCGGTGGCGGTCTTAATCTCAATCGGCTCGGTGAGGCCGCTGGTGACGAGGTCGGCATCGCTGTTGTCCGCGCGCCATTTGTAGCTCGCACCGTAAACGTAGTTGTTCGTGTCGCGCACCATGATGCGCGTTTCGAGGCGGCGGAGGATTTGCGGATTCGTGTCGTCCACGGGCAAGTCGAAGTTTTTCACGAACACGGAGCCGGCGGGGAAGGTCCATTCGCCATTTGCGGAAAAGTTGATGACGGTGTTCGTCGGAATCGTGAACCAGCGTGACTTGATAGCGCCATCCGACCACAACGGCGAGTTGGGCGCGTAGGGAATCAGATAATTCGCCGGCACGAGATTCGTGAGGTCGGAGAACAAACCGGTTTGCGAAATCAATTTTGGCAAAACTTTGGTCGGTGGTGGCGGGCCGCCGCGTTGCAGCTTGTAAATCTTCCCACCGATGCTGCTCATCTGGCAGAAGTAAAGTTCGCCATTCGCATCCGTGCCGAAAGAAGAAAGGCCGTTGTAATCCGTGCCGGCGTTCGGGCCGTTGCCGCGCGGCATGACGCAGAGGAGAGTTTTTTTGACGGGCGTCGCGGTCTCGTCGAGCGCCCAAACGGTGCGCATGACGTTGTCGCCGAAAATATATTTGCCGCCAAGATCGTGGGCGAATTCCTGTCCGCGATAAACGTAGCCGCCGATGACGGCGCGACCATCGGTGTGCGGATAATCGAGCAACGGCCCGCGACTGATGCCGAGGTAAGGCGCGGTCAGCTTGCCGAGATTGCCTTCGCAGCGGTTCCACTGAAAGTTCAGCGCGGACTCGCCGGGATTGATGACGTCAATTTCTTCGCGCGAACTTTCGCCGACGTCGCCGATGAAAATCTTTCCGCTCGGCGGATCAATCGTCATGCGATGCGGACTGCGCAAGCCGAGACAAAAGAATTCCTCCAGCACATTGGATTGACCGACGAAGGGATTATCGTTCGGGACGAAATAATTTGCCGTGAAGCCGCCCGTCGGCTGGCGCGGCGGTGCGTGGCTCACGTCGCCACCGCGACAATCCACATCAATGCGGAAGACGCCGGAGTAAAGACTCTTGTTGATGATCTGGTCGTTGTCGCCCACGGAATTATCACCGTCCGTCCAATACAGAAAACCATTCGTTGGATGAAAGAACATGCCGCCGCCGTGATGCCAGACGGTTTGATTCGTGAGGTCCACGAAGATTTTTACGGAATCGAGAATCGCGACGCCGTTCGCATCGAGCGTGTAGCGTTCAAGGCGGTCGTGATAGGTGTCGGGCAAATTGGGAACGGGCCGTGACGTCGGCGAGCCGGCGACCGTGCCGGGTTTCACCCAAGTATAATAGACGAACATGAAATGGTTCGTCGCGAAGCCGGGATGAAACGCCACGCCGAGCAAACCGGAATCGTCCCAGCCCTGACATTGATCGTGGATGTCGAGAACGAGTTTCTTCTCGGTGACACCGGAAGCATTATCAAACGTCCACACGCGGCCTTCGCGTTCCCACACGCAGAGTTGATTGGAATCGGGAACGTGCGTGAGGCCGACGCTGTTCGTGAAAAAAAGATTCGTGAACGCGACGACCGCCGACCAGTTGCCGGAAATGGCGGGCGCGACTTCGGGCATGACGCCATTGAGAAACGCGCCGATGGCGGGGCGATTGGCGAGAGCGAAAGTTTTATTGGCGATGACGGCGGCAGGTTTTGCCCCGGCGGATAAAAAGAAACTGACCATCAAAATGAGGGACAGCAGCCATTGGCGATTTTTGAGGAACGATTTGATCACAACCGGAACGCGTTAAGTTTCCCCGCTGCGCGCCCGCCGTCAAACTTTTATGTTTCACAATTTACCATCGACAGATGGATCGGGTGATAATTATTGCGAAGGCGTGCCGTCGTAAGCCCAATTGATGTCCGGGTTGCCAGGATCGCCAATCTTGGTGCCCTTCGCGTAGGCCAGATAGGTGTATTTGAAATAAGCGGAGTGGCCGTCGAGGAATGTCAGGTTGGCGCCGGCGGCGTGGCGCGCGGAGAGATGGTTGAGCGAGCCGCGGGCGGCACCGAGATCGTTGAGCGGGTTCGCGCCGTAAAACGGTTTCTCGCCGGAGTTGGCGCGGACATCGGAAAAAAAGACAAAGGCCGAGGAATGCAACACCATGGTGGCCTTGAAGGGAGAACCGGCGGGCGTCGCGCCGTTGGTGCCTTTGAAATTTATCCCGTAACTGAACGCCACCCGATTCAGCGGATCCACATTATCGGCGGGCAGGAAACGCGCGGCGGGGCAATTGAAAATGCTTTGGCCATTCACGAAGTTGGTGGGGTTGGCGGCGTATTGCCAAAGGGCATTTTGCGAGACATACGCCGGCAGGACGTTAAACCAGGCGCTATTTCCGTAGCCGGCGGCGGCAAAACCGGCGAGGTCAGTCCAAAGAAGATTGTCCTGATCATAACCGCTGCGGGCTCCGGGCGTGTTGTTGGCGATGCTGAAATCAGGAAAAATCTGATTGTTGTCATCCAAATACATATCAAGCGCAAGTCCCCATTGCTTGAGATTGCCGAGACAAACGGTGCGGCTGGCCTTTTCTTTCGCCTTGGCCAGCGCGGGCAAAAGCATCGCCGCCAAAATTGCGATGATGGCGACGACGACCAGAAGTTCAATCAAGGTAAATCCGCACCGGACATTTCTTTTCATGCCGTGAGGTTGGCAGAAATAAATTTCCGCGCTTTCCTGCGCTTGCGATTTATTGGTGTCAGCTTGCGCACTTTCCCCTTTGAACTTCGGCGCGGCAACTTTACGCTGACAATATGTTTCGTCCGTGCATTGACCTGCATGAAGGTAAAGTAAAGCAAATCGTCGGCGGCACGCTCAGCGATGCTGGCGCGCGCACCAACTTTGTCTCCGAGCAGTCCGCTGCGTGGTTTGCGGAACTTTACCGGCGCGATGCTTTGCGCGGCGGTCACGTCATCATGCTCGGCGCAGGCAATGAAACCGAAGCACGCGCGGCGTTGAAAGCTTTTCCCGGCGGACTGCAAATCGGCGGCGGCATCAATACGGAAAACGCGCGCGGCTGGCTGGACGCGGGCGCGTCGCACGTCATCGTCACGAGCTGGGTCTTCCGCGAAGGTCGCGTGGATTGGGCGCGGCTCGACGAACTCGTCCAAGCCATCGGCAAAGAAAAACTCGTGCTCGATTTGAGCTGCCGCAAGCGCGACGAAGACTATTTCGTCGTCACCGACCGCTGGCAGAAATTCACCGAACTCGTCGTGAACGCGGAGACGCTGAAAAAGTTTTCCACTTACTGCGATGAGTTTTTGATCCACGCCGTGGACGTGGAAGGTTTGTGTCGCGGCATTGACGGCGAACTCGTCGCGAAACTCGGCGCGTGGTCGCCGATTCCCATGACTTACGCCGGTGGCGCGAACTCGCTCGCGGATTTGGAGGCCGTCACGAAGTTAGGGCAGGGGAAAGTAGATCTGACCATCGGCTCCGCGTTGGACATCTTCGGCGGGAGCGGCGTGAAGTATGCGGACTGCGTAACATTCAACCGCCGCCAGAAATAAATTCCGACGGCGGTTGAGCGGAGAATAATTTTACCGGAAGTTTACTTGGTCTTTTCCAGCTTGGTTGCCGTCAGAATTTCTTTGCCGTCTTTTTCCACGAGCGTGCCGGTGGCGGTGACTTTTTCCGTGTCGCCGTGGCAAACATCTTCGTGCAAGGCGTCGCTGGTTTCATTTTTGGTCAGGTAATAATTGACGGTCTTGCCGTCCTTTTCGACTTGGACGACGTTCTGGCAACTGGCGGTTTCATGCAGCGTGCACTTACCGCAAACCATGTTGCCGGTGACGGTGACTTCTTTGCTGTCGTCCGCAAACGCGGTGGAGGCCGCGCCGGTCAGCGCAAGGCCGGCAAGTAGGGCGATGGTGATTTTTAATTTTTTCATAGGCTGATGTTCTGGTGTTTGTTTGATTGCCTGCGAGATTAAGAGACAGTGTGCTGGCAATCTTGTTCAATGAAAAATATAACGCCAAAAGAGCCGGATTGGCAAATGAAACACAAACGCCGCATCAAAAACGCCAAGATCATGCGGGCGGCTTAACGGTTGGTCACCACGCCGAAGTTCCCGCCATGATTAAAATCCCCGGAGCCGTGCCATGGACCGTTGGTGTTGAAATCGCCCGAACCATGCCACGCGCCGTTGTTGGTGAAATTCCCTGTGCCATGCCATGTGTTGTTGCTCGTGGCGGGATTATTGTTGTAGTTGTTGTAGCCATTGTTTGGCGGAACGACCGGGTTGTTTTTGTAGCCGTTGTTTGGCGGGACGCTCGGGTTATTTTGGAAACCGTTGTTCGGTGGGTTGCTTGGCGCACCGGCTGGCGGATTGCCGGGTGCATTCGCGGGTGGATTACCTGGGGCGTTGCCCGGGCTGGCCGAAGCACCGCCGCCAGGATGGGTTTGAGACCAAGCCCAAAGTGAGGCGCTGCAAAGAATGGTCAAGATTGTGATTTTGGTTTTCATTATTTTATTTTGTTTTTGCCAAGGTGACCTTACGCGCGCAGCCCGGTGACGTCCATGGGGTAAAACCCTGACATCACCAGCGGCGAACGGTTAAGTTTTAAAACTGGAACCGCTGCGTTGCGTTTTACGCGCGGCAAGAATGCCAATGCCATTTGCGCGCTTATTTCTAATGGATTTCTTCACGGTAGGGTTACACCCCATGGCACAAAATGGGAGTCGGCCTTAACTTTAATCAACTTAGGACACTAATCTCATTGACCAACAAAATAAGACGACTTGCGAAAGCAAGGGCGACGGCAATTAAGCAGACACCACATCGCCGGAAAAACCAAACATGAAAGATCCCATTTATAAACTTATTGAATTGACCGGAACCTCGACCACCTCCATTGAGGACGCGGTTGAAAAGGCCATCAAGCGGGCGGATAAAACCATCAAGAACCTGTGCTGGTTTCAGGTGATGGAAACGCGGGGCAATATTACAAAAGGAAAAGTCCATCACTGGCAGGTGACTCTCAAAGTCGGCTTTGCGGTGAAGGACTGAAACAAAAGAGATCGATCGAATCCAAGAAAGAACCCGCCATGCCGCAAGGTGATAAATCCAGTTATACTGACAAACAGAAACGTCAGGCGGAGCATATCGAAGCCGGTTACGAGAAAAAGGGTGTGAGCACCAAAAATGCGGAAGCCCGCGCTTGGGCTACCGTCAACAAACTTTCGGGCGGCGGCAAGTTGAGCGGCTCAGGAAGAAAACAATAACTGAAATTATGCCTACCATGACCCGTCAAGAAGTCGTCGCCGAATTGAAAAACATTCCGGAGTGGACGCATCAGGCTAAAAACCTCACGCGCACCTACAAGTTTGAAACGTTCCTGTTGGGCATTGCCTTTGTGCGGCGCATCGCCAAACGCGCGGAAAAATTGCAGCACCATCCGGACATTGATGTCCGCTTCGACCAGGTGACGTTGACCAACACGACGCATGATGCCGGCGGTCTGACGGAGAAAGATTTTGAACTAGCCGAGCAATGCGACGATGTCTTTGCCAAGTTTGCGGAGGCGTGATTCAAACCAACCATTATGAATATTGTGAACCTAAAAAAAGCCGCGACTGATTTTCCCATCCAGCATGCGCTGGCCGACCGGTGGAGTCCTTATGGTTTTGAAGATCGTCCGGTGGCGGAGGCGGATCTTTGTTCTTTGTTTGAGGCGGCGCGCTGGGCGGCGTCTTCCTACAATGAACAGCCTTGGAATTATATCGTGGCGACGAAAGAAAATGCCAAAGAGTTCGATCAGCTACTTTCCTGCCTAGTGGAGGCAAACCAGGCCTGGGCTAGCGGCCGGTGAAGAAACACGCGCGGCTCGGCGAACACTCCGGCATCATCCACGCGTTGTTGAAGGAAACGCCTTGTTGCGCGAGCGTCTGCATGACGGGCGTTACCTGCGGCGCGGCGGCGTTGAAACTTTTCAACTGATCAATGCCCACATCGTCCATGATGATGAACAAAATGTTCGGATGCTTGGCGCGTTTGTTCAAGGTCTGCACCTGTTCCTGCCAGGTCTGTGCGTGGGCGGTGCCGAACGACGGCAAGACGAGTTGCGCGCCCAACATCAACGCGGTGGTGAGTGAAAGTTTTTGGAGGAAGGAGGAATTTTTCATGTGTGAAATATAAAACGACCGTGCCCGTGGTTTTCCCGTGTGGAATGTGCGGTGACCTAAATCGTAACGAGGTCAACCTGCCAACCCTAGCCCTTTGCCGGCTGATAGCAAATTATACTTGGATTTGTTTTTGGCTGACCGAGCGTGGCGTTCAGGCGGAAGGGTGGTTTTCCTGCCAGCGCACGGCTTCGCGCCAGCATTCGGATTAAACCGCTATGCGTGACAACCGATTCGAGCTTTCAGCCTACTTGTAAGACTAACCGCCAAATTATTTCTTCAAGCCCAACGCCCATTCGATGCCGCCGAGGACATGCTGCTGATATGCTTTACTGATCTCGATGGAATTAATGCGATTGGGCAAATGCGGGTCGGCGTCAATGATGTCCTCGCGATGGCCGACGGCGGTGTAAAAAACTTTTCCCGCGCCGTAATCCTTGCACCAAGCCACGGCGTAATGGCCGGGAGTGAAGGGCGCTTCGGGTTTTTTATCCAGCACCAGCAGCTCGTGCACTTTCGTAGGATCGTAGCTTTTAAATTGGTAAACCTCTTCCTGCGCCACCGTCCAGGTTTTCGGCAGTGCTGCCGTCGCCGGATGCGTCGCATCCTGGTTCAGGTAATCCACACTCAACTGTTTGCCGTGATGCGCGAACTCGCCGCCGAGCATATCAATGTAGCCCGGCCAGCCATGAAACGTATCGCTCGCCGCGTGAATGCCGATGAACGCGTGACCGGCCTTGATCCAATCGAGAAAACCCTGCTTGTCGGGAATCGGCAGATCACCCGTGGTGCTGGCGAAAACGACGCCGTCGTAATTCTTCAAATTGTCCGGCGAAAGTTTTTGCAACACGACCGCCAAGCTCGCCGTCCACGCGGCTTCGCTGTTGGTAAACGCTGTTTTCTCCGCGTCCGTTGCGTCCTTCTTCAATTTCGTCGGGAAACCGGTGGCGGGATGTCCGGGCGGTTGTTGGACAAAATCCACCGTGAACTCGCCGCTGTCTTTCGCGAGCTGAGACAACATTTTTTCCAACGTCGGAATCGAGGCATGACGAAAGCCCGTCGTCGTCGTGACCACCAAAAGTTTTTTCGGCTCGGCGTGAAGCGTGGTCGCAATCAACGTTGCGGCCAAAAGTGAGAAAAGTGTTTTCATATTTTTTTATTCTGCATTCCAATCACGGTTCATTCACGAACGGCACTGATCGCACCCAGATGTTGCGGAACGAAACGGAGTTGTTGTGATACTGCAACGCCAGCGGGAGTTCGGCGGCGTGAGGGTGATATTTGCCCACCGTGCGCCAGTTAGTCGGGCCGCGAAACGCCTGATGATTTTGCACCACCACGCCGTTCAATGTCACCGTCACATAAGCGGGCGAAAGCACTTTGCCGTCCGCATCAAAACGTGGAGCGGTGAAAATCATGTCGTAAGTTTCCCAATTGCCGGGCGGACGACACGCATTGGCGAGTGCCGGATGCTGGCCGTAAAGTCCGCCCGTCGCGCCGTCGGCATAGGTTTTGTTGTTGTAACAATCAAGCACCTGGATCTCGTAAAGGCCCATGAAAAAAACGCCGCTGTTGCCGCGACCCTGACCATCGCCCTTCGGCGGCGTCGGTTCGCAAAATTCCAGATGTAACTGGATGTCGCCAAATTTATTTGTGGTGATGATGTCACCCTTGGCGGAAGTGGCCACGCCGTCAGCCACCGTCCAACCCACCGCGCCGCCGGTTTTTTTATCCACCCATTGCGACAAATCTTTGCCGTCGAACAAAACAATCGCATCACTCGGCGGAGCAGCGTTCTCGCTGAACGAAGCGCCGGGCGTGACGATGGGCGGTTGCGGACGCGCGGGATCGTGCACGTGCCATTTGCCATCCGGCTCCAACGGCGTGTCTTGAAAACCGGCAACGCCGTCAATGGTGACCTCGGGAAAACTGGCGGCGTTCATGGCCGCGACGGTTAGCCCAAGCAGCAGGGTGGAGACAATTTGTTTTTTCATGTGGGTGACTAGATTTTAAAGTTTCGGGAATTTTGTCCATTTGCCAGACGCCGCTGACTTCACACAGGTTTCGATGAAAGCTACGCCTTCCACGCCGTCGTCCACGGTGGGATGATCGAACGTTTCTTTCTTGCCCGCGATATTCGCGCGGATGGCCGCGACGGCTTCCAAATAAATATTCGCGAACGCTTCGATGAACGCTTCGGGATGACCGAACGGCAGGCGCGTGAATTTCTTCGCCACGTCGGAAACGTAGCCGTTGCCGCGGCGGATGATGCGCGCCGGTTCGCCTTTCGGAATGAACTTCAATTCGTTCGGATGTTCCTGATGCCAAGCGAGCGCGCCAAGCGTGCCGTAAACGCGGATGTTCAAATTATTTTCTTCGCCGCAGGAAATTTGCGAGCAATGCAAAACACCTTTCGCGCCGCCTTGGTAGCGGATGAGCATATTTGCATCGTCTTCCAGTTTGCGACCGGGAATGAAGCTCGTGAACTCCGCGCATAATTCCTCAATCTGTAAACCGGTGATGTAGCGGCCAAGATTTTCCGCGTGTGTGCCGATGTCGCCGACGCAACTGCTGGAACCTGCCTTCTTCGGATCCAGTCGCCACGACGCCTGTTTCTGACCTTCGGATTCAATTTTGTCGAGCAACCAACCTTGCGGGTATTCGGCGACGACTTTCAAAATCTTGCCGAGCTTGCCCGTGCGGACCAGTTCGCGCGCTTCCTTCACCATCGGGTAGCCTGTGTAATTGTGCGTGAGGGCAAATACTTTGCCGCTCTTGCGCACCACTTCACGCAAGGCTTTCGCTTCCTTCAAAGTCAACGTCATCGGCTTGTCGCAGACGACGTGGAAACCTTTTTTCAAAAAAGCTGTCGCGACCGGCGCGTGGAGAAAATTCGGCGTGACGATGGAGACAAAATCAATCCGCTCCTCCGGCGGCAGCGCGGCCTCGCGTTCGGCCATTTCCGCGTAGCTGGCGTAAACCCGCGCTGGATTCAGAAAAAGCTGTTCGCCCGTCGTCACCGAATTTTTTGCGTCGGATGAGAACGCCCCCGCGACCAGTTCGATTTGTCCGTCCAAGTTTGCCGCCAAGCGGTGAACCGCGCCGATGAAGGCGTTCTGCCCGCCGCCGACCATGCCGTAGCGAAGTTTGCGATTTGCCATAGAAATTTATTTGGGAAAACGCAATCTAGGCAAACCCGTGCGCCGAGACAAGCGCGAGTTTTTGCGGCTTGGCTTCAAATGGGAGGCGGAATCAAATCTTTTGGTTGCGGCGCCAAAAAGTTTCGGGTGCGGCTTGTCCCGGCTTTGGCTTTCTGCCAAGCTGCGGATATGATTTCCGACAACATCCGCCGCACGCCGCGCCCGCAGGACTTGATTGGCCTGTCCACGCAGGAATTGCGCGACATCTTTCAAATCACCAATCTATTTGTGCCGGGCGAAATCACCGGCCAGTTCACCGATCTCGACCGTTTGTTTGTCGGCGGCGCAGTGCCGACGGCGAAACCGATTGGATTGCCGAACCACAAGGAAACCGGCCGCGCTTTTTTCCTCGAACGCCGCGAGCTCGGTGCCATCAACATCGGCGGGGCAGGGCAGGTCGTTGCCGACGGCCAAACCTTCGCGCTGGAAAATCTGGACTGTGTTTATTTGCCGATGGGCACAAAGTCCGTTTCGTTCGCGAGCGACGATCCGAAAAATCCGGCAAAATTTTATTTTCTCTCGTGCCCCGCGCACGCGGCGCATCCGGCGCGCGCCATGAAAGCCGCCGAGGTCACGCCGGTGAAACTGGGCGCGCAGGAAACTTCCAACCAGCGCACGATTTATAAATTCATCCATCAAGGCGGCATCCAAAGCTGCCAGCTCGTGATGGGTTTGACCGCGCTCGAACCGGGCAATGTGTGGAATTCTTTTCCGTCGCATACGCACTGGCGGCGCACGGAAATTTATTTTTACTTCGACCTCGGCGACAAAATTCTTTCGCATTTTTTTGGCGAGCCGCAGGAGACGCGCCATTTGTTTCTGCACAACGAAGAAGTCGCGCTTTCGCCGAACTGGTCCATGCACTTCGGCGTCGGCACAGGCAACTACAAATTCATCTGGGGCATGGCCGGCGAAAACCAGGTGTTCGATGACATGGACGCGGTGAAGCCTCAGGATTTGCGCTAAAATGAAATTTAAAAATAAAGTTGTGGTCGTCACGGGTGCGAGCCGGGGCATTGGTCAAGCCGTTTGCGTCGCGTTCGCCAAAGAAGGTGCAACCATTGTCGGTGTTGCGCGTAGCGATTTGGCGGAAACCGGCGCGGCAGTGGAAAAAGCTGGTGGCAAATTCATCGCCAACAACGCGGATCTTGGCACGGGCACGCAGAAAGAATCGCACGACGTCATCGCGCAAATTTTGGCGAAGGCCGAAAAAATTGACGCGCTCGTCAACAACGCCGGCATCATCCGCCGCGCGCCCGCAAAAGATTTTTCCGAAGCGGATTGGAACGCCGTCATTGCGACGAATTTGAATTCGCCGTTTTTTTTGATGCAGGCCGTTGGCAAATGGTGGATTGAAACCGGTCGCGTCAAAGCGTCAGAAAATTCGCGGCTCAAACTCGTGAACATCGCGTCGCTACTGTCGTTTCAAGGCGGCATCACGGTTCCCGCTTACGCCGCGAGCAAGCACGGTATCGCGGGCGTGACCAAAGCTCTTTCGAATGAATGGGCGAAGGAGCGCATCAATGTCAACGCCATCGCGCCCGGCTACATCGCCACGGAAAACACCAAGGCGCTGCGCGAAGACCCGGTGCGCAACAAGGCGATCCTCGACCGCATTCCCGAAGGTCGCTGGGGTGCGGCAGAAGATATTGCGGGCGGCTGCGTGTTCTTGGCGAGCGGCGATTCCGATTATCTGAACGGCGCGGTGCTGAACATTGACGGTGGCTGGATGGGCAGGTGAAAGCCGAATGCAACAGGAAGAATACAGAATGAAAAAATTTCACATGGGTAAAAATACACGTTTGCTCGGCGGAGTTGCCGCTTTTTTTATTTTTCTGAATCTCCCGCTCTGGGCGCAAACAGCCGCATCAGACATTTCGCCCAAAGCCGTGCTCGACGTCATGCAGCGAGTCGCAGACTGGCAACTAACGCATCCGTCCCAGCACAAGTCCACCGACTGGACGCAGGGCGCGGGCGATGCGGGCATCATGGCACTCGCGGGAATCTCTGGAGATGCGAAATACCGCGACGCGATGTTGGCGATGGGCGCGACGAATGAATGGAAACTTGGCCCGAAATTATATGACGCGGACGATCATTGCATCGGCCAGACCTATGCGGAACTTTATTTCCTCTGCCGTGCGCCAAAGATGATTGCGCCGCTGCGTGAAAAGTTCGACGCGATTCTGGCCAAGCCGACGGAAGTTCAAAATTATGAATACGCCAAGCCATTCGGCAAGGCGCGCGAAAACTGGTCGTGGTGCGATTCGCTGTTCATGGCCCCGCCGGCGTGGGTGCGACTCTATGCGGCGACCGGCGACGAGAAGTATCTGAATTTCGCCGTGAAGAATTGGTGGCGCACGACGGATTATCTCTACGACAAGGACGAGCATCTCTATTTCCGCGACAGCACTTATTTCAAGAAGACCGAGGCGAATGGGAAGAAAGTGTTCTGGGGCCGCGGCAATGGCTGGGTGATGGCCGGCCTCGTCCGCGTGCTGCAATACCTGCCGATGAATCATCCTGACCGGCCTCGCTTCGAGCAATTGTTCAAGGACATGTCCGCCAAAATCCTAACGTGCCAGCAGGTGGACGGACTCTGGCGCGCGAGTCTGCTCGATCCGGACAGTTATCCGCTCAAGGAAACCAGTGGCTCCGGCTTTTACACCTATGCTTTGGCTTGGGGCGTCAATCAGGGCTTGCTGGAAAAAGAAAAATATAAACCTGCCGTGCGCAAGGCGTGGGCGGCGCTCACGGACTGTGTGGCTGCCGATGGCAAGCTGACGCACGTCCAGCCGATTGGCGCGGATCCGAAGAAATTCGCGGAGGATTCCACGGAAGTTTACGGCGTCGGCGCGTTTCTGCTCGCGGGCAGCGAGGTTTATCGGCTGGCGCTTCTGTCTAATCTGGCTAAAAATAGTTTTTTACTTCCTACAGTTGTTTTGTCAGAAATTCCGATTACAACAGCAATAATAAA
This sequence comes from uncultured Verrucomicrobia subdivision 3 bacterium, assembly GCA_903878805.1. Classification (GTDB taxonomy): domain Bacteria; phylum Verrucomicrobiota; class Verrucomicrobiia; order Limisphaerales; family UBA11358; genus UBA11358. The sequence continues at coordinate 73,838 of CAIRJF010000012.1, forward strand.
TTTAGGCAGAGTGGCTGGAATAGACATTTCGTTTGATTCCAAACTTTTTTACTCCAAAGATGGCAAAAAATTACAGGAGCCAGAGGTTAATGTTAAGTTGCGCGACATTCTTCCCGAAAATGTGATTAAAATTTTACTGGAGCAAAACCATTTACAATTGACACAAAATCCAGCATCAAAAAATTATTTAATTACCCAAATAGACTCAAACAATCCGGCTGTGAATTTGCCGTATCGAGCTTTAACGCCTGTTGTTCTAAAAATAGCCAATCCTTCTGATTTTTACAGAAGTTGTGAAACTGTGGCGATTAATTGGAGAGACATAAACAATTCACTCAACGACGATGTTCAATTCGCAATTTTAGATGGAGTATCTGCTCGTATCATTGATTCGCAGACATATTCTTCAAACGGAGGGAAAGCGACAGACCGACTGCTTTTTCAAGTTGATCTTGCTCCGAAGGAATCGCGGATAATTTACCTTTTCCGAGCCCAGTCGTTGCCCGCCATTCCGCCGCCGATTGTAAAAACTTTCGCCCGCTATGTTCCCGAACGCTTCGACGATTTTGCGTGGGAGAGCGACCGCATTGCGCATCGCACTTACGGTCAGGCGCTCATCAAGGCCGAGCATACCATCAGCAGCGGTCCGGATGTGTGGATAAAAAAGAATCGGGAGCTGACCGTGGATGTGATGTATGCCACCAAGCATTATCACGAGGACAACGGCGAATTCATGGACGATTATCGCGTCGGCAAAAGCCGGGGCGACGGCGGCATCGGTATCTGGGACGGTAAAAAACTTTTTGTCTCCAGTAATTATCGCAACTGGAAGCTCATCACCACCGGCCCGATTCGTTCCGAGTTTGAATTGACCTACGACGCGTGGGACGTCGGCAATGGCCGCATGGTTTCCGAGACGAAGCGTTACAGCATTGACGCCGGCTCATGGATGACGAAGGCGCAAAGCACATTCGCCAGCGACGACCAATCACCGCTGACCATCGGCGTCGGTCTGGCTGAGCGCGCGTGTCCGACGAACCGCGAGGAATTCATCGCGCACGACCAGAGCGAAGGTTGGCTGACTTACTGGCAGCCGGATGACGTGCCAAAAGCCACGACGGCGACGGCGATTGTTTTGCCCAAAGATTCAGTGAGCGAATTCACCAACGACAATCCCGCCATGCCTGACAGCGCGAAGCACGCGAACGTGCCGCAGCCGACGCACGAGGGTTATCCGGCCATCCGCAACCAACTGGCGATTTCGCAGGCGGAAGTCGGCAAGCCGTTTGAGTATTATTTTGGCGCAAGCTGGGATCGCAGCGGCGATTTCACGAACCATATCCAGTGGGAAAATTACGTCAAACGCTTCGCCGAGCGCCGCGACCAGCCGTTGCAGGTGTCGGTGGGGAATTGAATTTGAACGTCAACTTTTAGCCGCCGCAATAACTTTCATCGCCTCCGCCGTGAGCGCGGTGATTTTCGCCCAGTCTTTTTCGGCGACCAATTTCTTTTCCGCCATCCAGGAACCGCCGACGGCGGCGACTTGCGGAATTGCCAGATAGTTCGGCAGCGTCGCCGCCGTGATGCCGCCGGTCGGGATAAATTTTACGCCCGTATGTCCGAACGGCCCGATGAGCGCCTTGAGCGCGTTCACGCCGCCGAAGGTTTCGGACGGGAAAAATTTCAGGTGCTTCCAGCCGAGTTCCAGCGCATGGATGATTTCCGTGGGCGTGATGACGCCAGGGAACAGCGGAAAATTATTCGCGTGCGCCGCTTTGGACACGGCTTCGCTCAAGCCGGGCGACACACCGAACTGCGCGCCGACGTCCACGGCTTGTTTCACCTGATCAGCTGTCAGCAATGTGCCCGCACCGACAATCGCATTTGGCAAATTTTTACGAATGCGTGCGATGGCTTCCGCCGCGCTGGCGGTGCGAAAAGTAATTTCTATGCAGTTTAATCCGGCGCCGATGAGCGCCTCGGTGAGCGGCACGGCGTCATCCGGCCTGTCAATTACCGCGACGCAGACGAGTCTTTGCTGGAGCAGGGAATCAATCATCATAAATGTTCGTCCATTATATAGGATGGCAACTAGGAGTGAACTGTAAATGTTGCGCCGCCATTGCTTTTGCGATGTCAGTTCGTGGAAGTCGCTGGCGTGGGCAGTCCCGCGAATACGCATTGGTTTTTACCTTGATTGGACCTCTTGACCAAGGCCAGCTTTCGTCTTGTTTTGCCTTTTTGATTTGCGTATGATTCACACCCATGGCGATGCAACTTCGTTGCAAGTTATCCAGTAAAATTTAGTATTTGAGGCGTTAATCAGCGGTTAAACGCGTTAAATTAGCAGGTTGGAGAGATGGCCGAGTGGCTGAAGGCGCTGGTTTGCTAAACCGAAAACGATTTTTCTCCCATTTTACACCACGTTACTTTTCGTTATTCCATGGGACAATTCTCACAAACACTGCCTTGCTTCGTGCTGTCTGGTGATACAATTTAACATCCAAAAACGGGTCGAGGTATCAAATGCGGTATGCAATGCACTTCGCCATACGCTTTCACGGTGGAACGCCAGAAACCAGCGCAACCAAAGAATGCAACGGCACGGGCAAAGCGGCTGTAATCGAATCTGGCGCACGCTGGCGGGCATTGTGGCGAGTGTGGACAGGGTGAAACGGAATATGTAGCCACCCGTCATTCATATTCGCATTGCCGGTCACTCGTTTTGCTCGGCCTATTGGCAAAAATCTAAAGCACGCGCCAAAAAAAATTCCAGCCCGCCTATTAGCCAAGCTCGAAAGCCATTTCCAAAATAATTTCAGCAGAAAAAAACGCATTCCCCATTGGATGCGTTCACTTAGTCTTGACTCAAAAAATCGCTTAAATGGTTGCGGATAAATTCGCTCACGTCGTCGTCTGCTTCATCAGTGAGATCGTTAGCTGAAAGAGATTTTTTTACGATTACATGAACCCCCATGACATTTCCACCAATACCACCAGCCCACATAGAGCCAAAAATTGTTGTTTGTGTCCCGACGTTCTCTAAACCGATACCCTTTGTTTTTGGAACAGCCTGAACAATTTCCCAGCCCATGAGTCCAAGCCTACGAAGAATGGAAACATCAAATTCGCTCGCAAATTGCTTGTCGAGAATTTCCGAATCCACCGGCAAAAAAACCGAGTCAAACAGAAAAACAGGTTTGCCGCTCTCCAGCCGAGTTCGCAACGAGTTTTTTATTTGAGCAACTTTGAGTTTTTGTATTTCGGCCAAAGTTGGCGGCGGAGTGGGCGGCGCGGGTGCTGGCGGCGGAATTGTGACAGTGGTTTCGGTCTGGCAATGTGGACAGGTTAAAGTGCAATTTTCTCCTTCGTTGAAACCGCTGGCGTCAAATTCAATTTCACCCTCGCAATAATGACACCGGCACGTCACCAAGCGCGGGGATTCGTCTGGCGTGTTATTCATGGCTAAAGCATGGAGTGACAGATTTCAATTTTTCCCTGTCTTGAACGCACGCGGATAATTTGTGGTCACAACCATGACAACATGAGGCGTTCCGTAATCCCAAAGTTCTATGGTGTCTTCGTCAAAATCCGAGGTTCCAACTTTCATTGCGCGAAACGTGATAGATTGGCCAACGGCGGGAAAAAGTTCAGCGGGGTAATTACGAAGAATTATTTTCCTGCCCGGAACTTTCCTTTCTCCAACTGGAACTTGTGTGGCAACAAGAACTGGCGTGCCCGGAGTGGCATCGAATCCCCGGTGACGAAATTCAGTCGTGGTCGCCGCTTGGTAAATCGTCTCCATTGTAAATGTTGAAATTGCTAAACCGTTGGTTAAAACTTTCAGACATTCCCCTTGGAAATTTGTCCATAAAACGCTGCGCTCGGAATTGTAAAGTCTGCCGTCCACTTCGCGGAAACTTTGTGCGGCGGTAACGAAATTAGTGCGGATGCTTGGGGCGAAATTTGTCTGCGCGTGGGCGTGCCAACCGAATGAAGCCATGACCGCCGCAAGAACCGCCATGATTTTTGATTTCATAATTCCTCGCTTGCGTCGTCGGTTTCGGCACGCCCAGTTTTGGGCGTGCTTCAAACGCTGTCTTGCTTGTGAAATTACCAGTTTCGATTCAGACAGCAGCCGAAGCCGCAAATTTTTTGTTGTGTGTTTTCTGGTCGCTAGTTTTATCTGACGCTGACGATTCAAGCACCGATGCAGAACAGATATCCGAAATCAGCGAATCATTTTCGCCGGAGCTTTATGCGCTGATTGCACAACAGCCTTTTTTTAAGGCATTAAATTCCCAGCAACTCAAACTTCTCGCGACCTCGGCTTTGGAGATGAAGTTTGAAACTGGCGCAACCA
>CAIRJF010000013.1 GCA_903878805.1 uncultured Verrucomicrobia subdivision 3 bacterium
AGATCATCTTCCAGATGGCGGAAGTGGCGGTGCCGAGAGAGTTGTTCCAGACGATTTTGGAACGGATTGGACGGCTGAGATCACCAGCTGCAGCAACCGGATGAGGAAAAGTGGAAGGAATCACATGAAAACCACGGCAACCACGGAGGCGGTGTCTTCACCATAATAAGTTTTTACCCGACCAAAAAACTTTTGCTTTGCGATTGACCGGCAACGCGGGTTATGTCGAAAATGATAGAACATAGTAATTTTGCCCAGATGCCGAGAACGCCAATCAAAAACGGAAACGGGACGCCACGCACCGGCGCCAATAAATACGACGCACATCACAAGGTTTTGTCGCAGACCTACGGCGCTTTCGCCGACTTGCGCCGCGAACTTTCGGATTCCAAGGACACCGTCCACGGGCGCGAGGACATCCTGAAAAGTTTCGCCACCTGCCCGGATTCGCAGCGCTCGTGGCTGCTGCTCGAAGATTATTTCGAAAAACTTTCGCTCTCGCGCCGCGATTTTCCAGCGACCGATTGGTGGACAAAACTGCTCGCCGTCACCGGCAAAGCGCGGCTGGAAGAACTGGCATTTCTATTTCTGCGCGCCAAACGTTCCGTGCCGCCGGAATTGCAACCGCACGCCAACCCCGATCGCTTTGCGCGCGCCGAAGAAGCCGAGCAGGAATTGCAGCTCGTCAAGGAATTAGAAAACTGGCTATCACCGCCCGCGCCGCTGCACCTCGACACGCCGCGCGCCACCTTGCGCGTTGTCTGCAAACCGCAGCCGGATGAACAGGAACCGTCGCGTTACCGGCTTGCCATTCAATTTCTTTTGCTGCGGCCGCGCACCGGCGAAAAAGCGCGTTCACTGCACGACCTCGTTGACCTCGTCGTCCGCGCCGCGCACGAGCAGGAACTGTTCACGCCATGGGATTGGGAATTCATCCAGTGGATTTACGAAACGCACCGCGAACGCGCGAACAACGCCACCACGCTGCTCCTTTCCGACGCCGAACTGCTACAATGGCTCGCGCGCTGGGGCAATACCGACCGCCTCGAATCTGCCGCGAACGGGAAACCCATTTTTTTCCACGGCCACATCGTCGCGCTGACACCGCACTTGGAAAACGGCACGCAGGAACTTTCTTTTACGCATCGCATTGCGTTGCCGGATGGAAACAATCATTCCGTCGCGGACGCAAAATTTTTCAACCGCCAGTCGCCGGTCGCGCTCGTCGGCAATGAATTTTTTCTTTTACGCAACGCACCGCCGACCGGCGTGCTGAAATTTCTTGCGCAAAAACCGTCTGTGCCGGTGCGTAAGTTGAGCCATCGTTTGCTGCTTCATTTGCGCAAGACGCAGACGAAGCACGGCGTTGATTGGGAGCAGCTGTGCGTCGCACACGCCGCCGCGCCGCAGTTTGTTTTTGAATTGCTCGATGACACCGTGCGCCTGCGTTTGCTCGCGACGAGCGCGCGCGACAAGAGCACCTGGGTTTGGAGCGGACACGAATGGACACCGCATAATCGCTTTATAAAATCAGGCGAAAAACCAGAAATCCTCGACGACGCGCGGCTGGATCCCGCCATTCAATGGCTGCGTAAATTGGATTGGTTCATGCAGGAACCCGGTTTGTGGATTGGCGACGCGAATGAAAATTTTCTCGGTTCGCTCGCCGACGCGTGGGCGTCCAAACCGCACGATGCAGAATTTCTCGGCAACAGCGCGTTCCACCGTTTGTTCCTTACACCGCGCTCTCTCAAGCCGCGGCTCGTTGTCAAAGGCAGCGGCATTGACTGGCTGTCGGTTTCCGCCGAATGGGAAGCGGAAGGACTCAAACTTTCCAAGGCCGATTTGGAACGGCTCGCCGCCGCGACGAGTCGCTTCGTCAAATTGCCGAACTCCGGCTGGGTCGAACTCGATACGCACGCCGTGCAAGGCGCGCACGAGGCGATGGCTGACATGGGCGTGGATGGATTGATTGCCGTGCCGCAAAAAGTCGGTCTTGAACACGTTGCGCATCTCGACGAAAACGGATTGCAACGCTTCGTGGATTCGCCCGAAGCGATGGCCTTGCGCGAACGCGTCCGCGATTTCAAAGGTGTGCCATCGGCGGAATTACCGAAGTCGTTGCAGGCGGAATTACGCCCGTATCAAAAGGACGGATTCGATTTTCTTGCGCATCTGGTTCAGGTCCGTCTCGGCGGCATTTTGGCCGACGACATGGGTCTTGGCAAAACACTGCAGACACTGACGTGGCTGGCGTGGTTGAAAGAACAGAACAAAAAAAATCCCAAGCCGTCGCTGGTGATTTGTCCCGCGTCGGTGCTGCACAATTGGCGGCGCGAGGCGGAGAAATTCACACCGGACATGAAGGTGCTCGTGCTGGAAAGCGGCGCGGCGCGGCACAATTTGCGGAAACAAATTCCCCAGCACGACATTATTGTCACGAATTACGCGTTGCTGCGGCGTGATCTAGAAGAATTTCACAAGTTCAGTTTTCGCGCCGTCATTCTTGACGAAGCGCAGTTCATCAAAAATCCCGGCGCGCAGGTCACGCAGTCGGTGAAGCAGTTGAAGTGCGAAAATAAAATCGCACTCACGGGCACGCCGTTGGAAAATCGTCTGCTCGATTTGTGGAGCATCGTGGATTTCATCCAACCCGGTTACCTCGGCAATCAGGAACAATTCCTCGACACTTACGAACCGAAAGGCGGCGAAAATGCCGAGGCCGAACAACGCATCGCGCGGCGGCGCTTGTCCGCGAAGTTGCGCCCGCTGCTGCTGCGCCGCTTGAAGAAACACGTCGCGAAAGATTTGCCCGACCGCATCGAGGAGCGCCGCGATTGTCCGCTCGGCGAAGATCAGCGGATGCTTTATCTCGCCGAACTGCGCCGTAGCCGCGATCAGGTAATGAAAGCGGTCGAGACGCAGGGTTTGAACAAGTCCAAGATGCATGTACTTGCCGCGCTCACGCGTTTGCGTCAAGTTTGTTGCCATCCCGCGCTCGTCGGCAACGACACGGCGTCCGGCAAGACTGACACACTATTTGAATTGCTCGATCCGCTCATCGCGGACGGCCAAAAGGTTTTGGTATTCTCGCAATTCGTGCAGATGCTCGAACTGTTGCAGAAAGAATGCAAGGCGCGCAATATCCACACGCACGTTCTCACCGGCCAGACGAAAGATCGGCAGTCCGTCGTCAACGAATTCCAGAAAGAAAGCGGTGCGTGCGTTTTCCTGTTGAGTTTGCGCGCGGCCGGAACGGGTTTGAATTTGACGAACGCCAGCTACGTGGTGCTTTACGATCCGTGGTGGAATCCGGCGGTCGAAGCGCAGGCGATTGACCGTTCACATCGCATTGGTCAAACGCAAACCGTCAATGCTTACCGACTCATCGCGCCCGGCACGGTCGAAGAGAAAATCTGGGAATTGCAACAGAGCAAAGCGAAAACTATCGCGGACGTGCTCGGCGAAGAAGGTTTCGCTCGCAGCCTCACGGCGGTGGATTTGGAATACTTGTTTGCGGAGGATTAATCGACCGACGGATCAAGCCGTTTGTCCGGCACGAGATACTTGCGGACGTAATCGTGCACGGCATTTTCCAGCGACGTGACGGGCGCGGCGTAACCCGCACCGCGCAGCCGCAGTAGATTCGCCTGCGTGAAGTATTGATACTTGTCGCGAATCACTTCCGGCATCTCGATGAATTTTATGACTGGACGTTTTTTTGTCGCGGTAAAAACCGCATTCGCCAAATCAATCCACGTCCGCGCCTGACCGGAGCCGATGTTGAACAGGCCATTCGCGCGCGGCGTCGCTGCCAAATGCAGCGTCATCGCCACACAATCTTTGACGTAAAGAAAATCACGCTTCGACTCGCCGTCCTTGTAATCTTTGCGATAACTCTTGAACAACTGAATGACGCCCTTGCTTTGCACCTGCGCAAAACTTTTGTGGACAAGTGAGCGCATGTCGCCCTTGTGATCTTCGTTTGGTCCGAAAACGTTGAAAAATTTCAGGCCGCAAATCTTGTTCAGAAAACTGGCGCGCTTGGCGTGTAAATCGAAAAGATGTTTCGAGTAGCCATACATATTCAGCGGACGCAACGTGTCGAGCGCGGCCTCGTTATCTTCCATGCCTTGCGAACCGTCGCCATAAGTTGCGGCGGAGGACGCATAAACGAAGCGCGCCTTATTTTCCAAAGACCAATGCGCGAGGTCTTTCGTGAACTGGTAATTATTTTTGGCAAGAAACGTCGCGTCTTTTTCTGTCGTGGCCGAGCAAGCGCCCATGTGCAGAACCAAATCAAATTTTCCCAATGCGCCGCTTTGCAAACGCGATTGCAAATCCGCAGCCTCGACGTAATCAGCGAAGCGCAGCGATGTGAGATTGCGCCATTTTTCGTCCGTGCCGAGAACGTCACAGACTACAATGTTGTCGCAGCCGCGCCGGTTCAGCGCCCACACGAGTGCGCTGCCAATGAAGCCCGCGCCGCCGGTCACCAGCACGCGCGCGTCGGAAAAGTCGTTCGGTTTCATGCAAAGAAATTACTTGGTTGAAGCTGCCCACGCCAGCCCATCCGCACCTTTGCCGGCAGTGATGGGTTTTTCAGCGGTAAATGTTTTTAGGTTGATCGCCATCACTTGACCGCTAGCACTGCAAGAGACATAGGCGAACGCGCCGTCGGGTCGGATCAAAACTTCCTGTGGCGTCTTTGGTGCGTCGAGGACGTGGGCGATTTTCATTGTCTGCAAATCCACGATACCAACTTGGCTGACGCCGCTCATCGCCACGACCAGCCAGCGCCCATCCGGCGTGACAGCCGTGCCATAGCCGATCCCCGGCAGTTTTATCCATTTGGCGACTTCAATTTTCGCGGTGTCAATCACGGCGAGCATCGGCTTGTCTTGGTCGGCGGTGAAAACCCATTTGTCATCCGGCGAAATGGCAATGCGCTGCGTGGTCTTGCAGATGGGAATGATTTTGCGGACTTCCTTTTTCTCCATGTCCAGCACAGAGACTGTCCCCGGCCCGACGTTCGCCGTGTAGCCTGTCTTGCCATCGCTGCTGATGGCGAGCATGTGCGACTCCATCTGGCCGGTGGGAATTGTGCCGATGTGTTTGAACGTTTCCGGATCGATTACCGCGATGGAATTTTCCAACTCGGTCGTGACGTAGAGCAGATGATTCTTCGGCCCGATGACCGCGCAATGCGGACGAACGCCTTTGCTAAAATCCACCGTGCCGACAACGGCGTGCTTTTCCAAATCAATGACGCGGATGAGGCTGCCGTCCGTGCCGGGCTTACCCACACCCGAATTACCGAAGATGGGCACAAACGCCAGCCGCCCATCCGGCGAAGCCACGACTTCATGGCCCGTTACGCCGTCCTCCGCGACCACCGCAAGCTGCGCGCCGTTAGTGGGATTGATGATGGAGAGCGTGTGGTCGCCTTTGTTGGCAACGAGGAGCAGGCAGTCGGAATTTTTGGAACGCGCCGCCAGCACAAGGCTGGAGAAAACAACGACGGACAGAAAACCCCGGATTAATTTCATATCACCAGCCGAGAACGTGAGCAAAAATCAGCGGCGCAACGATGGTGGCGTCGGATTCAATGACGAACTTGGGCGTCTTCACGCCGAGTTTGCCCCAGGTGATTTTCTCATTCGGCACGGCACCGGAATAACTGCCGTAGCTCGTGGTAGAATCGCTGATCTGGCAGAAGTAACCCCAGAGCGGCACGTTGGTGCGGCCCAAATCCTGATGCAACATCGGCACGACGCAAATCGGGAAATCGCCGGAAATGCCGCCGGCAATCTGGAACATGCCGAGCGTGCTCTTCTTGGTCGCCGTCTTCGTGTAAAACTCTGCCAGCCACGTCATGTATTCGATGCCGGTGCGGACGGTGTGGACGTTCTTCACGTCGCCGCGCATGACGGCGGCGGCATACATGTTACCAAGCGTGGCATCCTCCCAACCAGGAACGACGATGGGCAGATTCTTTTTAGCGGCCGCAAGCATCCAGGAATTTTTCGGGTCAATCTGGTAATACTTCTCATATTTGCCGGAGAGCAAAACCTTGTAGAAAAATTCGTGGGGGAAGTAGCGTTCGCCCCTTTTGTCGGCATCCGTCCAGACTTCGAGCATGGCTTTTTCCATGCGACGCATGGCTTCGCCTTCGGGAATGCACGTATCGGTGACACGATTCATGTGGCGTTCAAGCAAGGCCTGCTCGTCCTCCGCCGTCAATGAGCGATAACCCGGCACGCGTTCGTAATAATCATGTGCAACGAGATTGAAAACGTCTTCTTCCAAATTCGCGCCGGTGCAAGTGATCAAATGAACTTTGTCCTGACGAATCATTTCGGCGAGCGAGAGACCAAGTTCCGCCGTGCTCATCGCGCCGCCGAGCGTGATCATCATTTTGCCGCCGTTGTCGAGATGCGCGACGTAACCTTTTGCGGCGTCCACGAGCGACGCGGCGTTGAAGTGACGATAATGATGCTGGATGAATTTGGAAACGGGTCCGCCGGTGGTTTGTTTGGTCTTCTTGCTCATGTAATAAAGTTTTTAGAAAGTTGCGCCGTCCACGATACAAATGTTCCACCGTTTGCCAACTCTTAAAAATGGATTGCGCGCATCTGCGGCTTGTTTTTCGGTGCGACTCACTTCATTCTGACGCCGGAGTTTTTATGTATCGAATCGGCATTGACCTTGGAGGCACAAAAATTGAGGGCGTTGTTCTCGACGCCGACGGCAAGGAAATCACCCGCAAACGCATTCTCACGGAGCGCGAGCACGGCTACCAGCACATTCTCAACCGGCTGAAATCCATGCACGATGACTTGGTATCCGCCGTTCCCGGCCAACCGACGACGTTCGGCATCGGCACGCCCGGCGCGCTTTCGCCGCGCACCGGACTGTTAAAAAATTCCAACACCGTCTGCATGAACGGCCAGCCGGTGAAAGCCGATCTAGAAAAACTGATCGGCCGCAAAATTGAAATTCAGAACGACGCAAATTGTTTCGCCATGGCCGAAGCGCTGCTCGGCGCGGGCAAGGGAAAGAAACTGGTTTTCGGCGTCATCATGGGCACCGGCTGCGGCGGCGGCATTGTCTACAAGGGCGAAGTTTTCACCGGCGCGCAGGCGATTGCGGGCGAGTGGGGACACATGAGCATTGATCCGGACGGCCCGCTTTGTTATTGCGGACAAAAAGGCTGCATCGAAACTTTTATCAGCGGCGGCGGACTCGAAAAAAGTTACGCAGAAAAATACGGCGTAAAAAAACCGCTCAAGGAAGTCGAGGCGGCGTATTTTGCCGGCGAACCACTGGCGGTGGAATTCATGAACTGGTTCTTCGACCGCTTTGGCCGTTCGATTGCCAACCTGATTGACATTCTCGATCCCGACATCATCGTGCTCGGCGGCGGCGTTTCCAATTTCAAGGCGGTTTACACCGAAGGCGTCGCGCAGGTGCGCAAATACGTTTTTACCGACGAACTGGAAACACCCATCGTGCGGCATCAACTTGGCGATTCCGCTGGGGTTTTGGGTGCGGCACTCGTGGGTGTTTGAACCGCAATCAAAATTTCCGTATTAAGATTAATAAAAATCTTGCGTCCGAAAACCGTTTAGCTATATTGCAAACGATTTGCAACTCGTAAAGCGTCATTTCAAATCGCATGGCCAAGCGGTTCTCGCCGCGTTGCTGGTCGCACTTGTTTTGTTGTTGGACGCGATGGCGGCGTGTCCTGAGCTGCACGAACTGATTCACCAAGACGCGGGCAAAGCCGATCACGATTGCGCGGTCACGATGTTTGCCCACGGCCAAGTGGATTCTCCGGTCGCCGATGTCGCGGCCATCGTTCCGGTTTTGTCCGTTGAATTTCACCCGCTGACTGCCCCTGCCATTTTTAACTCGCCGTTAGCAACGCTTCCGCCAAGCTGCGGTCCGCCGCTTCGCTCCTACATTCCTGAAAGTTCACCGGCGCTCGCAGCCGGCTTCGTTGGTTTATTAACCTGATTTAGTTCGACCCTGCCCCGAGTGCGGGTCATTTGGAAAATTGTAGAATGGCTCGGCAGCAAAATTAAGCCCAAGCGGATGAAAGCCTCCGCAAGACCGCATGAGCGAGTTCAAAGAAAATTTATTTATTCGAATCACTGAGCATCCGGCAGCAACGCGCGGCTGTTTTCTGGCCATCGCCGCTACCGCTTGGCTGCTGGCCGGGTGCGCGGTCGGGCCGGACTTTAAGCGGCCAACGGCTCCGGCGACCGTAGATTTCACCGGCCATCCGCTTTCGCCAACTGCCAGCAGCACGAACATTGTTGGTGGCGAAGCCCAGCGCTTTGCGAACGGCAGTGACATCGCCGGCGACTGGTGGACGTTGTTTCATTCACAGCCGCTGAATGATTTGATTGAACTCGCGCTGACCAACAATCCCGACCTCAAGGCGGCGCAGGCGGCGTTGTCGGTGGCGCGGGAAAATGTTTTGGCGCAGCGCGGCGGATACTTTCCAAGTGTGTCGGGAAGTTTTTCCGCGAGCCGCCATCAGGATCCGTCAGCGGCGCTCGCGCCCGTGCCCAGCTCAAACGCATATCTTTACAACCTGTTCACGCCGCAGGTCAGCGTTTCGTATTCGCCCGATGTTTTTGGCGCGAACCGCCGCTCCATGGAATCATTGAGGGCGCAGGAACAAAATGTTCGTTTCCAGATGATCGCCGCTTACACCACGTTGACGGCGAATGTGGTGGTCACGGCAATTCAGGCGGCGGCGGTGCAGGCGCAGATTGACGCGACGCACGAGCTGGTTGACCTCAATTCCAACATGGTGGAAATCCTGCGCTACCAATACACGAAAGGCTACGCCGGCCGGCTGGATGTGGTCGCGCAAGAATCGCAACTCGCGCAAGTCGTCGCCACGCTGCCGCCGCTGCTCAAACAAGCGGCGCAACTGCGAGATTTATTGGCGGTTCTGGCCGGGCGTTTTCCGAACCAGTCGCCGATGGAAAAATTTGAGCTGTCGAGTTTGCAATTGCCGTTGGAAATTCCCGTGAGCCTGCCGTCGCAACTCGTGGCGCAGCGACCCGACGTTTTGCAGGCCGAAGCGAATCTGCACGCCGCGAGCGCGCAAATCGGCATCGCCATCGCGAACCGGCTGCCGAACATCACACTCACCGCCGATGCCGGCAGCACGGCATTGTCCTTTGACAAATTATTTTCATCCGGCACGGGTTTCTGGGGTTTGGGCGCGGCGGCGACGGCGCCGCTTTTTCAGGGCGGACAACTGTTGCACGCGGAGCGCGCGGCGAAGGCGGCTTACGTTCAGGCGGCGGAACAATATCGCAGCACGGTGCTGACCGCGTTTCAAAATGTGGCGGACACGCTGACGGCGCTGGAACAGGATGCCGAAGGCTTGAAGGCCGCCGCCACCGCTGCGGATGATGCGCAAGAAACTTTGGATTTGTCGCAGCGTCAATGGCACGACGGCTACATCAGCTATCTGGCGTTGTTGAGCGCGGAGCAGGCCTATCAGCAGGCGCGAATCAATCTCGTGCAGGCGCAGGCCAACCGTTACGCCGACACGGCGGCATTGTTTCAGGCGCTCGGCGGCGGCTGGTGGCATCGCGCGGATTTAACCCAGGATAAAAAATGAAAAAAAAATTATTTTGCAAAATTTTGCTGGCGAAACTTCCGGTTAAATTTTCGCACGCTCTTGTCTTTGCGTTCATCGCAGCGGCAATAATTTTTTCGTTCACCGGCTGTTCGTCCAAAAGTGACAGCACCGAACAAGCTTCATCCGTCACGGCCAGCAATGTGACTTTGACGGCGGAGCAAAAACAGAAAATCCAGTTTTACACCGTCGCGCCGAGCAAGTTTCACAAGACGACGGAGACGACCGGGACGGTGGATTTCGACAACGACCAGGCCACCAGCGTGCTCGCGCCTTTCGGCGGGCCGGTGTCGAAACTGCTCGTCAATCCCGGCGACAAGGTCAAGGCCGGCGACGCGCTGGCAGAAGTGGATTCGCCGGATTTTGCGGCAGCCATCAGCGCGTATCGCAAGGCGCTCGCCACCGCGCAGACGCTCCGGCGCGTGGCCGACATGGACAAGGATTTGATCCAGCACAACGGCGTGGCGCAGCGCGAAGAAGAGCAGGCGCAGACCGACGCTGCCAACGCCGAGGCCGACCGCGACGCCGCGCTGCAAACGCTCGTCTCGCTGAACCTTGATCCGCAAGTCATCAAAGATTTGCAAGCGGGCCGGCCGGTTTCGCGTCCCGGCGGCCGGATTAATTCGCCCATCGCGGGCACCGTCGTGGAAAAACTCATCACGCCCGGAGAACTTTTGACGGCCGGCACCACGCCGTGTTTCACCGTGGCCGATCTGTCGCGCGTCTGGGTGATGACGCAAATTTTCGGCTCCGATCTAGCTTCGGTCAGCGTCGGCGATTCAGCGGAAATTTTTACGGGCATCGCGACAAATAGTTTCTCCGGAACCGTGGACAACATTTCCGCCTTGGTTGATCCCAACACGCGTTCGGTGATGGTGCGCGTGGTCGTGGAAAATCCCGGCGACATTCTGAAAAAGCAAATGTATGTCCGCGTGAAAATCCAGGCGCATCAGGAAAGCACCGGGCTGCTCGTGCCGGTCTCGGCGATTTTGCGCGATGATGTGAATTTGCCATTTGTTTATGTCGTCCAGTCCGACGGCAGTTTCGCGCGGCGGCATGTGACGCTCGGTTATCGCACCGGCGACCAATATGACATTCCCGACGGCCTGCAAGCTGGCGACCAGATTGTCGTGGACGGCGCGCTCTTCATTCAATTCATGCAAAACCAATGAGCGAGCCATTGCCTGAAATAGAATCCGCGCCGCGAACGGCTTCGATGATGAACCGCGTTGTCGCGTCGTCGTTGCGGCAACGATTTCTCGTCGTGATTCTGACGCTCGTGCTGATCGGAGCGGGCACGCGTTCGCTCGAACGGCTGCCGGTGGATGCGTATCCCGATTTGTCGCCGCCGATCGTCGAGATCATCACGCAATGGCCCGGCCACGCCGCCGAGGAAGTGGAACGCCTCATCACCGTGCCCGTCGAAGTCGGCATGAACGGCATTCCGCAGATGACCACGCAACGTTCGATCACGCTTTACGGTTTGTCCGATGTCATCCTGACTTATCGCGATGGCACGGATAATAATTTCGCCCGGCAGGAAGTTTTCAACCGGTTGTCTAGCTTGAGCCTGCCGACCGGCGTGACGCCTTCGGTGTCGCCGCTATCATCGCCTTCAGGTTTGATATACCGCTATGTATTGCAAAGTTCCGACCGTTCTCCGATGGAACTGAAAACATTCGAGGACTGGATCATTGAGCCGGCTTACAAATCGCTCGCGGGCGTGGCGGATGATTCCGGCTTCGGCGGCGGCACGATGCAATATCAAGTGCTGCTCGATCCGGCGAAAATCGCTGGCGTCGGACTGTCGGTCTTGCAAGTGGAAGCCGCGCTCGCCGCCAACAACGGCAACGCTGGCGGCGGTTTTTATTCGCAGGGCGGACAGTTTTACTACGTGCGCGGACTCGGTCGCCTGGAAACTTTGGAGGACATCGGCAACGTGGTGTTGGCGGTGAACAATGGCACGCCGGTCTTGCTCAAGAATGTCGGGCGCGTGGTCATCGGCATCGCGCCGCGACTCGGTGAGTTCGGTTTTGAGAAACAGGACGATGCCGTGGAGGGCGTCATCCTTTTGCGCACCGGCGACAAAACCCAGGACGTGCTCAAGCGCGTCGAGGCAAAAACCAAGCAGCTCAACGAGCAAATTTTGCCGAAGGATGTCAAAATCGTTCCGTTCTATGACCGCACGGATTTGATCAAGCTGACGACAAAAGTCGTCGAGCAAAATCTTTTGCGCGGCATGTTGCTCGTCGTCGTGATCCTGATTTTCTTCCTCTACGATTTTCGCGCGGGCTTGATCGTCGCGGTCACCATTCCGCTGGCGCTACTGTTTGCGTTCATCTGCCTTGATCTGCAAAAAGCTTCGGCCAATCTGCTTTCCATCGGCGCAGTGGATTTCGGCATTCTCGTGGATGGCGCGGTGGTGATGGTGGAAAATATTTTTCGCCAGATCGCATTGCGCAAAGGCACGGCGCTAAACGTCCGGGAAATAATTCAAGACGCTGCCGCCGAAGTGGATCGTCCATTGTTCTACGCCGTCGCGGTGATCGTGGCGAGCTTTCTGCCGATTTACGTTTTGGCCGGGCCGTCCGGCACGCTGTTCAAGCCGATGGCCGACACGATGGTGTTCGCGCTGATCGGTTCGTTGATTGTCACGCTGACGTTGCTGCCGGTGCTGTGCGAGAGGTTCATGCGCGACGGCGTGCGTGAGCGGCGCAATGCCGTGTTTGAAGCCATCAAATCAGTCTACACGAAGGGTCTGGATGTTTGTCTCGCGTTTCCGTGGGTCACGACGCTGGCCTCGATGATTCTGCTCGCCGGTTCCTTGCTGCTCATCCCGCGCATTGGCGCAGAGTTCATGCCGCAACTGGACGAAGGTGCTTTGTGGGTGCGCGCCACGATGCCTTACACCATTTCCTACGACGAATCGGCGAAGATTACGCCGCAAATCCGCGCGGTATTGAAAACTTTTCCCGAAGTCACCACGGTCGCCTCCGAGCTCGCGCGGCCCGACGACGGCACGGATCCCACCGGCTTTTTCAACGTCGAATTTTTTGTCGGCCTGAAACCTTACGCAGATTGGACGGGAGCTTATCGCACCAAGGTAAAATTAATCGAGGCCATCAACACGAAGCTCCAACAATTTCCCGGAATTATTTTTAACTACACGCAGCCCGCCGAGGACGCGGTGGACGAAGCCGAATCCGGTTTGAAAAGCGCGCTGGCCGTAAAAGTTTTCGGCTCTGATCTGGACGTGCTGGAACAAAAAGGCAAAGCCATCAAAAAAATCCTGGAGCAGGTGCGCGGCATCAAAGACGTGACGTTGGTGAAGGAACTTGGCCAGCCCAGTCTCGACATCAAAATCAACCGCGCCACCATCGCCCGCTATGGTGTGAACGTTGCCGACGTCAACGCCCTCATCACGACGGCGATTGGCGGCGACGTGGCCACGCAAGTGCAGCAAGGAGAAAAGCAGTTTGACCTCGTCGTCCGCCTTGAACGCGAATACCGCGACAACCCAGAACAAATCGCCAACATCCTCGTGCCCACGCCCGGCGGCCAGCAGATTCCGCTGAAGGAATTCGCGGACATCCGGGTGATGAACGGCGCGTCGTTCATTTACCGCCAGGACAACTCGCGCTACATCGGCGTGCAATTTTCCGTGGCCGGACGCGACCTCGCCGGCGCGGTCGAAGATGCAATGCAACAGGTCAAAGAAAAAGTCGGCCTGCCCGAAGGCTATCGAACTGATTGGGGCGGCGAATACACGGAATACACCAAGTCACGCGCGCAACTGAATGTCATTTTGCCGCTGACGTTGTGTCTGATTTTCCTGCTGCTTTTCGCGCTCTACAGCAATTTGAAATTTCCATTTATCACCGTGTTAGGCGTCGTGTTGTCCGCGCCGGTCGGCGGCCTCGTCGCGCTTTGGCTCACAGGCACGCCGTTCTCGGTTTCGTCCGGCATCGGCTTCCTCGCCCTGTTCGGCGTCTCGGTGCAAACCGCCGTCGTTTATATTTCTTACGTCAACGAACTCCGCCTCGGCGGCACCAAACTCGCCGAAGCCATCCGCGAAGGCGCGATTTTGCGGTTGCGGCCGATTATGATGACCGCGCTGGTGGCGGCGCTGGGCCTGTTGCCGGCGGCGCTGGCCACCGGCGTCGGCACGGACACGCAACGGCCGTTTGCATTAGTCATCGTCAGCGGACTCTTTACGCGGTTGCTGATTAGTATTTTCCTTATGCCTGCACTTTATGCCATAGTCGCCCGTCCGAATGATCGGCTGGAAGTCTAGTGCAAATTCGTTCACAAACATTTTTTGAGTCAGGTAAAACCCTTTGTGGTTTGTCCCTTGTATTCGCCGTGATCCTCACCGTCACGGGCTGTGTGTCGCCGCCCGGCGCCCGGCGGATCGCCAATCCGGTAATCGCGGGCAGGGCCGTCTCGCTGGAAAATATTTTGGTGGCCGTCACCAGTTCGGCAGGGGATCTGACCGCCGAAAAAAATCTGCTCGGCGACGCGCTGGTTTCCGGGCTGAACCAAACGGAAATGTTCGCCAGCGTCTCCCGGAACCGAGCCGATCTCATCGCGGGCAATGGCATAACCATCCGGGCGGACATCAAGTCCATCAAAAGAGTTTCCGACGATGCGCGGGCGTGGACGGGCGCGCTCGCCGGCAGCGCGCAACTCGTCTTGCGCGTTTCGATTGCTGACCTGCAATCGGGCCAACCCATCGAGTTTTTTGATGTGGAAGGCCGGTCCGGCGCCTCCGCTTATGCCGGCACCACCGATGAAGCCATTCAAGAAGCCGTCAGACCCATCGTGGCGGAGGTGTTGAAACTTAATTCTCAGACGAGCCAGTAAGCTTGGAGCGATTCTAGTGAATTGCCGAAAAACAAAACGGCGGTGGTCATCCCGACCATCGCCGTTTGAATTTTAATGTAGCGTTGAGCCCGTGGCTCAACCATCGGCACGCAGCGCCGACACTACATTACATGTGCGCGATGATGTTGTCGCCAAACGCGGAGCATTTGATTTCCGTCGCGCCTTCCATGAGCCGCGCGAAATCGTAGGTGACGCGCTTGCTGCCGATTGCGCCGTTCAAGCCTTTGATGATGGCGTCCGCAGCTTCCGTCCAGCCAAGATAACGCAGCATCATTTCGCCGGAGAGCACGACCGAGCCGGGATTGACCTGATCCTTACCCGCATATTTCGGCGCGGTGCCGTGCGTGGCCTCGAAAATCGCGTGGCCGGTGATGTAGTTGATGTTGCCACCGGGCGCAATGCCGATGCCGCCGACCTGCGCCGCGAGCGCATCGCTCAAATAATCGCCGTTGAGGTTGAGCGTGGCGATCACGTCGAAATCCGTCGGACGCGTCAGCACTTGCTGCAACGCGATGTCAGCGATTGAATCCTTGATGACGATGCCCGCGCCGGGTTTGCCTTCGGGAATCTTGCACCACGGCCCGCCGTCAATTTCCACCGCGCCGAATTCCGTCTTGGCGAGCTCGTAGCTCCAGTCGCGAAATCCGCCCTCGGTGTATTTCATGATGTTGCCCTTGTGGACAATCGTGACGGACTTTTTCTTCTCGGCGATCGCGTAAAGCATCGCCGCGCGGAAGAGCCGTTGCGTTCCCGTTTTGGAAACGGGCTTGATACCGATGCCGACAACTTCCGGCGTTTCGCCGAAACGGATTTTTTTGAAATCTTTCGGGAAATTCGTTTTCAAAAACTCAATCGTCTTGAGCGCGGCTTCCTTGCCCGCTTCAAAATCAATGCCCGCGTAAATGTCTTCCGTGTTTTCGCGGAAAATCGTCATGTTCACTTTTTCGGGATGCTTCACGGGCGAGGGCACGCCGGTGAACCATTGCACGGGGCGCAGGCAGACGTAGAGATCGAGCATCTGGCGCAACGCGACGTTCAGCGAGCGGATGCCGCCGCCGACGGGCGTGGTCAACGGACCTTTGATGCCGACAAGAAATTCCTTGAACGCCTCCACTGTATCGTCCGGCAGCCAGTTGTTGAACTTCTTGAAACTTTCTTCGCCCGCGAACACCTCCATCCACGCGATTTTTTTCTGGCCGCCGTAGGCCTTGGCCACCGCCGCATCCAGCACGCGCACGCTGCTTGCCCAGATGTCCGGCCCCGTGCCGTCGCCACGGATGAAAGGGATGACGGGGTGGTTGGGGACGTTGAGTTTGCCGCCGCTGATGGAGATTTTTTCGCCAGCGGGAACAGTGCAGGTGGTGTAAGCCATAAATGTGAGTTTAGTTGATCAATTCCTTGCGCCCATGAAAATGCCGAATGCACCGAAAATCAAGGAAAGAAATGCGCCCGCCGCGATTTTCCGAAACGACGCGGCGGCTTCTTTCGGGGCGAAACAAATGAGGATGGACATTTTTAGCCGTGGAACGGCGGAATGAAAGTAGCCCACGGCGCGAGCCGTGGGAAAGAAATTTTCCCGGTGTTCAAGCTGCGGAGCAGCGAAAGAAAATAACACGCAAAATTTCTGTCGCTCCTGCCGGAGCTTGATGGGTTGGAAAACTAAATCCCACAGTTGGCACTGTGGGCTACTATCTTGCGCTGCTCCGCAGCTAGTTGCCCGCCGCGATTTTTTGAAACGGCGCGGCTTCTTCTTTCAGGGCGAAGCAAATGAGTGTGGTCATTTATAATTTCTCCCAACAGCTTTTACAATATGTTGGATTGTCATCCCAAATTTCCTGAGGTTTGATGTGAAGCGAGTTCTGCAACTCTTCTAAAATGAAATCATGAGCTTCGTCAAATTTTGGTGAATTACTTTTGTGACGAATGAAATCCACAAAAATGAAATTTTTAACCACTCGTGCGCCCAAACCAAATCCAAATCCTTTTGCTTCAACAATTGACTTTATAGTGTCCGTTACTCGGGACTCATATGTGTTGTCGTATAAATTGAATTTATTCGTGACCGCCACGAAAATCTTTTCAACAACAGTTTTGTCAGCTTCAAGATTTTTGGATTCAATCTGAATCTGGCTTTTTCTGGATGAGGCAAGTTCGTTCATTTTATCCCCGCCAGCCGTTCCTTCCAAATTTGATAAAGTTCCATGGTGGCTTTCACGTCGCGCAGGCAGTATTCGGCAATCTCGCGGAATTTGCCGGCTGCCATCAAATCTTTCACGTCCATGCCGGTCACGCCCGCGCTCTTGGGCGATTCGATGCCGAAGGCTTTGCAGTAAAAATCCAGATTGAACCGCCGCGCCGCGCCGTCGCGTCCGCTCACGCTGTAAAAGGTGAATTGCTCTGCGAGGTCGCAGTGCGGTTCGGTGGCGTAACGGTAGCCGAGCCAGTTTTTTTTCGTGATCGGCACGTTGAGCAGCGCCGAGCGCAGGTAGATGAACGGCACGTCAAACCCGCGTCCGTTGAAGGTGACGATGTGGTCGTATTTCTTGGCGACTTCCCAGAATTGCGTGAGGAGCTCGGTCTCGTCGGCGCAGGGAATGAATTTCACGGGCGCATCGGTTTCGGGCTCTTCCTCAAAATCGTCGGCGATGAACAGGGATTGGCCGCGTTGCGATTCGGCATTGAGCATGGCGATGCAGACGACCTGCGAGGTGAACGGCCAAAGCGACATGAAGCGCGTGATCTCCTCGCGCTTGGCTTCCTTGGCGACGGCATCGCCAATCTTCTCGGTCTCGCGGAAAAGATATTCCTGCTGCGCCTCGTCGAAGTTTTCGAGCGGTTGCGCGGAGGTTTCGATGTCGAAAACGAGAGTTGCCATACGCCCGTTTTAGAGGAATCAAACCGGCTCGGCAATCAAATCGTAATCCGTGTGGCCGATGACTTTGACTTTGGTGAACTGGCCGACGGGAAGTTTACCGCCGCGAATGTAAACGCGACCATCAATGTCCGGCGCATCCGCCTCGCCGCGACCGACGAAGTAATGGCCCTTCATCTGCGCGGTGTGCTGGTCCTTCTCGCGCATCAAACCGTGCTCCCACGAACTGACATTCGCGCTTTGCAACTGCTTGGCGTTCGCTTCGCCTTCGATGAGAACTTTGATTTCGCGGCCAACGAAAGATTCTGAAACGGCAATCGCGACCTTGTGTTGCGCGGCCATGGCGAGTTCACGACGCTTTTGTTTCACCTTGTCGGTGAGTTGGCCGGCCATCGCGCCCGCGCGCGTGCCGTCTTCTTTGGAGTAGGCAAAAACACCAAGTCGCTCGAACTTTGTGTCGCGGATGAAATCGAGCAACGCGTTGAAACTGGTTTCCGTTTCGCCGGGAAAACCGACGATGAACGTCGTGCGAATCGCGATGCCGGGAATGCCCGCGCGGATTTTTTTGATGAGGTCAACGATGTATTGCCGCGAAGTCTCGCGGCGCATGCGTTCGAGCATATTCTCGTGGATGTGCTGGAGCGGAATATCAATATAGCGCGCCACCCTCTTGCACTCGGCAATCGTCTGGATGAGTTCATCCGTCCAATGCGCGGGATGCGTGTAGAGCAAACGAATCCAGAAATCGCCCTTGAGCGAATTGAGTTCGCGCAGCAGCGAACAGATTGTGGTCGCGTCTGCGGAAAGTGATTTAGCGGCGGCGCTGAATTTCTCCGGCGAAGAAATGGCACGGCTGTGGTTCGGGCGCAAATCCAAGCCGTAGTAAGTCGAGTCCTGCGAAATCAAATTGATTTCCTTCACGCCGTCGGCGATGAGCGCTTTGGCTTCTTTGACGATGTCCACCTGCGTGCGGCTGCGGTGCGTGCCGCGCATGCGCGGAATGATGCAAAAGCTGCACGGATGATTGCAACCTTCGGCGATTTTGAGATACGCGAAATGCTTCGGCGTCAGGCGAAAGCGCGGCGTCTCGAAGTCGGGAATGAAAATCGGCCGCTGCGTCACGTCGAAGACCGGCGCGCTCGGTGGCGTGACCACGGTTTTCGTTTTGCCAAATTTATCCGTGCTGCGAATGGACTCTTCCTTTTCGTGTTCGGACAAGTCGCGATTTTTCTCCAGCTCATTCAAGCGCGAAACCACTTTGCCTTTGATGGCTTTAACTTTGGGCGAGGAAACTTTAGTCGCGCGGCTGGCAATAGCTTTGTCCACGATGTCGCCGACTTGCGCGACTTGGTCAATCCCCATGAACGCGTCCACTTCGGGCATGAGCTTGGGCAGTTCGTCGCGAAAGCGTTGCGAGAGACAGCCGGAAACAATGACGGCCTGGCCGCGCTGGTTCGCGTCGCGTAGCTCGACGGATTCGAGAATGGTGTCCACGCTTTCTTCCTGCGCGGAGTCAATGAACGAGCAGGTGTTGACGATGACGGCGTCCGCGCTCGCAGCGTCATTGGTGATTTCCACGCCGCTTTTCATGAGCGAGCCGAGCATGATCTCGGCGTCCACGAGATTTTTCGCGCAGCCGAGGGAAATCATGCCGACGCGCACGGGCTTGGAACTGGAATTTTTCTTGGTCACAGAAGTCAAAGATTAGCAGAGTTTAGGTTGCTGGCAATCTTGCGCAACGGCTCGCGGGGACGCTCGCCCCACCAAATTAAACCCGCATTATTTCACGGCACCGCGGGCGCAACGGCGTTGGTCGGGGCGGTGTTGGTGAAAACATTTTCCGAGGCATTTGTCGTGTTGACCGTTTCCAGCAACGAGGCAGGCAGGCCGAGCTTGGTGACGAGTTCGGCGCGGGCAGAGTAGGGCACGCCGTTTTGCGGGTCGAGCAGTTGGCGCAAAACCGCGTTGTTCAGGGTTTCGTAGGGCGGCAGCGGGATGCGCTCGTTACCCCGGTATTTGGAAGTCTTGGCGGTGTAATTTTCATACACGCGGTTGGCGAGCCGCTTGAGATTTTCGTAGCGGTCGTCGTCGCCGATGGCGAGGTCATAATAGGCATGGCTCAACAAACCCTGCACGGCGGAAGTCACGCGTTCCTGCGAGGTCTCGCCGATGTCAATCTGCACCACGGCCACGGCGTATTCGTCGAGAGTCAGGTTGCGTGGCAATGAATTGGGCTGGCCGTCCACGATGGGCTTGTCGGGATAATGGTCGCCCAGATACTTGAACCATTTCGCTGCGTCAGCCATGCGGTTGTTCTCGTAGGAAAAATAAACGGCGTCGCGCAGAAAATTCCGGTGGGCCCGGGCGATGCCGTCTTTCTGGCCGGGGTCGGTCTCCTCGGCATAAAGATTTTCGTAGGCGGCATTGACCTGCGGCGCGAGTTCAAGGTTCGGGCCGAGCGAATAGGTTTTGCTCAACGGATCGGGGATGATACGGCCGTGATGGAACGCCTGAAGCATGGACTGGTAGATGATGCGGCGCAATTTGATGAGGTCGTCGGGCTTGACCTTGTCGGGATTTTCCTTCGCCGCCTCGAGGCCGCGTGCGCCCCAGTAAATCGCGTGCGCCTCCGGTAACCGCCAGTCGAACGGCCCGTATTTGGCGTCCACCTGTTTCATGAATGCGGGAATCAGCTTGAATCTATTGGTCAAATCTTGCAGTTGCGCGGCATCGGCGGCGGTTTGCGGATTCAACAATGAATCAAAATTGGTTCCATCCGGGCCAAAAAACGGCTTCATCGCCAGCGCCCACTGGCTTTTGTAATACATATTGGCATCGTCCAGGTTCGCACCCACCTTGTGCTGAAACTGCCAGGCCAGTTCGCGGTAGATGTCCACGCTGTTCGGGTTGTAGCGCAGGCCGTCGTCGCGCAGCAGCTCGATGCCGCGCTGCACCCAGCGCCAGCGGTCGGGAAAATCTTTGAACTTCACCGAAATGTTGTAGGACATGTTCCAGCCCTGAAAAATCCAGACGGACGGGAAGGTCGGCTCGAGCTTCGTAATCCAGTCGGCCAGTTGCGCCGCCTCGAAAAATTTGTCGTCCTGCTGCAAATCGTTGGCGCGGATCCAGAGAAAATTTGAGATTAGCCCGCGAAAGCCGCCCAGCGCGACCGTGGTAAACGCCAGCACTGGCGGTGCATTGTCCAAAGCCGCCGTGCGCGTCAGGCCAAGCGCTTCACGGTCGTGGTTCAACGACTGTTGCAACCGGCTGGAGCCAGCCAGCAGCCCCGCCGCGAGCAGCAGCAACAGAATTTTTTTCACGCGCGCGTTCATTGCGTTCCCTGCGCCGTCGCCAGTTCGCGCCGGTTGAAAAAGCCGATGCCCGCCACCGCAAAAATTCCGCCCACGAGCAGGACGATTTGTGCGAATGCCAGGCCCAGTTCACCCCAGCTGATGCTGCGGCCGTTGCTTAACGCGTCAATCGGCGAATAATTTTTCACCAGACTGATGATGGACAACAAGCCCTTGAACGACGGAATCAAAATCACATCCATCACCGAGTGGCCGAGCTGGCCGGTCTCTTCATTGCCAGCCGCGACGGAACCTGATTCCACCGAGTCCGCCAGCGTGCCGCTCGCCAGCACCACCAGCAGCACCGCCATCGCAAAAAAAGTCGCCACCGGAAAGGACAGGAAGCTCGCCGCCATCAGGCCCAGTGCCGCCAACAATGCCATCCAGCAAAAAATAATTCCCAACCCGCGCGCAAAGTTCAGCGCAAAGCCGCCCTCGGGATACAAAACCTCCATGCCTTCATCGAGCGGAAATAGCAGCGCCGTCCCATTCGCGTTGACGAACGTGATGGTCAGTAGCCCGTTCGCGTCGAACAGGTCGGGCGGAATGGCAAATTCATGGAACGTGTCCGGCGCCAGACTCATCGGTTCGCTCTGCCATAATTTCGTCTTGTCCGGCACCCCCACCTCCCACATCGCGATGTAGGTTCCCGATGCGCTTTTTTGCGCCGCATTAAATTTAACGCGCAGTTGCAGTGGTTTTCCGGCCAGATAATTTTTGGCGAAGCCCAAGTCAATGTGCCAGATGCGCTGGTAGCTTGGCGGCACAAGCTGAAGCGCCGCCTTCACCTGCTCGCGGATTTGCCGGCGCACCTCCGGCAGATCCACCTTTTCAATCGGGCTGGATTTCAGGCGCTCCTGCAAAGCCGTTTCCGTGTCCGCGTCAATTGCCGCCGGGTTGACCGGCTCTTTGGCCGAGCCGCGCGCAACCAGAACTTGTTCGCGTAAAATTTTCTGCTGCGCCGCCGGCAATTTTCCCGCGCGCCACTGCAATAATCCAAAAACACAACCGCCGGAAATCACGAGCAACGCCGCGTTGAGCGTCACGATGCCCAGCCATTTTCCAATCCAGATTTGCCAGCGCGCAATGGGTTTGGTGACGACGACCTGAATCTGACATTCTTCGATGTCCCGCGCCAACGTGCCGCACGCCAGCCACAAGGTTGAGAGTCCGAGCAAGCCCGTAATCGCGCTCAACGTGTAGGTCAAAATGATTTGGGTGAAACCCTGCGCCGTGCCGTCATCTTCAATCACCAACGGCAAACCAACCACTGCCGCAATCAACAGCACCGCGATGACGAGGAATAATTTGAACCGCAGGGCGGCTTTCCACGTCAACCAGGCGATGGTGAGAATGCGTTGCATGAATCGCCGGAATTATTTCTTGCCGCCGAGCAGCGACGAAAGTTTTTCGTTCGCTTTGGACAAATCCACCGGCTTGGGCGCTTCCGTTTGCGGCGCGGCGGTTTCCGTCTTTGCTGCTGTTGCCGGAGCGGGAGATTGCGTGAGCGCAGATAATTTGCTGTCGTCCACTTTGGGCGCGGAACTTTCGGCGGTGGTGGTCACGGCTGCGGGTTGCGCCGCTTGCGGCAATGACAATTTTTCCAGAACTTTATCGGACGCGGGTTTGGCCTCGCCGCCGCGCAGATATTCGGCCACGCGCGCGCCGGATTGAGCGCCGCTGGTTTCCTTCGCCGCCAACTTGGCTTTGGCGACCACGTCGAGGAAATAGCTTTCGAGATTCTGCGTCGGATTATCCACGCGCACTTCGCCGGTCGTGACGTCGTGACGGATGGTCGCCAAAACTTTTTCCAACGTCTCGCGCGAGAGCACTGGCGTCGTGATGCGCAAGCTGTCCGGCTTCGCGAGCAATTCCTTCAAGGTGCCGTCCGCCTGGATTTTGCCGCCGTAATAAATCACCACGCGGTCGCAAACGTCTTCCACGTCGGACAGCAAATGGCTGCTCAAGATGACCGTCTTGCCGCGCTTGGCGAGCGCGATGATCAAATCCTTCACCTCGCGGCAGCCAATCGGATCAAGGCCAGCCGTCGGCTCATCGAGAATGACCAGATCCGGATCGTTGATGAGCGCCTGCGCGAGACCGATGCGGCGTTGCATGCCCTTGGAAAATTCGCCGACCGCGCGCGTCTGCGTTTTACCGAGGCCGACCATGTCCAGCAACTGCTCCGCGCGATTATCGCGGTCCGTTTTGTTCAAATGAAACAGGTTGCCGAAAAAATCCAGCGTCTCGCGCGAGTTGAGATAGCGATACAAATAAGATTCCTCCGGCAGATAACCGATGCGCGTTTTCGTCTGCACGTGACGCGGCGAATGGCCGAAAACTTCGATGTGGCCTTTCGTAGGATTCAGCAAACCGAGCAGCAATTTGATGGTCGTGGATTTACCGGAGCCGTTCGGCCCGAGCAGCCCGAAGATTTCGCCTTTGCGGACTTCAAAATCCACGCCGTCCACCGCGCATGCTTTTGGGCGATTCCAAAAATCTTTGAACACTTTCGTCAGCCCGCGCACGGAGACGACGACTTCCGCCGATTTAGGATTGGCGATTTGCGATTGCGGATTTAATTCGGCGACAGGCATGGCTTCTTTAATTTTGCTTTTCGGTTAACTGTTTTAAGACAGCCGCAAGGCCGTTTTTGTCCAATCTTTTTTTCGCAATTTCAATCATGGCGCGATAAACCGAGTCGTCGTCTTTTGGAAAACTCACGCCATTTTTTCTCAAAAAAGAAATCGCGGAAGCCGCCGCCGTCCGTTTGTTGCCGTCAACAAATGACTGCGACTCGGCAATGTGAAACGCATAGGCCGCTGCAATTTCAAAAAGCCCGCCGCGTCCATACCAAAACGCATTTTGTGCCGAACCCAAAGCAGACTCAATCAATCCGCGCTCGCGAATTCCCGCCGCGCCGCCATAACGCTTCAATGATTCATCGTGCAAATACAAAACTTCGGCGAGAGTCAGGAATTTCGGCTCGGCCAAATTCATTGGGCGAGCTTGCGAAACAGTTCGTCATTGGTCTTGAACACCTCGTCGGCGATGCGCTTGAATTCCTCGCTGACTTCGCCGTTGTTTTCCACTTCATGAATGTAGGCAGCTACCTTTCGCTGCTCTTCGCGCGGAAGCTGCTTAAATTCCTCAATGATTTGAGCTGCACTCATGGCAATAAATTAGTCACAATTCCCCGCGTCAGCAAGTCCGTGAACTCACGCCAGCTTGGGCGTCAGTTCACCAGCCGGTTTCGGATGCGAGCCGTGGTCGTGTTTGTCGGTGACGGCTTCGGGTTGAAAATGTTCCAGTTCTTCACCTTTGCGCACGAGGCGGGCGCTGTTGAAAATCACAATCAACGTGCCGAACACATGCAAAATCGCCGCCGTAATCGGACCGATGATGCCGAACGCCGACGCGGACAAACCGGCGATGATGAACACGACACCGAACGCAAAATTCTGATTGATGACCGCGCGCGTGCTGCGCGAAAGCTTCACGAGGAACGGCAAACGGCGCAGGTCGTTGTTCATCAGCGCAATCGTCGCGCTGTGAATGGCGACTTCGCTGCCCGCCGCGCCCATCGCGATGCTGATATCGCCGGCAGCAAGCGCGGGCGCATCGTTCACGCCATCACCGACGACCGCGACTTTGTAACCCTTTGCTTTCATCGCGCGGACGAAATCTACTTTGTTCTGCGGCAGGCAATCGCCTTGCGCTTCTTCGCAACCGATTTCCGCGGCAACGCGCGTGGCGACGACGTGACGGTCACCGCTCACCATCGCGATGCGACGGACGCCCGCGTCCTTCAAATCCGCGAGAGCCTCTTTTGATTCGGCGCGCGTCTGGTCCTGCATGCCGACCCAGCCGACGCACTTGCCGTTTTGCGCGACAAAAATCAAACTCCAGCCTTCCGTCTCGTTCAAGTCCACGGATTTCTCAAAGCTCGCGTCAATGCCGTTGTCCTTGAGCCATTGCGCGCGGCCGACCAAAATTTTTGCTCCGTTGATTTCCGCCTTCACGCCGCGCCCAGCGGTTTCGGCAAAATCTTTTGGCTCAACCAGCGGAACTCCCGCTTCGCCTGCGAGCGTCGCGAGCGCTTTGGCGGTCGGATGGTTGCTGTATTTTTCGGCGGACGCGGCGAGCAATAAAAGTTCGGCGGGCTTTGTGTCGCCGATCGGCGCGAGGCGGCTGACCGCGAGTTGGCCGGTCGTGAGCGTGCCGGTTTTGTCGAAGACGAAGGCGTTGATTTTCGCCGCAAGTTCGATATCCGCGACGTTCTTGATCAAAATTCCTAAACGCGCGGCGGCGGAAAGCGCGGCGACCATCGCGGTCGGCGTGGCGAGGATGAACGCGCACGGGCAGGACACCACGAACACCGCGATGACGCGGCTTAAATCATGCGTGAACGCCCAGACCAGCGCGCCGATGACCAGCACCAGCGGCGTGTAAAAGCCCATGTATTGATCCACGATTTTCTGGATGGGCAACTTCGTTTTTTCGGCGGCAATGATGAGTTCGCGCACACGGCCAAGCGTCGTGTCCGTGCCGGCGCGACTGACTTTGATTTCGAGCACGCCGGTCAAATTCTGCGTGCCAGCGAAAACTTCGTCGCCTTGCTTCTTGTCGGCGGGCAAAGATTCGCCGGTGATGGTGGCCTGATTGAATGAACCCTGGCCTTGCACAATGACGCCGTCGGCTGCGACGTTGTCGCCGGGGCGAATGCGGATGACATCACCGACCGCGAGTTGACTCGCCGCGACTTCTTCTTCGCTGCCGTCCTTCAAGATGCGGCGCGCTTTCGTGGGCGTGAGTTTGATGAGCGATTCGATGGAGTCGCGTGCGCCCTGGGCGGTGCGGGTCTCGATGATTTCGCCGGTGAGCATGAAGAAAGCGACGATGCCGGCGGTCTTGTAATCGCCGGACGCGAACGCTGCGAGCACGGCGATGGCGACGAGTTCATTGATGCTCAGATTACCGCGCCGCAAATCCCTCACGGCGGTGACGATGATGGGATAGCCGAGGATGAGCGAGCCGATCATCGCGCTCGCGCTGGACAACATGGTGCTGGTGTCGAACAGCCAGTCCACGATGAAGGCGTTGAGGACGAAGACGACGCCGAGGACGGCCTGCCAGAGGTGCACGACGGAATGTTCGTGGTCGTGGCCGCAGCCGCAATTGTCATCGTGCTGGTGCTGGCTTAAAAGGGACGTGACTTGCATAAAATTAAAAAACTCTTTTGCCGAGAATGGGAAAATGATTCAGCCAACCTATAAATTTTGCGACCAACCATCCAAAGCACAGACTCCATGCTGCAGCAGTAACAATAAAAAAGAGAAAAATTATTTCGTCCCGGTTTTTCAAATGAAAAGTTGTGGAGTCTAATCGATAAAAAAAATAGAGCTGCGGTTGTAACACTAAAAGTAATTTTTCAAATCGGATTCCAGAGCGGCTGAACAACGAAAGATAAGAAGCCATTGTCATAGCAAAATGGCTGATTGCTATGACTCGTCTTTTCGATATTAAGTCGCGTGTCGCGTCCATTTTCGTTTTACGGATTCGCCGCGGATTTCGGCTGCGGCGGTTCGCGGTTCAACTGTAGTCTAAGTTCGCGGGGTTTGCCATCGGCGCGCTGCGGCAAAAAGATTTTGTCCTGCACGTTCGTCAGAATCTGCGTCATGGCCTTGGCCAGTTCCAGTTGCGCGAACAGGTTCGGGTTGCCCGTGTATTTCGGCAGCAGCTCGGTGAACGCCGTCGCGTCCGACTCGATGGCGGTGACGTAGCGGGTGCGCGCGGATTCGGCGGCGTTGGTGATGGACGCGGCGGACGCGCCGGACTGGCTGGCGATGCGGTTCTGCTCACTCAAGGCGTCGTTGATGAGCTTGTCGCGGTTCTGGCGCGCGGTGGTGACCATCGCAAAAACATCCTTCAACTGGCGCGGCGCAACGCTTTGCACCTGCACCTGATCAATCGCCACGCCGAGATGTTCGCGCTCGGCGAGTTCGCTCACGCGCTGGCTGACGGCGTCCTGAAATCCGGCGATGTCGCGCGTGAGGATGTCGTCCACATTGAAGCGCGCGGCGGTGAGAATGAGCGCGTTGTTGACGGCGTTTTGCACGGCGTTGGAAACGCCACCGAGATTGAACTGCTGATTCGTGCCGCTGGCGAAATTAAAAATCGCCGTGCGCGGGTCGTCGATGTGATAGGAAACCGTGGCGCGCGTGTGAATGATGTTGCGGTCGGCGGTCACCACGTAGCCGTCAATCTGCGGATTGAGCGACGGACCGGCGGGCGGCTCGGTGCCCGCGAGTTCCATTTCCGGCGTGGTGAGAAACCAGCCGACGGTGGAGGAAACTTTCTGGATTTCCGTGATGGGAATGCGGATTACTTCGTCAATCGGATACGGCAGCGACCAGTGCAAGCCCGCGCCGAGCAGCATTTTCTGACCTTCGCCCTGCGGCTTGCCGAAGCGCAGAATGACGGCCTTTTCCTGCGGCCCGACGGTGAAAAATCCCGCCGCAAAAATGATGACGACGAGCGCCACCATCGCGATTTTGACGATGACGAAACTACTGCGCAACGCCTCGGCCAGCGCCTGTGAACCGGCGTCCTGCGCCACCAGCGGCGGCTGCGAATGGTCGTGATGATCGTGGTCGCTCATGGCTCAATCACTTGGAGTTCGCCGGCAGATTTTGGAACAGGCTGAACGGCGGCGTGCGCTCGTCAAAGATCAGCGTGGACTTCTGGTTCAGAGAACTTTTCAACGCCTGCAATTGCAGTTGGAAAATCGCCAGCTCCGGATTTTGCTGGAAAACACTCAACGTCTTCGCGGCTTCGGCCACGCCCGCGCCTTCGATGCGCGTCGCGTCGGCCTGCGCGTTGGCGATGACATCGGCGGCCTGACGTTCGGCGGCGGATTTGATTTTCGTCGCTTCGGCTTCGCCTTTGAATTGCGCCTCGCTGATCAAAACCGTCCGCTCGGATTTCATGCGGTCGAACACCGTTTGCGTCACGCTTTCCGGCAAGCCAAGTTTTTTGACGCCGAGAAATTCAATGCTGATGCCGTAATTCTGCGAGGCGAGTTCGCCCTGCACGGCAGATTTAATTTCGTTTTCGATGCCTTCTAGCTTGAGCTGCTTCGGATCAGCATTCACAAAGTCGGACAAATTATGTTTGCCGATGACCGCCGCTTTCGCGCTGCGGAGCATGGTTTCCAACTGGCGTTGCGCCGCTTCCACGGAACCGCCGGCGAACTTCGGGAAAAATTCCTTCGCGTCGGAAATCCGCCAGCCGACGTAAACGCTCGTCAGCAACATCGTGTTGTCCGACGTGAGGTTCTCGCTGTATTTGTCCTCGAAATTTTGCACGCGCTGGTCGAAGCGATAAACCTGCTGGATCGGCCACGGCCATTTGCCGTAAATGCCAGGTTGGTCAATGTTCGCGGCGGCGGGCTTGCCGAACGTCGTCAGCACGGCGACTTCCGACTGGCGCACCTGGAAGGTGAAGAGCAGCAGCGCAAAAATCACCACCAGCACGGCGGCGATGACGATTGTGATCAGATTTTTTTTCATGGCGTATTCGTGATGGAAAGGTTCAACAGGTCGTCGCGGATTTTGTCTTCGAGATTGAAGATGACGACGTCCTGCGTATTCGTGACGAGCAAAACATATTTGCGCGCGCCCTTGGTAGCATCGGCAAAACTCTGCAGATACAGGCGCTGGCGATAAACATCCGGCGCGGCGGCAAAAGCGGGAAGCTGATTCGTAAACAGTGCGGCCTCGGCAAACTTAGAGGAAACCAATTGGACGCGTTTTGCATCCGCGACATTCGTAATCGTGAATGCCTGCGCGCTGGAAACCGCTTCCAAACGAATCGCGCCTGCCTGCGCGTCAAGAATTTTCGCGAGCTTGGTCTGCTGCGCGCCGACTACTTTTTCGTAAGTCGCGGCGACATCGCTGGCCGTTGGCGGATGAATGTCCTGCAAGCCGACAAAAATAATTTTTGCGCCAAGCGAACGCGCGTTGGCCGAAGATTGGATGCGGTCGCGCAAAACTTCCGCCGCCTGCAAACGGCCTTGCGACAGCACGTCGTTCAAATCAATTCCCGCGAAATACTTGATGACTTCCTGCGTCGCCAGATCTTTCAGCAACGCATCCGGCGCATCGTTTTTGTAAGCCCAGTCGGTGACATTCGTGATTTGAAATTGAATCGGAATGCTGACGGTAATTAAGCCGACCGCCTGCGCCTTGTTCGAATCATTCGTGCCGCTGCTCGCCGTCGCGGAGGTAACGGTGGCACGATTGGCGACGAGAAAATTTTCTTCCTTGTTGTGGCTGACCGTCCAGAGAATCGTGTTCACTGCTTCGCTTTGCGGGTCGGGCGTGTAGCCGACGGCGAACGACTGAATCTGCTCCGTGCGGAAGCGGTAAATCTTATCCATCGGCCACGGCAATTTGAAATGCGCGCCGGGATTGAGCGTCGCCACCGGCTTGCCAAAATGTTCCAGCACGGCTTGTTCGCCGACATCTACAAATACAATCGTCGTGGACAAAATCAGCGCGGCAAATTGGATGAGCAGCAGTGTCGCGAGATTTTTTTGCGCCGCCTGAAAAAACCATGTTTCGGAAACTTTGAAGCCAAATTGATAATCCAAAGTTTGCGCCGCCGTGGTGAACAAACTTTCCGGCTGCGCGAAAATGCCGACGACGCGGCTTTCGTAAAGCGGACGGGCAATCTTGCCCTTCACGCGCGGACGGTAAATTTCCAGCAGCAACGTCAGCAGATTTTCCAACGCCATCAAAGCGAGCAGACCGCACAGGCCGCGCGCGACCCAGAAATCCGCGCGCGGAAATTTGGCTTCGACGCCCGCGATAGCGAGAGACGTAAGTGCGCAAACGTAAGCGCCGGCCAGCAGAAAACTCGCGCTCGGACGGAGTAGACGGTGATTTTCCAAACGCGCAATCGTCACGGAAAACCGGCCGATCAGAAACAGCAGCAGCGCAAAAATCGCGAACAGTGACAATGCCGCCGTCGCGTTGGCCGCATTGAGGCCGGCCGTGTTTTTGCCGCTCCAATTCCAGAGCAGCCACGCGCCGCCCGCTTCGAGCAGCAGAATTAAAACTGCAAAGCCCGGCACAAAATATTTTTCAAATTGCAGCCGCGCGTTCTGCGCCGGAAAACTGCCGCCGTCCTTGCTTTCAAAGAGCGATTGCCCACGGCTGCGGGCAAGTTCATCGAGTTCGAGTTTTTCCGAGCGTTCGTTTTCTTCGAGCCGCATTTGGAACCAGCTGATGCCCGCCACGATGACGCCGAGGCCGAGGAAAATGGACGCGGCTTGACCCGCCAGCGAACCGGCGAAAACCGTCACGCCAAAGCCCGCGAGAAAAATCAGCACCGCGACCGCGAGGTTCACCAGCCCGTTTTTTTGGATGTTGCGTTCCATTTTATTCAGCTCAATTCACGATCATCAAACAGCGCCACGCCCACGGCCAGCGCCGCGCCGGCATAACAAACCGCGTAGCCGAGCGCCTTGCCGACGTAAGCCCACTGGAATGTATTTTTTCCAGTTTCGAGCGCGTCGGCGAGCCAGAAAAGCTGCCAGTTCGGGACGACCGTGTAAAGGGTTGAAGCCCACCAACTGCCTTTGGCCGCGGGCAATCCGAAGAAATAATCCGACATCAGGCCGACCAAAAAGACCGCCGAGCAGATGGCCAGCGTCGCAATCATATCCAACCGCGTGGAACACGCGAGCGCGACGGCGGCGAGAATCCAGAGCGCGAATAAAATTAAAATTCCGGCGGGAACCAGACGCCAGTCCACCTTCGCCTGTTCGCCGAGACTTTGCATCTGGTGCGTGAATTGGAAAATGATGAAGGTCGCCAGCGTGATCATCACGACCATCGCGATGACGGCGTCGCTCACAAACGGACGGCGCAGGAAGAAATTGCTGAAACCCGCCAGCGCGTAGGCCAGCAGAATTCCGCCGCCAAAAATTCCGATGGCCAGCAGGTTCGTCGAACCGTAGGCATCAAACGCCATCCAGCTTGCGAGCATCACGCCGACCATGTTGACGTAAGCCAATAAGGCTAGCGCCGCCGCGAGGCCGGCGAATTTCGCCAGCAGGAATTGCGCGCGCCCGACCGGCTTGGACAAAACGGCGAGCGCCGTGCCGCTGCGGATTTCCCGCGCGAGCGAGGCCGACGCACTTAACACCGCGCCGAACAAACCGGACAGGAGCATCACGGCGAGCGCGCTCGTTTTGACGAGTTTCATTTCGTCGCCGAACGCGAAGTAATAAGGCACGGCGAGAAAAATCTCGAACAGCACGGAACCCGTCATCAGCAGCAGAAAAATCGGCTGCCGGATGAGTTCCATGAACGCGTTGACCGCAATGTTTCTAAATTGACGCATGAACTTCCGATTAGCTTACAAACCGCGCGCGCGTTTGCAAACGGTTAATCAGCTTGGGCAGGGAAATGGAGCGGGAAAATGCGAGTTGCGTTCAAACTTGAAAAAGAAAAATTACGGCGACAAGTTTTCGTGGTGGGGTAAAAACAAAAAATCACCGTGTGAATCATGTCCGATCTGTGTTTTTTGAACGCTGTTTTCCGCAATCACATGAGGACAATATCCCAAATCTAAAAGAATCTGTATCGAATCAAGCTGCGACATTCCGAATTTTTTCGTGTGATGACCGGAAACTTCACAGTAAATAATCGGACGAAATTTTTGAATTGCTTTGACGCCTCCGGCAAAAACAAGATTTTCCGCACCCTCGACATCTATTTTTATGAAGTCTAATTGCGTCAGATTTTCGCCACTCACAATGGCATCAAGGGTTTTTGTCTGAATGGTAGTCCAATACACCTGTTTTCGCTCATTTGACTCAAAATAGCCTTCACATCCCGATTTGCCCATGTGAGGCGTCACATGGTTGATCCTTTTCGATGATTTCCCTATGGGCACATAAAGCCTCTCTTCGCCGGCCTTGTTGGAAAGCGCAACAGGAAACAGCTTCACATTCTTGTGACCGCTCAAAACCGATTTTGCCAAGGTGTAATTATATTCCAACGGTTCAAAGGCAAATACTCTGCACGATCCGTTATGAATTTTTGCCAGTGCCTTGGCAAACCGTCCGTGATTTGCGCCAACATCAAAGATAACCGCATTGGGTGGAATAAACGGCGACAGTTTCTTGATAACTGGGGCGAATTTATTCCTGAACCTTGCGTTGCAATACTGTTCAAAACGGGCAATTCGTTGCCCAATTTTCTGCCCAAACGAGGGATGAATTTCTGAAAAACCTGGAATTTCTATTTCGTTCATTGCGTGTTGGCGCAAAAACTATCAAAACCCATGACACGAGGCAATACCTCGTGTTGTATTGCGGGGTTATTGAGGACGATGAAGCCGTGCCGTCACAAAAGCCAAAAGCTTGTGCCCACCGAACAAAACTCGGCGGGAACATTGTGGCTTTGCGGGGAAAAAGAAAACTGACGCAAGAACAGCTTGCCGAAAAAAACGGTGTCAGTGTGCGTTATGTGCAGAGCTTGGAAGCTGGGGAATATTTTCCAAGCCTGCCGAAGCTGGTGAAATTAAAATCAGCTTTGCGTTGTAGCTGGGCTGAAATCTTCGACGGCTGCGAAAAAGTTTAAGCCATCGCGCGGGCGATGGAATTCCACCAGGCGTCGTGCAATTCGGTGAGCGGGGCGGAAAATTCGCCGCTGGCGGTTTTCACCATCAGCTTGTCGCCGCCGACTTTGCCGATCTGAACTGCGGGCACGCCCATGAGCTTGGCGCGTTCGACGACTTTCACGGCATCCAGCGCTTTGCAACTGATGACGACACGCGATTGCGTTTCGCCGAAGAGCAACGCGTCCAATCGCACCGTAGCGGCGTCTCGGGAGAGCGCCGCATTCTGTTCTTCGGACTGGTCAGCGGCACTCTGCCGAGATGCCGCTACGCCGGAGAGGTCAACCGTCGCACCGATGAGGCGCGGCGTTTCGCGGGCGATGAGCTGGCTGATGCAGCTTTCCGCCAGCGCGACGGCGAGGCCGCCTTCACTACAATCGTGCGCGCTCTTCACGAGGCCGGATTGGATCAAGCCGAGGAGCGTGGTGTGCAGCGTCTTCGCGACTTCAAGGTCGCAACGCGGCGGCGAACCGGCCTTCTTGCCGTGGACGACCTGCAGATACGCGCTGCCGCCGAGCCCTTGCAACGGCGTGGCTTCCACCGCGTCGCCGAGCAGGATGATGGCGTCGCCTTCGTCCTTGAACCACTGCGTGGTGACGTGCTCCAGCTTCTCGATGAGGCCGACCACGGAAATCGTGGGCGTCGGATCAATCGGGCCGGCGGGGCTTTGATTATAGAGCGAGCAATTGCCGCCGGTGACGGGCGCGTTGAAGGCTTTGCAACCTTCCGCCAGACCGCGCACGGATTCCGAAATCTGCCAGAACAACTCGGGCTTGGCCGGGCTGGGCATGTTGAGATTGTCCGTCGCGCCGAGCGGCAAAGCACCGGAGCAGGCGAGATTGCGGCACGCTTCGGCGACGGCGGCTTTCGCGCCTTCGTAGGGATCGAGATAAACGTAACCGCCGTTGCAATCCACGGTCATGGCGATCAACTTTTCGGAAACGGTCGGGTCGCCGACTTTCGCAGCGAGTTCCGCGCTCATCACGGGCAATGAATCCGTCTTGATGCGAATGACTGCGGCGTCGCTGCCGGGCAACACGACTGAGCCGTCGCGCACTTGATGATCGTATTGGCGATAGACCCAGTTCTTCGACGCGATGCTCGGCCAAGCGAGCAGCTTCTTCAAATCTTCGGCGGGCGTCGTAGTGTCGGCAATTCCATCCAAACGAAACGCACGCACGTCTTTCAGATACGCAGGCTCAACGGCTTCGCGCTGATACACCGGCGACTCGTCGGCGATCTTGCGCGCAGGAATGTCCACGACGAGTTTGCCACCGTGGCGCACCTTCATGTGGCCGGTGTCGGTGATGATGCCGATCTCGGACCACGGCAAATCCCACTTGTCGAAAATGCGTTTCACTTCCTCTTCGCGGCCCTTGTGGACGACGATGAGCATGCGCTCCTGCGATTCCGAAAGCATGATCTCGTAGCTGCTCATATTCGGCGCGCGTTGCGGAACTTTGTCGAGTTCGATCTCGATGCCCGTGCCGGCGCGCGCGGCCATTTCGCAAGTGGAACAGGTCAAACCCGCCGCACCCATGTCCTGCATGCCCGCGACGCAACCGGTGGCGAGCAGTTCCAGGCACGCTTCGCACACGAGTTTTTCCATGAACGGATCGCCGACCTGCACCGCGCCGCGCTGTTGCTCGGCGGATTCCTCGGTCAAATCTTGCGACGCGAACGCCGCGCCCGCGAGACCGTCGCGACCCGTCGCCGGGCCGACGTAAAACACGGGATTGCCCACGCCCTTGGCCGCGCCGCGCGTGATCTGTTCGTGCCTCAGCACGCCGAGGCAGAACGCGTTCACGAGCGGATTGCCTTGATACGTCTTGTCGAAATACACCTCGCCCGCGACGGTCGGTATGCCGAAGCAATTCCCGTAATGCGCGATGCCGCTGACGACGCCGGCGAACAATCTCCGATTGTTGGCAATTTCAGCTTTTGTGCTTTGGGGATCACGCGCGCCCTCGCGCGTCGCGGACGACGCCCCGTCGTTCGCTTTTGCGGTTGACGAGGCGTCAACCGCTGCGCCCAAGGCGGGCGCGCTCCCCATTTCCGTTTTCCGTTTTCCGCTTTCCGAATTTTCTTCAGTGATCGGCCCGAACCTCAACGAGTTCACCGCGCAAACGGGACGCGCGCCCATCGTGAAAATGTCGCGCACGATGCCACCGACGCCGGTGGTCGCGCCCTGAAACGGCTCGACCGCGCTCGGATGGTTGTGCGACTCGATCTTGAACGCGATGGCGATGCCGTCGCCGATGTCAATGATGCCGGCATTTTCCTCGCCCGCGCCGACGAGGATTTTCGGCGACTTGGTGGGGAAGGTCTTGAGCAGCGGCTTGGTGTTTTTGTAGCTGCAATGCTCGCTCCACATCACGGAAAAGATGCCGAGCTCGGTGTAGCTCGGCGTGCGGCCGAGGATTTCCACGGCGTGGGCGTATTCTTCCGGCGTGAGGTTGTGTTTGGCAACCAACTCTGGGGTGATGGCGGGTTCGGTCATGGAAAAATTTTTAAATTCAATTAAACTTTGCAACTCGCGCTTCAATTTCCGGGCGAAGCCAATTTCAATCTAATCAAAGTAAAACTTTCAGTCGCGCTTGGAAATCAAAAACCAAAATCAAAGCTGTCGCTGCCGCGATTGATGCGTCGCCGCAATGATTATTATGGGTCGCCACTAATTACGGATTGCCGCCTTGTTCGGTTAATCCCAAAGGGATTAAATCATCCAGCCCAGCGTTGACGCGCCAGCGGCTACGCTGGGTCAATGTGCCACCAATTTTTATCAACCCTGAAAGGGTTGAATCATCCGCCCGCCTGTCGCATCATCCGGCCATGCCGCAATCGCTCGCCAAAATCATTGTGCATACCGTTTTCTCCACGAAAGACCGTTGCCCATTTCTGCGCGACAAAGCCCTGCGCGAAGAATTGCACCGCTACCTCGGCGGCATTCTTGCAAATCTTGATTGCCAGCCCGTCATCATCGGCGGCGTGGAGGATCACGTTCATATTCTCTCAACGCTGCCACGCACCGGCACGGCGGCGGAAATGGTCAAAGAGGCCAAACGCGGCTCGTCGCTGTGGCTCAAAACCAAAAGCCCGGAGCTGCAAGATTTCGCGTGGCAAAACGGCTACGGAATTTTCTCGATTGGCTATTCGCAGGTCGAGGAGGTGCGAAAATACATTGCCGGACAGGAGGAACACCACCGCACGATTTCATTTCAGGACGAGTTTCGGAAATTTTTGGAATGCTACGCCGTGGAATATGACGAGAGATATGTGTGGGATTGATTCAACCCTTTCAGGGTTGATGATTTTGTGACGCCCACCCAGGGTAGCTCGTTCCTCGCAACCCTGGGCTGAACGATTTGAATCCCGTTGGGATTCAAGGAGTGTGAATCAAACCTTCCAGCGGACGACATTTTCCGCCCTTGTGAATCATGGCGTGGCAATTTGCACAGACAATCGCCAAATCGTCCAAGCTGGTCAGCGAAGGAGAATTTCTGTCACCAATCGGTTTCAAATGGTGAACATGAGCGAAATCTTTTCCAAGTTCACCATAAACTTTCTCAAAATCAAAGCAGCAGCCAAGAACTTCACAAATCAAACGGCCATTGTTTTTCGTCTTTGCCTGTTTCAGTTTTGCGTCGCGCAGCTTTTGTTCCCGCTTCCGATGCCGAACCAAAGCGATTCTTTCTTCACCTTCAAAAGCCGAAATTTCGTCATCAACAAAAACGTCGCCGAGACTCGAAGCCCCAATGTGTTTCGCCCAAAGGTCTTCGAGTTCGCTAATGATTTGAGGCGGAATTTGAATTCCCGACGATTGAGGCGTCCAACTTTTCTTACCGATTTTCCATCGGGGCAGCTTATTGATCGAAAGTGGAACATCAATTGTTGGATTGAGAATTCGTTCCCATTCGCACATCACAAACAAACCCTGCTTTCCTTCTGCCTGCTTTTGCACATCCCAATGCGTGTCAAAATAGGGCGGCTTGACCACCCAGCCTGAGCCAATAATTCCCTTCGGCTCAACACCCAGCCGAATCAGAAACACACGGTCGCCAACTTCAATTTGCTTTGTGTTTCCGCAACTCCATCTACCGATCACAGTTTTGCCGGCAGCGGTTTCATTCGCTTGCCTGGGCATTTCAGGTTCAGGCGAACGATTCGGATTCCACGTCAGCAAATAGGTCTTCATCGCTCGAACCTGAAATTTTTATGCCGCTTGCGCGACGGTTTTATTTTTGAGCGCGGCGAAGATGCTTTCGAAAATCCATTTGCCGTCGTCGCTGCCGAGCAGCGGTTCGCAGGCGCGTTCGGGATGCGGCATCAGACCGGCCACGTTGCGCTTTTCATTGCAGATGCCGGCGATGTTTTGCAGCGCGCCGTTGGGATTCGCACTGTCGGTCAGGTTTCCGCTGGCGTCGCAGTATTGCCAGAGGATTTGATTGTTGGCCTTGAGCTTCGCGAGCGTTTCTTCGTCGGCAAAATAGCAGCCTTCGCCGTGGGCGATGGGCACGCGGAGAATTTTTCCCGCCGGAATCTGGCTGGTGAACGGCGAATCGTTCGTGGCGGTCTTGAGGAAAATATTTTCGCAGTGGAATTGCAGGTCGCGGTTGCGGATGAGCGCGCCGGGCAACAGGCCGGCTTCGGTGAGGACTTGAAAGCCGTTGCAGACGCCGAGGACGAGGCCGCCGTTGTCGGCGAATTGTTTCACGGCCTGCATGACGGGGCTGAACCGCGCGATCGCGCCGCAGCGCAAGTAATCGCCATAACTAAATCCGCCGGGCACGATGACGCAGTCGGTGTCACCGAGCGACGCATCCTTGTGCCAGACGAGCCGCGCGGAATGGCCGAGGTGTTGCAGCGCGTGGACGGCGTCCTGGTCGCAGTTGCTGGCGGGAAATTGGAGGACGGAGAAATTCATAGTCGTGATGCGTGACGAGTGAAACGTGATTTGTTATTCACGCATCACTCATCACTCGTTACTCGATTTCGAGTTTGTAATCTTCAATCACCGGATTGCTCAACAGCTTGTGCGCCGCGTCATTCAAAGCTTTGCTCGCCGCCGCCTTGTCCGTGCCGGGCGCGAGGTCGATCTCGATGTATTTGCCGATGTGGACGCCGGTGACGCCGGTGTAGCCCATGTGTTCGAGGGCGGTCTGGACGGTTTTGCCCTGCGGATCCAGCACGGCTTTCTTCGGTGTGATGATGATTTTGGCTTTCATGTGCGAACGGGAATGCTCCCGCGAAAAATCGAGGCGGCATGATGGCGAAATTTTTTGCGGGGGGCGAGCAGTTTTTCGCGCGTTGAAAATTATTCACGCTGGCCATTGTTGAACAGCGTTGGCCACTCTAATAAAAAATCCGGCGCGTATTTGCGGTTGAATTGTCACGCCCGGCTTTTTGGCACGGGGCAAGCTATTTTTATTTCTCATCAGAGGGTTGTCCGCATGAAAAATCAGAATCAAGAACCAATAACTGTTTCCACGTCCGCCGCCATCAATGTCTGGCTGGTGGACGACAACAAAAGCATCCGCAGCGCGTTGAAAACTCTGCTCGGCCTCTGC
The DNA here is from genome assembly GCA_903878805.1 of uncultured Verrucomicrobia subdivision 3 bacterium. GTDB lineage: Bacteria > Verrucomicrobiota > Verrucomicrobiia > Limisphaerales > UBA11358 > UBA11358. The sequence continues at coordinate 38,032 of CAIRJF010000013.1, forward strand.
CCAAGTGTTTGTTGCGCGGCAGAATTTCATTCGCCAAACGCGGTGTTGAGCGCTCTCGCCAGTCGGCTCGGCCCGGACGCCATCCTGCTCGACATCCAGATGGGCGAAGCGAACGGTCTTGACGCCATCCGCCCCATCAAGGCGCTCGCTCGCCACACGCAGGTGGTGATGTTCACTACGTGCTTCGATCCCGAATCTAAGCAACGCGCGCTCATCAATGGTGCGACGGACTTTCTGCAAAAAAGCGCACCGTTCGAAAAAATTGCCGCCACGCTCGAACGCGCCACCAAAAATCCCGCACCGCACCTGAAAAATCTTCGGAACACGGCCACGGTGCGACCAGCCAGTTCTGCCGTCACCCGTCCACGCCGGTTGTTGTGGCTGGATCATTGCCTTGATTTGCTTACTGTCCGCAAACGTCCGCGAGTGCAACCGGCACGTTGACCTCAAATTCATCGCCCGCGCCGAATTTTCAATTTTTTTTTGCTACCCGGCCATAAGCAGGGTTGAAATTCCCTGCCGTTTGCGCGAAAGTGGCGGCCATGCGAATCTTGAATTCACCCGCCAAGACCAACGGCGGCAACGGCGACCGCAAAAACCTCGACGCGTGCTCCATCGTCATCTTTGGCGCGAGCGGCGATTTGACCGCGCGCAAGCTCATTCCCGCGCTCTATCATTTATTCAAGGACAAGCAGATGCCAGAGACGTTCCGCGTCATCGGTTTTGCGCGGCGCGAGAAGACCGACGCTTCATGGCGGCAGGAATTGCGCACGGCGCTCGACCAATTTTCCCGCACGAAACCGGTGGACGAAAAAGTCTGGGCTGCATTCGCGGAAAATATTTTTTACTGCGTCGGCGATCTGACTGAAGATGCCGCCTACGCGAAACTTGAAAAGCAATTGAGTTCATTTGGCAATCCCGCGTTGCGCGATAACTTGTTGTTTTATCTCGCGATTTCGCCCAGCCAGTTCGGCGAAGTCGTCGAACAAGTGCATCGTTCCGGTCTGTTGAGAAAAGACGGCCCCGGCTGGCAACGCCTCGTCGTAGAGAAACCGTTCGGACACGATCTCGCGTCCGCCGAGGCGCTAAACAAGGAATTGACGCGTTACGCACACGAGTCGCAGGTCTTCCGCATTGACCATTATCTCGGCAAGGAAACCGTGCAGAACATTTTGATGTTCCGCTTTTCCAATTCCATTTTCGAGCGCCTCTGGAACCGCGAGTCGGTAGATTCAATTCAACTTACCGTTTCCGAAAAAATCGGCGTGGGTGACCGTGGCGGTTATTACGAAGAAGCCGGTGCGTTGCGCGACATGGTGCAAAATCACATGCTGCAAGTGCTCTCGCTCATCGCGATGGAACCGCCCGTGTCGCTCGAAGCCGAAGCCGTGCGCGATGAAAAAGTGAAGTTGCTCAAATCCATTCGCCCGCTTACGCCGGAAGATGTCGCGAAGCAAGTGGTGCGCGGCCAATATTTCGCCGGCGCGGTCAACGGCGATCCGCGTCCGGGCTACCGGCAGGAAGTGAAAGTGAAGCCGGACTCAAACGTCGAAACGTTTGTCGCGTTGAAATTGCTCATTGATAATTGGCGCTGGAGCGGCGTGCCGTTTTATCTGCGCACCGGAAAAAATTTGCCGCAGAGCGCGAGCGAAGTGCGGATTCAATTTCGCCCCACGCCGAATGTTTTGTTCGCCGCGCAATGCGGTTCGCATCTCGACGCAAATGCCCTCACGTTGCGGCTGCAACCGAACGAAGGGATTTCGCTGCATTTCAACGGCAAGATTCCCGGCCTCGCCATTGGCGTGCGTCCCGTGCGGATGCACTTCAGCTACGACGCGGAATTTGGCGCTTACACGCCCGAAGCTTACGAACGGCTTTTGCTTGAAGCCATCGCCGGCGACGCGACGCTCTTCATTCGTCGTGACGAAGTGGAAACCGCTTGGAAAATTGCCGACTCCATCCGCCTCGGCTGGGAAGGCAAGCCGCTGACGAACCGCGAATTTTACGCCGCCGGCACTTGGGGGCCGATTGCCGCCGACGATTTGCTGGCGCAAACCGGCCACGAATGGCACGAGCCGCAGGTGATTAAATAGGGTCATGAAATTTAAACGGCTGCTCTGCGGATTGTTGGCGCTGGCGATTTCGACTGCCGTTTTTGCGCAATCGTCTGGGAATGATAAATCTGGCGCACTGAATAATGCGCTCGTTCTCATCATCCGCCATGCTGAAAAGCCCGACAGCGGTTTTGGCTTGTCCGCCACAGGCAAGGCGCGCGCCAAGGCGTATGTAAATTATTTCAAAAATTTCACCAATGCGGTGGATGGCCAGCCTTTGAAAATAAATTACATTTTTGCCGCCGCCGATTCCAAGGAAAGCCATCGTCCGCGTCTCACCATCACCCCGACCAGTCGGGCGCTGGGACTCGCGATAGACAGCCGGTTCAAGGAAAAAGATTTTCAAGGGTTGGCGAACGAGCTCCATTCCAAACCGCATGGCCGGGCGATTTTGATCGCGTGGCATCATGGCGAAATACCATCGTTGCTGCGCGCGCTGGGCGCGGATCCCGCAGCGGTCATTCCCAAGTCCAAATGGCCGGAGGACGTGTTCGGCTGGGTGATCGAGTTGCGTTACGATGCCGACGGACATTTGACCGAAACCACGCGCATCAATGAAAAACTGATGCCCGATGATTTTAACCGGCATTCGGAAAAATAAATTGGCCTGACTCTTCGGCCAGCCAGACCGCGCTAATTCGCAGAAAGCAAATTGCCTGCGCGCCGGGTTTGTGTTACTGAATCGGCGTGCCCGAACCCAGCCTCCTGCTCCTCATTCCGGCTTACAACGAAGAAGCGCGCATCGAACCGGTGCTGCGCGAGTTCGCGGCTTTTTTCCAGAAAAATTATGCCGGCAAGTTTCAACTGGTTGTCGTCCTCAACGGTTGCCGCGACAACACGCTCGGCGTGGTGCAGCGTGTGGAGAAGGATTTTTTCAGCATCAGCCATCTGGATTTCGCCGCGCCCATCGGTAAGGGCGGTGCGCTCATCGAAGGTCTCAGGCTCGCGCCGCTCGCGGATTTGATCGGCTATGTGGATGCTGACGGTGCGACGCCGGCGCACGCGTATCTGGATTTGGTAAAAAAAATCGGCACGGCGGATTGCGTCGTCGGTTCGCGCTGGCTGCCGGGCGCGGTGATTCATCAATCGCAGACAGGCGACCGGCAGTTCGCCAGCCGCGTGTTTCATTTCATCGTGCAGACGTTGTTCTGGATGAACATCCGCGATACGCAGTGCGGCGCGAAGGTGATGAAGCGCGTCGTAGCGGAAAAAATCCATCCAACGCTGTGCATCGCGGACATGGCATTCGACATCAACCTGCTCTATTCGATGAAGCGGGCGGGCTTCAAGATTCTGGAAGTGCCGACGGAGTGGACGGACAAGACGGGCTCGAAAGTCGCGCTGGCGCGTTCGTCGCTGACGATGTTTTTATCGGTGGTGCGGGTGCGGCTAATCTATTCGCCGTTCTACAAATTGCTGCGCCCGCTGCGTCCGCTGGAAGGATGGATTTACACGAAGTTACGCGCGCCGCAGCCACTCCGGCGTTTGCCGGATGATAAAACGAAGACGGTTTAAAAAATTTGCGGCAGAAAAACGCTGCGCCCGCCCGTCCATTATCTGGGCTCTGACGTTTGGGAGTTTTCCTTCACACCCCAGATGAACCACGCGCAGATGGCGAAGAGCAGTAGGTTGAACGCGCCGAGCGTTTGCAGCACGACTTCGATGCGGCCTGGATAATGGTTCAGCATCCACGGCAGCGTGAAACCGTAGGCCGCCGCGAGCAGCACCATGAACGGAACCACGCCGAACCGCGCTCGTGCCAAAAGGTCGTTCACCATCACGTTCGCCAGCGCCAGCGGAACCATCGCGCCCGCATACCACGGGATGAGTTTCATCGTCGAGGCCACGTCGCCCGCGTGCGCGACGAACCGCACGACCAGCGGCCCGACCAGCCACAAGCCCGCTGCGCCGCAGATGGACAGCACCGCCGTGCCGAGGACGACGAGATTGAACAGATTGGTTTTTTCCGACTTCGCGCGGCTTTGGACGAGCTTGGGAAACATCACCGCCGCCATCGGCAATACGAGCCACAGCAGTGCGCGCGATAGAGTTCCGGCCACGACGTAGGGCTTCATTTGTTCACCGGAAAAATATGCCGTCGCAAACATCGTGTCCGACGTGAACATGAATTGACACGCGCCAAAGCCGAACAGCAACGGCAGCACCTGCCGCAGTAAATTTTTTCCGTCAAACCGTTCCGGTTTCAATTGCCACCAGTCTCGCGTGCGCCACACCGGAATGAGCACCGTAATGCTTACACCGATCAAGGCACCCGCCATCATGCCCGCCGCGCCCAGATGCAACGCGATCACAAAAAAAACCGCGCCCGCCAGTCGCACCACGCCGCCGAGGATGGATATCCAGCCCATCCAGAAGAAATCCTGACGCCCTTGTAGCAGGCCGGCGAACATCGGCGTCCAGAGCGAAACCAGTAGCAACGCCACCGTCACCCACAGCCCCAGTTCATTCGGCAGATGCCAGCCCGCCGCAATCTGTTTGCGGAACAAAAAAATCGCCGCCGCGCCCAAGGCCCAGACGATGAAGGATAGCAAACACGCCAGCCGGATCAGGCCCGACAATTGCCGTTCGCGACCCGTCGCCACCGCCAACGCCGACTGCTGCGCGAACATCATCTGCAATGGCATCGTTGGTAGACAGCCCGCCACCATCAGCAACACGCCGAACGTGGCGTATTCCGAATCAGGAATCGCCTTGTTCAAAAAATGCACGCCCCACGTCAGCGCGCCGCCCGCGATTGCCGCAATCATCAGCCAGCCGCTCTGGCGGAAAAACGCTGCGTGCGGCTTGTGGTCAATCGTCGGAATGGATTCAGTTTTCTCGGCACTCATGAAATGAAATGTAATCCTAGCGGTGAGGCGAACGGAACACACGCAACAAAATTGTTAAATTTCCTACCGCGCAACCAGTGGTTAATTTAAGGCAGCGACTGGAAAAATCCGACCAGCAAATCCTTTGCGCGTTCAACTTCCGCCAGCGAAATCCACTCATCTGCGGTATGCGCCTGCGCGATGTCGCCCGGCCCGAACACGACGCTCGGAATGCCGCCCGCCGCCAGCACCGCCGCGTCGCAAAAATAATCCACGCCAAGCGATTTGGTTTGATTCGCCGCGCGCAAAAAACTTTGGACGAGCGGCAATTTGAAATCTGTTTCCAACGGCAGTGCCGGCGCAAGTTTTGCGTTGGAAAACTTCGCGGACAGTTTTTTTGCCTTTAATAACAAGGTGATTTCGCGGCGGACGGAACTTTCCGTTTCGCCTGGTAGCGTGCGCCGGTCAATGGAAATCACGCAACTGTCCGGCACGATGTTCGGCTGCGTGCCGCCGGAAATTCTCCCGACGTTCACCGTGCCGCAGCCGAGTAGTTTGTGTTTTCTCTTTTTCAACTGCGCCGCGTAATCCGTTTCCAAAATGTCCACGATGCGCGCCATTTCATGCACCGCATTTTTTCCGAGATGCGGCGTCGCGCCGTGCGCCGCGCGCCCGCGCGTGGCGAGTTCCAGCCACAAGCTGCCTTTGTGGGCGGTGACGACTTGCAGTTTCGTCGGCTCGCCAACGATGGCCAGATCCGCCTTAAATTTACTTTTCACGAGCGCGCGCGAGCCGGCTTGGGCGTGTTCCTCGTCAATCAATCCGGCAAAAACAATTTCCGTTCCCTGCGGACGCGATTTCATGTTGCCGAGTTCGCACAACGCGGCGAGCATGGCTGCAACGGAACCTTTCGTGTCGCACGCGCCGCGTCCGTGCAGCCGACCGTTTTTGCGCTGCGGAATAAATTGTGTTCCGTCCGCGCCGACGGTGTCCAAATGCGGCGCGAGAAAAATGGTTTGTTTGATTTTACCCCGCGGCAACAAGCGAGCGATGACATTGGCGCGACTGGGTAGGACTTTTTGAAATTCAACTTCCAGTCCGGCGCGTGCGGCGGTGGCGGCGAGAAAATCAGCCACTTTCTTTTCGCCTGCATTGGGATGGCGCGGCGGCAAAAAGGCGGGGTTGACGCTCGGTAAAGCGATGAGTTCGGCCAGCAATTGTTCTGTGCGCGTCACGGCGGCAGGATGTCACAGCCGCCGCGCGGACGAAAGGGAATTGCACCCGAACCGCAGAAAAAGTGGTGGTAGGTAATGGATTCGAACCATTGAAGGCGTAAGCCGACAGATTTACAGTCTGCACCCTTTAGCCACTTGGATAACCTACCACGAAAGGGACGCGTATTAAGCCATGTCGCGGTGCGCTTGTCAATCCGCGCGCTTTCAAAAATATGTTAGTGCGCAACATTCCTTTGAATTTGTGCGGCTGGCGATTTTGATTTAATCTGGCCAGATGTTCGATTCGTTAAGCACCAAGCTCCAGAACGCCTTCAAGAACCTGCGCGGCCTCGGGAAAATTTCCGAGAGCAACGTCGGCGACGCCTTGCGCGAAGTGCGTATGGCGCTGCTCGAAGCCGATGTGAATTTCAAGGTCGCGCGCGATTTTATCGAACGCGTCAAAGCGAAATCGCTGGGTGCGGAAGTCATTTCCAGCGTTCAGCCCGGTCAGCAAATCATCAAATTTGTCAGCGACGAACTGACGGATTTGCTCGGTTCACAAAATGCTGCCTTAAATTTGTCCGGCAATCCGACGCGTCTGATGATGGTCGGCTTGCACGGCGCGGGCAAAACCACTTCGTCTGGCAAGTTGGCTAAGTTGCTTAAGAAACAGGGTCGCGCGCCGCTGCTCGTCGCGGCCGACGTGTATCGTCCAGCAGCGATGGATCAATTGGAGACGCTTGGAAAACAGGTGGAAGTGCCAGTGTTTCTCAAGCGCGGTGAGACTGACGTTTTGAAAATTGCGCGCGAAGCATTGGACTTTGCGAAGCTCAATAATTGCAACGTAGTCATCTTCGACACCGCCGGTCGATTGCAAATTGACGAGCCGTTGGTGCAAGAACTCGTGCGGTTGCGCGACCTCGTGAAGCCGCAGGAAATTTTGCTCGTGCTCGATGCGGCGACCGGTCAGGAAGCGGTGAACGTCGCGACACATTTTGACCAAGCACTGAACATTACGGGTTCAATTTTAACCAAACTCGACGGTGATGCGCGTGGCGGCGCGGCGTTGAGCATGAAGTCGGTCACGGGTAAACCGATTAAGTTTGCCGGCGTCGGTGAAAAGCTGGACGAGTTCGAGCCGTTTCATCCTGAACGTATGGCGTCGCGGATTTTGGGCATGGGCGACGTCGTCAGTTTGGTTGAGCGCGCCGCCGAAACCGTCAACGAGGAAGACGCCAAGCGCATGGAAGAAAAAATGCGCAAAGGCGAATTTTCGCTGGAAGATTTTTTGGAGCAGTTGCGTGCGATGAAAAAACTCGGTTCACTCGAAAGCATCATGAAGATGCTGCCCGGCGGCGGCGACGCGCTGAAGCAGATGGACATCGGCAAGCAGGAAAAGGAATTCAAGCGCATGGAAGGCATGGTCTGCGCGATGACGCTGAAGGAACGGCGCAATCCCGTAATCTTGAATGCGAGCCGCCGTCGCCGCATCGCGGCGGGCAGCGGCGTGACGGTGACGGAGCTGAACACGATGCTCAACAAATTTTTTCAGATGCAGACGATGATGAAAAAGATGGGCAAAATGGGTGGCGCGATGCCGGGGATGTTTCGGAGATAGTTTCTTTCCGCCGATTGTGCCAACCGTGTCATGCGTGACGGGCGTTGGCACAATTTTCTGTGCCAAAATCTTCTAGCGCAATCGCACGTTGGAAAAGCAATTCTTCAAAAACCATTGATTTCAATGGTTTTTACCACGTTTCGATGGTTGGCATTCCGCAAGCTTAAAGAAAGTTGTCCGACAACTTTAACCATTAACCGAAAGGAAAATAAAATATGAAACTGATACAGTATCAACGTCCTGTGGCTTGGCCGACGTTTGGCCGGCTGACTAACTTGCAAGACGAACTTGACCGCCTGTTTGAAGCGCCGCTGACGGCGTGGGCGCCCGCGCTTGATGTGCATGAAGACAAGGACAGCTTCAGCGTGCGCGTGGAATTGCCCGGCCTGAAGCGCGAGGACATCGAGGTCTCTCTCAACGACGGCGCGCTGGTCATCTCCGGCGAACGCAAGACGGAGACGATTCACGAGGACACGGAAGTTCACCGGCAGGAGCGCTATTATGGGAAATTCTCCCGCGCGCTTACACTGCCCGCGGCGGTTTCTGGCGACAAGGTGAAGGCGCAATACAAGGACGGCATCCTGACTGTAACCTTGCCCAAGGCTGAAGAAGCCAAACCGAAAGCCATCACTGTCAGCGAATAATCATTCGCTGAAAAATCAAAAGGCCGGAACCGTGACTGCGGTTCCGGCCTTGTTTTACAATGTGATTTAGACGTAAAGATAAACGTAAACCGAGAACGACACCGCCGCGAGTCCGGCTGCAGCCGCGAGCGACCACAGAAAACTTTTCTGCCGCGCCGCGATGGAGAATGTGGCGATGATCACCGCCAGTTGCGCCGCGAGCATCCCGTAGAAAAATTTTCCGCTGCGCTTGTGATGTTTTTCGGCGGTGTAATTATTCTGGCGCACCTGCAATTCATAAACGTTCGCTACGGCCTGATTTAATTTTGCCTCGGCATCGTAACGCGCCGCCGTGTAGCGCAGCCGCGCGGCGGAAAAACTGCGGAACACATTCTTGTCGCCCGCCATCAGCGCGTCGTCCAGCTTGTCCACGGTTTTGTTGACGGACTTCGTCGCGTTGTCGAAAGCATCGGCGGCTGATTTTGCCGCAACCAAAGAATCCGCCAACACCGCCGGTTTAATTTTCACGAGCGCAGCGATGGTTTCCGCTTCCGGCGCGGAACTGGCGACATCCGCAATCGCTTTATTCACCGCCTCGTCAAATGTTGCCGGCGTGGCTGGCGGCAATTCGTTTTTCACCAGCGCCGCGACCGTTGCCGCATCAACATTAGGCAAAACTTCCGCCGTCAGCGGCGTGATGTCCACCGTCGCGGCGAGCAGATCGAGCGAATTGCGCGCCGACGCGCTGCGCAATTTCTTTGCCTGATAAAAACTCCACTGGTCGCCCGCCTTGGACTGGAGTTGCGCCGCCGCCGAACGGTCGTATTGCGCCTTGGTCATTTCGCTGGATGCGAGACCGGCGAGCATCGTCGCGATGACCGTCATCACAATGGGCGTCGCGCCGAGCGTTTTCCCCCATTTATTTTGTGGCAAATCCTGTTTCAGTTCGTTGGGAATTTCAATTTTGGCAGCCATAAATTTTTACGATTTCGCGCGCAATCTACACAAAAGAAATTTTCTCCGCCAGCCTGCAAAACGCATTGCCACGCGCACTGGAAAAATTAACTATTACGGCGTGAACGAACTCTGGCAAAGCGCATCCGTCATCGCCCAAACGCAAACCATCGCGCGCAGCCTGAAACATTTTACCGGCCGCGATTTGCTGCCGGGAAATTTTTTGCCGATGGAGTTTGCTGAAAAGGTTTTCCACGTGCCTTTCGTCCTCGTTTCGCACGGCACGGAAGCTGATCCGATTTTAAATTACGGGAACGCGACCGCCCTCGCGCTTTGGGAAATGTCGTGGACCGAACTCACGCGCACACCGTCGCGCTTGACCGCCGAAGCTCCCAACCGCGAGGAACGCGCGCGGCTACTGGAAATGGTTGGAACCCTTGGATTCATTAATGATTACTCCGGAATCCGCATCTCTAAAAACGGTCGGCGTTTCAAAATTTCCCGCGCGACCGTGTGGAATCTGCTTTCCGAAAACGGCTCGCCGTGCGGTCAGGCCGCGCTGTTTTCGCATTGGGAATTTCTTTGAACTGCGTTCGCCGCCGTTTAACTTTCCGCCAGCCTGTGAACGAATCCGCCGCCCAACCTGACACGAACGAGCGCAAAATCATTTTGCTGCTGTGCCTGCTTGCCGCGGTGCATGTGTTCATTTTTTCCGCCGCGTTCCCGTTCTTCAGCAACGTGGATGAGCAGATGCATTTCGACCTCGTGGTGAATTATTCGCAGGGCAAAATTCCGCGCGCGCTTACGCCGCCGAATGCCGAGGCTTTGCCGTTCATAGTGATTTACGGATCGCCGGAAATTTTGTGGACGCCCGCATCACCCAGCATTCCGACACCGCCGTGGAAATTGCCGTTGGCCGATGTGCGCGAACAACTTCTCGCCAAATCTGACGCTTACCAAAGTCATTTTCAAAATCATGAAGCCGCGTCGCCGCCGCTTTATTACAGCGTGGCGGGCGCTTGGTGGCGGCTGGGAAAAATTCTCGGACTCGACGGCGGGAATCTTCTTTATTGGCTGCGATTCTTGAACGTGCCGTTCGTCGCTGCGCTCGTGTGGCTCGGTTGGTTCGCCGCAAAAAAAGTTTTTCCGGAGAATCATTTTATCCGCGTCGCCGTGCCTGCGTTCATCGCGTTTCTGCCGCAAACAACTTTTTACGCCATCAACAACGACATTTTTTCGCCGCTGACTTTTGGCGCGGCGTTTGTATTGCTGCTTCATTTTTGGGAAACGGAAATTCCTTCCGCAAAACTTGCCGCCGCGACCGGTCTGGCCCTGGCCGCAACTTTTCTGACGAAAATCAGCAATCTACCGCTGCTTTTCGCTGCCGGAATTTTTATCGCGCTGAAATATTTCCGGCTGGTGCGCACGGGAAAAATGCAAGTTTCCGCTCCGGCGCTGTATTTTTTACTGCTGTGCGTGGGGCTGCCAACCATCGGTTGGATGGTGTGGTGCAAAACTAATTTCGGCGATTTCACCGGCTCGGCGGCCAAAATTCATTTTCTGAACTGGACGAGCCAACCGTTTACCGCTTGGTTCCAGCATCCGATTTTCACGCCGTCCGGCTTTTGGTTTTTTCTGAAGGGCAATCTGGCGACGTTCTGGCAGGGCGAACTCTTGTGGCATCGCGCGCCGCTGGCCAATCCGGTGATTGATTTGATTTACGTTTTGGCGACGATGATTTTGTTGCTCTTCGTGTTGGGCATTTTATTAAGCCGACCAGTTTTATTTTCCGCTCAACAACAAACCGCCTTGTGGCTGGCGTTTGGCAGTTTTGTGGCGTTGTTGATGTTCTTCGCGTGGCTGTCGGTAAAGTATGATTTTCAGGACTGCTTTTATCCATCACACGAACATCCGTTTTTTGTTTCAGGCCGGCTGCTGCTTGGCGCATTGATTCCGTTCCTGATTTTATGCGCGACCGGTTTGGATAAATTGCTTAAGAAGTTTTCTGAACGCCGTAAGTTTTTTGTGTTCGGCGCACTGCTGGTAATCATGTTGGCCGCGGAAATTGCAACTGACTGGCAAATTTTCTCCAGCCAATATAACTGGTTTCACCTCTAACGCGGAGCGCGGTCAGAACCATTTCTTCATCTTGAAATAGAGATACGTTCCCAGCGTGGAAAGAATCATACAGGTGCCGGCGATGGGATACGCGTGTTTGTAATCGAGCTCCGGCATGTCTTTGAAATTCATGCCATACCAAGTGCCGATCATCATCAGCGGCGTGGTGATAACGGTGATGAGCGTGAGCAACTTCACGACTTCGCCGGTCTGGTTGGAGGACATGTTCAGGTAAACCTGCAGGATGCCCGTGAGCGAATCGGCGTAGCCATGCGCCATTTCACCGATGTGAAACAGTGAATCATAAATGTCGCGGAAATAGGGCACGAGATGCGGGCGGACGAGCTTGAATTCGCCGGCGGCGAAACGTCCGAGCACTTCGCGTTGCGGGCCGATGATCTGGCGCAGGTGTAATACTTCTTTCTTCACCTGCAAAATTTTATTGAGCGTGTCTTTGCTCGGTTTTTTGAAAGCGAGCTGTTCCAGTTCCGCGATTTCCAAAGATAGTTCGTCCAGCGCCGGCTTGTAGTTATCCACGAGATTATCGAGGAGCGAATGCGCCAGCCGGTCGGGCGCGCGCGCGATGTTCATCGAGCCGTTGAGAGCCCGTTCCTCGATGTTCGTAACGCTGCGCAGCGATTCGTCGTGGTAAGTGACGAGAAAATTTTTGCCGAGAAAAAAATTAAGTTCGCTCGTGCCAAAACAGCCGTCCTTGCGGCTGTAATCCACAGCGTGAATCACCATGAACAGATATGGGGTAAACATATCTTCCTCTTTGGGTGAATATTCTTCGACCTTCGGCGACGGACTTGGCTGGACGCAGTCTTCGATGGACAGCGGATGAAAATGAAAGATTTGTTCCAGCACTTCCTTGTTTTCGAAGGCGGTGGGTTTTTCCAAATCAACCCACAGAAAAAGATTCGTGTCCGCCAGCAGCGTCGGCATCAAAAACGGCTCCACGTCTTTCGTGTGCAGCTTGCCTTGAGTGGTGAATGCAAATGAGCGGATCATGCGATTGATTGGCCGAACTTTTTGCAAATGCTAGGCGCAACCGGATTCAAGGCAAGTTTCGATTGCCGGGCTTGGCCGTTTTGCTTCTTGGTTTTCAGCCGCAAAATATGCTTTAATGTCCGCCGCACGTTTTTATGGAAGACACGAATTCACTCATCGAACAGCGCAAGGCCAAGCTCAAATCACTTGAAGCCAAAGGCATTTTTCCGTTTGCCAATAAATTCGCGCCCGACACCGAATGCAACATCGCCCGCAGCGGCTTCGATTCCGGCACGCTGACCGAAGGCCATCGTGTGTCCGTCGCCGGCCGCATTACCGCGCACCGCGATATGGGCAAATCCATGTTCATCGACGTGCGCGACCAGAGCGGCCGCATCCAGGTTTACGCGCAGAAAAATGTCATTGGCGATGAGCAGTTCAATATTTTCACGCATCTTGACCTCGGCGATTTCGTCGGCGTCACCGGCACGTTGTTCCGCACCAAGACCGGCGAGCCGAGTGTGAAGCTCGAAGCGTTCACCATCCTCGCTAAATCATTGCGCCCGCCGCCGGCGAAATGGTATGGCCTCGAAGACACCGAGACGCGTTACCGCCAGCGTTACTTGGATTTGATCGCGAATCCTGACGTGAAAGACGTCATGCTCAAGCGCAGCGCGATTATCCATGAGATCCGGAATTTTTTCCACGAACGCAAATACGTCGAAGTCGAAACGCCCGCGATGCAGGCGATTCCCGGCGGCGCGGCGGCGCAGCCATTCAAGACGTTTCACAACGCGCTCGGCTGTGAATTTTACCTGCGCATCGCGCTGGAGCTTTACCACAAGCGGCTGCTTGTCGGCGGCATAGACAAGCTGTTTGAGATCGGAAAAAACTTCCGCAACGAAGGTCTTTCGCGCCGGCACAATCCGGAGTTCACGATGCTCGAAGCGTATTGCGCGTTCGGCGATTACAACACGATGATGGAAACGGTGGAGTCCCTTATTGTTGGTGTTGCACAAAAGGTATTGGGTAAAACAAAAATTTATTGTCCACGGAAAGAAAATTTCAAACACCAACTAAATTTCATTCACAGTGTTGCTTCCGCAAATCTTCCAACTGACAAGACCGGGGATTTTTTGACCGTTATTAAGGAATGCTTGGAACTTCAAAGTTCACAAGAAACTGAATTGATTGCGGCTAAAGCCAATGAAGCAGCTCAAAAGCTTTCAGCCAACTTCCAAGGTGGTAGTGACCAAGCCAAAATTAGCGCGGACATTTTGAAATGGATTGCTCCGTATCTTGAGAAGCAAGAAATCAACTTAGAGCGCCCGTGGCGTCGCGTGAAATACAACGACCTCATCAAAGAAAAAATCGGCGTAGACTGGTTCGACATCACACCCGCCGAACGCCGTCAGCGCGCGCATGACATGCACGCGGAGATTGGCAAGGAGTTTGAAGACTTTGAAGTCACGAACGCCGTGTTCTCCAAATTCATCGAGCCGACGCTCATCAATCCGACCTTTGTCACACATCTGCCTAAGGAACTCGTGCCGCTCGCCAAACTTACGCCCGACGACCCGACGACCGTTGAAGTTTTTGAGTGCTGCATCAATGGCCAGGAAATTTCGCCGGGTTACACCGAGCAGAACGATCCCATTCAACAGCGCGCCACGCTGGAACATCAAGCCGGCGGCGAGCAGCAGAAGCTGGACGAAGATTTTCTGGTCGCGCTCGAACACGGCATGCCGCCCGCCGGCGGCATCGGCATCGGCATTGACCGCCTGTGCATGATGTTGCTGGGACAAGAAAGCATTCGTGATGTAATTCTGTTCCCGCAGTTGAAGCCGAAATGAGATGCGCTTGAAACCGGCGTCATTATTTGCGATAGTCTGACTATGAGTGCCATTGAAGCCACCGCCGAAGTTTTTTTTACCGCGTTCAAATCCTTGAAGCCGCGCCAACGCGAGGCCGTGCTGGAACGGATGCTGGCGGATGAAGACATTTCTGCCGACATCGCGGACACGCTTACTTTGGAATCGCGCCGCAATCAGCCGCGTCAGCCATTTCGACAGGTGATGAAAGAATTGGGCATCAAGGCGTGAGCTGGCAAATCGAAATCTCCCGCGACGCGCGCAAGGAACTGGCGGTTTTGCACTCGCAAATGCAGGTGCGAATTTCCAAGGCAATTCTCGCGCTCGAAAACAATCCGTTTCCGTCCGGTTGTAAAAAATTGAAGAACCGCGACGGTTTCCGCATTCGCGTTGGCGATTATCGCGTGCTGTTTTTTGCCGATACAAAAGCAAAACAGATTGTCATCAGCGCCATCGGCCATCGTCGCGAAGTTTATCGCGATTGACCGGCCGAAACTTCACTTTGGTCATTTTAGTTTTTTATCATGCTTACTGTTGCCGGACTTTCTAAATCATTTGGCGGACGCGAACTGTTTGACGACGTTTCGTTGAACATCATGGCGGGCGACCGCATCGCCATCACCGGGCCGAATGGCGCGGGCAAATCCACGCTCATCAAAATCATTCTCGGCAAAGAGGAGCCGGATGGCGGCACCGTGTCGTTCATTCGCGGCACGCGCGTTGGCTATCTGCCGCAGGAAAGCGAACCCGCCGGAAACGAAACGGTGATGGAAGTCGCCGTGCCGCACGAACACGAGCACGACGGCCAGTTTATCGCGAAGGTGAAGCAGATTCTTGCGAGCCTCGGTTTCAAACAGTCGGATCATGACCGTCCGGCGCGGGAAATGTCCGGCGGCTGGATCATGCGCGCGCACTTGGCGCGGTTGCTGGCGGAAGAACCGGACTTGCTGATGCTCGACGAGCCGACGAACCATCTGGATCTCGAAACGCTCATCTGGTTTCAGGATTATCTGAAATATTATCCCGGCGCGATTCTGATGATTTCGCACGATCGAGAATTTCTGAACAACCTGTGCACACACATCGCGGAATTGCGAGCGGCGAAAATCATGCGTTACACCGGCAACTATGATGAATATTTGGTGCAGCGCGCGGCGATGGAAGCGACGTTGATTGCTACAGCCAAGGCGCAGCAACGCGACATTGACCGGTTGCAATTGTTTGCCGACCGGTTCGGCGCGAAAGCCAGCAAGGCGTCGCA
This sequence comes from uncultured Verrucomicrobia subdivision 3 bacterium, assembly GCA_903878805.1. Lineage (GTDB taxonomy): Bacteria > Verrucomicrobiota > Verrucomicrobiia > Limisphaerales > UBA11358 > UBA11358. The sequence goes on from CAIRJF010000013.1 coordinate 53,623, forward strand.
GGCGCAGAGCAAACGCAAGCAGATCGAGCGCATCAAGGAAGACATGGTGCAGATTCCTGACGGCCCGGAATCCACGATGGGTTTTCGTTTTCCACAACCGCAGCGCAGCGGTCAGCGCGTCATCACGCTGGAGAAAATCAAGTTCGGTTACGGCGAAAAACTGATTTACGACGGTATCGATTTTGAAGTGGAACGCGACCAGCGCATCGTGCTCGTCGGTCCGAACGGCGCAGGCAAATCCACGTTGCTGAAACTTTTGGCGCAAGTGCTCACGCCGCAAGCCGGCGAACACAAACTCGGTCATAACGCCAAGTTCGGTTACTTCGCACAGCATCGCGCGGCGATGTTGAATCCCAAGAACACGGTTTTTCAAGAAGCGCTCGATACGCCGCAACGCATCACGGAGCAGGCGATTCGCACGGTGCTCGGCAGTTTTCTATTTCGCGGCGACGACATTTACAAACCGGTCAGCGTGTTGAGCGGCGGTGAAAAAAGCCGGCTCGCACTGGTGAAGCTGTTGCTCGATCCGCCGAATCTGTTGTTGATGGATGAGCCGACGACGCATTTGGATTTGGCGAGTGTTGATGCGCTCATTGAGGCGTTGAAGCAATATCAAGGCACGCTGGTTTTCATCAGCCACGATGTGCATTTCATCCGCGCGCTGTCCACGCACGTCGTCCGCGTCGAGGCGGGCACGCTTAAACATTTTGGCGGCGGTTACCAATATTATTTGGACAAGACGGCGCAGTCGGCACGCGCGGCGTTGACGAGCTCGAGCTTCGGCAGCGTGGTCAGCCGACCAGTCGTCGCACAGGTGGATCGCAAAGAACAGAAGCGTTTGGAAGCTGCCCAGCGACAGGCGCGCTCCAATAAAAAATCTGAAATCCAGAAACGCCTTGCCGCGTTGGAAAAGGAAATCGCCGATCTCGAAGCGAAGGAACGCGATTACGCGGCGGAATTGGAAAAACCGGAGACGTATCATTCCGGCGGGCGCGCGACGCAGATCAATCGCGAGTTAGCGCAGGTGACAGATCGTTTGGAAGCGGCGAATGCGGAATGGGAAAAAGCTGGTGCGGAGTTGGCGCAACTTGAAGGTTGAAAAGTCAGTTGCTGAAAATCCGCTGGCGGAGTTGAACGGTTTATGCGAGTTTGCGGTCACATCAAGACTATGAAAACGCTCGCTATCATTGCTGGAATTATTCTTGCCGCAAACCTCACGCTGCGCGCCGATGACGCCAAACCCACGCCTGACAAGCTGACAACGTGTCCCGTGTCCGGCGAAAAACTGGGCGGCGATATGGGCGGACCGTATGTGTTCACCTATCAAGGTCAGGAAGTGAAATTGTGCTGCAAGAGCTGCAAAAAAGATTTCGATAAAGACCCGAATAAGTTCATCGTCAAGATTCGTCAGGCTGATACGGCCGGCAAAAACTGACAGTTGAATGCCAAAAAATGTCCGGCAGAAAATTCTCGGACGTGCGATAAGTAGATTGTGAAGATGGCGCTGACACTCCTTTGCAGCCTGTTCCTGATGTTGGGACAGGTGGCGGCGCAGTGCACATTGGTTCCCAGCGCGAGCGTCGCGAAGCATGACTGTGGCTGCGGTGGCAAGATGAGTTGTTGCGCGGCAAAACAAGCTTCAGTTCCCCAACCGGTCGCGGCCACCGTTCCCGCTGGCTCGCAAAATGAAATCGTCTCTTCCTTTCCAGTATTATTGGTTTGGGTTTTGACGAACACAGAATCAGTTTCCATTTCTCCGAACGTCCCCGCCTCCTTGTCCGCCAGCGTTGTGCCGGTTTTCGCGCGCAACTGCGTCCGGCTCATTTGATTCTTCTTGGTTAAAGCCCGTGGTGTGCCCCGAGCAGGCGCATTGCGGATATTTCCTTTGTTCCACGGATTTTGTGCCCGTGAATTTTCCCTGAAATTTTCTGTCGCGCACAGACGGCAGCAACCAAAAAAATTAAATATTTATGAAAACAAAAATTATTCTTACGGTCACTTTGGCAGCGGTGTTAGGCAGCGGTTTGATGTGGTTTGCAACTAACCATGCAATGGCGGCAGACGCCGCTCCCGCCAGCCAGAAAATAGCGTATTACACTTGTCCGATGCATCCGTCGGTCAAGGCAGACAAGCCGGGCGATTGTTCGATTTGCGGCATGCATTTGGTGCCGGTCTATGTGAGCGCAAACACGAACGCTGCGGCGGCCAGCGTCGAGTCCAAAACTCCCGCGATGATGCCGGGCGGCTGTTGCTCTGGGATGAGTCATTAACCGAAACAAAATCATGAAACACAAAATATTTATATTTGTGTTGCTCGTGGTGGTCGTCGGTGCGGGTGTGGTGTGGATGGCCAAAAGCCATTCGCCCGCATCCACGACGGCGGCGGCGAGCGGACGCAAAATTCTGTATTACCAGAGTTCGATGCATCCGTGGATCAAGTCCGACCAACCGGGCAAGTGTCCGATCTGCGGTATGAATCTTGTGCAGGTTTATGAAGGTGATGCGACGGGCGACACCAACATGGTTGCGCTCAACGCCGATAGCGTCAGCGCTATCAACGTGCAGACGGAAACCATCCAGCGCCGCGCCATCACGCACACGATTCACGTCATCGGGCGCATCCAAAAAAACTCCGCGACGGCGGCGTGGTTCGTATTCGACGTTTATGAGCGCGATTTGCCTTGGCTCAAGACGGGCCAGAATCTTGAAGTCACATTGCCTGCTGTGCCGGACAAAAATTATTCGGCGCAAATCCGGCAGCACAGCTCACAGACATTTGCTGACCGCGATTTGGACGACATGAGTGATAGCACAAAAATTCGTGCGGAGATTCTTGATCCGCCGGTGGAAGTGCCGGGCTTTGAGGGAAAGGCATTCTTCAATAATCTGCACGCCGAGTCACACATCGCTGCGACGACTCCAGAAGTGTTGACGGTCCCGCGCAGCGCCGTTATTGCGCGCGACAGTAATCCGATTGTTTATGTTGAGAATAGTGCGGGCTACTACACGCCAAAAAAACTGACGCTCGGTCGCATGGGTGATAAATATGCCGAGGTGCTGGCTGGTCTCGACGACGGTAACAAAGTGGTTATCAACGGCGCGCTGCTGATTGACGCCGAGGCGCAACTCACCGCCGGACGATAATTTTATGATCAACCGCATCATCGAGTGGTCGTTGCGTAACCGCTTTCTGGTCATCTGCGGGGTTGCGTTGCTCATCGGCTTCGGCGTGCGCGCCATCTATCAAACACCTGTGGATGCCATTCCCGATTTGAGCGAAAACCAAGTTGTCGTTTTCGCCGATTGGCCGGGGCGCAGTCCGCAGGAAGTTGAAGACCAAGTGACTTATCCGCTGTCGGTGAATTTACAGGGACTCGCCGGTGTGAAAACTGTCCGTGCGAATTCCATGTTCGGCTTCTCGCTCGTCACGATTATCTTCGACGACAAAATTGACAACTACTTCGCGCGCTCACGCGTGCTTGAACGGCTGAATTATCTTGGCAGCCAGCTTCCTACCGGCGTCACGCCACAACTCGGCCCGGACGCGACCGGCCTCGGCTGGGTCTATCAATACTATCTGGACGTTGACCCGAAAAAATCTCCACACGGCGGCTATGACCTCGGCCAGTTGCGCGCGACACAAGATTGGTTCGTGCGCTATCAGCTTAATTCCGTTCATGGCGTCGCGGAAGTGGCGACGGTTGGCGGTTTCGTGCGGCAATATCAGATTGAAATTTCCTCGCTGAAAATGCGCGATCGTAACGTGTCACTGCAAACCGTCATGGACGCGGTGAAGCAAAGCAATTTGAACGTCGGCGGAAAAGTGATTGAGGAAAACGGAATGGAATTTGTCGTGCGCGGTATTGGTCTCGTGAAGTCGGCGGGCGATTTGGAAAACATCGTGCTGCAACAAAACAGCGGCCTGCCGGTGTATCTCAAGGACATCGCGAACGTGCAGATTGGCGGCGATTTCCGGCGCGGCGCGCTGGACATTGACGGCCACGAAGCTGTCGGCGGCATCGTCGTCATGCGCACCGGCGAAAATGCGATGCAGGTCATTCGTGACGTGAAGGCAAAGATCGCGCAAATTGCGCCGAGCCTGCCACCGGGCGTCAGCATCAAATCGTTTTACGACCGCAGTGAATTGATTTCACGCACGCTCTACACGCTCAAGCACGCGCTGACGGAGGAAGCGATTCTCGTCACGCTTGTCATCGTAATTTTCCTATTCCATTTTCGCAGCATTCTCATCGTCACGCTGCCGCTGCCGCTCTCAATTTTATTCTCGTTCATTTTGATGAACCAGTTCGGCATCACGTCGAACATCATGTCGCTTGCTGGTATTGCCATTGCCATCGGTGTGCTGGTGGACGCAGGCATTGTCATGGCTGAAAATGCCATCCGGCATTGCGAACAGGCGGAAGCGAAGAAAGGTTCGCGGTTGAACCAAGCCGAGTCGCTGCAAGTCACGCTCGAAGCGGCGCAACAAGTTGGCCGGCCAATTTTCTTTGCGATGGTCATCATCATTCTCGCGTTCGTGCCGGTGTTCGCTTTGAGCGGACAGGAGGGGAAACTGTTTCATCCGCTCGCTTTCACAAAAACTTTCGCGATGCTTGGCTCGACGATTCTCGCCATCACGCTCGTCCCCGCGCTGTGCGCGACATTCATTCGCGGGCCATTTCATTCGGAAGATTCCAATCCGCTGATGAAAATGCTGCTGGCGATTTACAATCCACTTTTGGATTTGGCTCTACGCTTTCGTAAAACCGTTCTCGGGTTGGCGCTGATTTGCTTGGTCGCTGCGTTGGCACTTGCGTTTGGTGTGCCAAAACCCATTGTTGAAAAAATTCACACCTTGAACCCGCAACTTGCCGCCAAACTTCCGCGTGGCATGGGCAGTGAATTCATGCCGACGCTCAATGAAGGTAGTTTGTTGTTCATGCCGGTGCTGTTGCCGAGCACGTCTCTGACGGAAGTAAAGCGCATCATGGCATGGCAGGACGCGGTCATCAAACAGACGCCGGAAGTCGACTCAGTCGGCGGCAAGCTGGGCCGCTCGGAAACGGCGACTGATCCGGCGCCCATCGAAATGATTGAGACGACCATCATGCTCAAGCCGGAAGCGCAATGGCGCGCGGGCATGACGAAGGAAAAACTCATCGCGGAGCTGGAGGAAAAATTATCGAAGATGCCCGGCTACATTCCCGGCTTTTTGCAGCCGATTGAAAACCGCATTTTGATGATCAGCACCGGCATCCGCGCGCAAGTCGGCATAAAAATTCTCGGCGACAATCTGGAAGAACTGCAAAAAAAAGCGTTCGAGGTCGAGCGCGTGGTGCGCGCGATTCCCGGTGCTGTCGGTGTTGCCGCGTCGCGCACGCAAGGCAAGCCGTATCTTGACATCGAGGCCGACCGCGTGGCGATGGCACATCACGGTTTGCGCGCGCAGGATATTTTGGACGTGGTCGAAGCCGGCATCGGCGGCGAAAATATTTCGATGGCGATCTCTGGCCGCGAGCGCATCCCAATTCAAGTGCGCCTCGAACGTGGCGACCGCGACGACATCGAGCGGCTTGGTGATATTTCAGTTCCCGTCGGCGACGGAAAATTTATTCCGCTCGCGCAAGTCGCCAAAATCAGCCGCGAAGTTGGTCCGAGCGAAATCGCCAGTGAAAATGGGCGTTTGCGCGTGTTCGTGCAGGCGAATGTTGAGGGTCGCGACCTTGCTGGTTTCGTGAAGGAAACACAGGCGCGAATCGCGAAGGAGATTTCTTTGCCGCCCGGCATGACAATCGAATGGAGCGGCCAATACGAAAATCAAATTCGCGCGCAGAAGACGTTGCAGGTCATCGTGCCGGCGGCGCTATTCGTGATTTTCATTTTGCTCTTCGTCGTTTATCACAGCTTCAAGGAAGCGGCGCACGTCATTCTCGCCTTGCCGTTCGCGCTGACCGGCGGCGTATTCCTGCAATGGTGGCTCGGCTATAATTTTAGCGTGGCGGTTTGGGTTGGTTACATTGCGCTGTTCGGCACGGCGATTCAAACTGGCGTCGTGATGGTCGTCTATCTTGATGAGGCGGTGAAAAAGAAAATGGCCGAGCGTGGCGTAGACTATTCCTGCGCTGATTTGATTAAAGCTGTGAAGGACGGCGCGCGATTGCGGTTACGCCCGAAAGTGATGACAGTGGCAACCATCGTTGCCGGCTTGCTACCGATTTTGTGGAGCACGCGCACCGGCGCGGAAGTCATGAAACCGCTGGCGACACCGGTGATTGGCGGTATGTTGAGCAGCTTGGTTCATATTCTCATCGTGACGCCGGTAATTTTTTGCTGGCTACGCGAGCGGGAAATGAAAAAGCTTTCGACAGCATCCGTGGGTGCTGCCGTCAACCAAACGACCACGGAGAAATAAATACAAAACAAATGAAAACAATAACAATGTTGGGAATTATTGTGGTCGCGGGATTATTCCTGACGACGGGTTGTGCGAGCTGTTGCAAGAAAGACGCTGCCTGCGCCAAGCCGGCGATGACTTGCAATGGCAGTTGCTGCAAGGACGGCGCGACGTGTGCCAAATGCTGCACGGACGCGGCGGGTTGCGCGAAGTGCTGCAAGAATTAACCGGAACAAAATTCACCTCGCCGTGGCGATTTTCGTCACGGCGTTTTTTATTTGTTGAACGAGGAGAAATAATTGCGCCGGAAGGAATTTCAGATAAGAATCAGCGCGCGCAAATGCAAACCATTTCTACCAAAGAGCTCGACGAGCTGCTGACGGCGATGATCGGCAGTGCCGAGGGGATTTCCGACCTGCTGTTCGTGGCCAACCGGCCGCCGCAGATGGAAATTCACGGAAAAATAAAACCGTTCGGCGACGGCGCGCTGGAATCCGCCCTCACGAGCGAACGCATCGAGGGGCTGGCGCGCGCCATCATCAACGGTAACCCCCGTTTGCTCGAGGATTTGGCGAACCACGGCTCGTGCGATTGCAGTTATTCGTTGCAGGACAATTGCCGTTTTCGCGTCAATGTTTACAAGCAAAATGGCAACTACGCGATGGTGTTGCGGCGGCTGCAATCCAAAATTCCTTCACTCGACGCACTGCATTTGCCGCCAGTTTTCCGCGAGGTGGTCAAGGAGAAGAACGGAATAATTTTTGTAACCGGTGGCACCGGCAGTGGCAAAACAACCACGCTGGCCGCATTGCTCAACGAAATCAATCAGCACGAGGAAATTCACGTCGTTACGCTGGAAGATCCGATTGAATTTTTGCATCCGCACAAAAAGGCCACGTTCAGCCAGCGCGAAATGGGCCGGGATTTTTTTAATTTTCCCGACGGTCTGCGCGCCGCGCTGCGGCAGGCGCCGAAAATAATTTTTGTCGGCGAAATCCGCGACCGCGACACGATGGAAATTGCTCTGACTGCCGGCGAAACCGGCCATCTGGTTTTAAGCACGCTGCACACCATCAGCGCGAGCCAGACCATCAACCGCATTCTCGGCATGTTCACCAAGGACGAGGAGCAGCAGGTGCGCGAACGGCTCGTTGGTTCGTTGCGCTACGTCATCAGCCAGCGGCTCGTGCCAAAAAACGGCGGCGGTCGTCTGCTCGCGACGGAATTACTCGGTAGCAACCTGCGTTCCCGCGAAGCCATCGGCCTCGGTGAAAGTGAAAATCGCCGACTCGCGGACATCATTGAGGCCGGCAGCACGGCGGGCTGGCATAGTTTTGAACAATCGCTTGTGCGCGCTTACGAAAATGATTTGGTCACGCAGGAAACGGCGCTGCTGTATTGCGTCAACAAATCCGCGATGCACCAGCGGCTCGACACCATCAACAAGCGCCGCGAAACCGTCACCAGCACGCTCGACGGCATCCGGTTGAAAATGGATCACAGCGCGACCAAGCCGCCGGTCATGCCCAAGCCCGCCGCCAAACCGGCTGGCGAAACTCCGCCGGCTTGATACGCAGAAATTTTTCCGCGCCCGGCGGCTTGAAAAATCAATCCGCCTTCTGCGCGGGCGTTTTCAGCGGATACAAACCGGGGCAGCAGCCGAACGTTTCGTGGAATGCCGCGCTGAAATGGCTCAAGCTGTTGTAACCCACTTCCAGCGCGGTCTCGGTGACGTTGTGTTCGCCGGCCTTGAGCAGTTCCGCCGCGCGTTCCATTCGCAGTTCGCGCAAATGCTGCGTAATAGTGTGGCCGGTTTGCGCAGAAAAAATCCGGCTCAAATAAAAATGGCTACAACCGATTTTCTTACCCAACTCTTCCAGCGTCGGTGGCGTGGCGAGATTTTGCTTCAGTAAAAAAATAACCTGCTCGACGCGTTCCTGCGCGACGCGCTGCTGACGTGAACAAAACATTTCCGTCTCCGGCGGCGGCTGCAGAAAAAAAGTCACGGCGAGTTCCAGCGCCTTGCATTGATACCACAGCGGTTGCGCTGCCGCGTAAACCGGCGGCTGGCGCAGGGTGGAAATAAGTTGTTGTTGCCCCGCCGTGAGTCGCACGGTTGCATGCGTGACCGGAGCACTAGAAGAATTTTCAATGGCCGCACGCACAACCGGATGCAACATCGCTTCCATGCCCGCGAGATGTTTCGCGAGAAACGCGGTGGAAAATTCCACCGTGAGAAACTGGTGCTGCTCATTCGCCGCGCGTTTCGCCTTCAACGGTTCATCTTGGCGATGATAAAATCCCACCGTGCCGGGCACGAATTCGGCGCGACTGTTTTTGCCTTCCACGAAACCGTGACCGACCAAGTTCAAACACAATTCCACGCAGCCGGGATGAAAGCTTGCGCCCCAATCAAATTCGCGCTTCGCCAAAAAATCGTGCCACTCAATGCTGTAACCTGCGCCGTGAAAACTGCCGAAGAGCGGTTGCCAGCCTTTGCCGACATCGCGCCAAGCGTCCGCTTCGGTGAACGGCGCAGCCTGACGACGAGGATTCCCGGCTGAAGCAGCGGATTTCACGGCGGACAAAATTTATTCGTTCGCGCCAAGCTTCTTTTCCCACGCGGCAATTTTTTTGAACAAGTCGGGCAGGCGTTGCATCGCAATCATAACGCGCTTGGCCTGTTTGTCCGGCTGCGCGGGGATGCCCAGCCATTGTTCGCCGTCGGGAATGTTGTGCATCACGCCAGACTTGGAGCCGATGGTGACTTTGTTGCCGATTTTCAGATGTCCGGCCAAACCCGCTTGTCCGGCCATCACGGTGTAGCTGCCGATTTTCGTGCTGCCGGAAATGCCCACTTGCGCGCAGAAAATGCAGTGTTCACCGATCTCCACGTTGTGACCGACCTGCACGAGGTTATCAATTTTCGTGCCCTTGCCGATGCTCGTCGAGCCGAGCGCGGCGCGATCCACGGTAGTGTTGGCGCCAATCTCCACGTCGTCGCCGAGGATGACGTTGCCGATTTGCGGCACCTTGCGGTGAAAACTTGTGTCAAAAACATAGCCGAAACCGTCCGAGCCGATGACCGCGCCGGCGTGGATGCGCACGCGCTTGCCGATTTGCGTGCGCGAATAAATCGTCGCATTCGGAAATAAATTAGTTTCGTCGCCGAGCACCGAATCATCGCCGACGGAATTGCCGGATTGCAAAACGCAGTTCGCGCCAATCTTCACACGTTCGCCAATCGTGCAATGCGGACCGATGTGCGCGGTCGGATCAACTTGGGCAGACGCGGCGACGACGGCGGACGGATGAATGCCGGCGGCAAATTTTGGTTCCGGAAAAAACACCGCGAGCGCCTTGGCGAACGCGAGTCGCGGATTTGCCACGCGGATGACGGTTTTTTTTGTCGAGGTGACATCGTTGCCGGCGATGATCGCGGTGGCGGCGCTGGCTTCGGCCGCAGCAAAGTATTCCGGCGTCTCGGCAAAGGTAAGGTCGCCCGCCTTGGCCTTGTCAATCATGGCGAAGCCGGTTAGCGTGGCGTTGGCGTCGCCGAGCACTTCGCCGGCGAGCAGTTTGGCAATTTCAGCAGTGGTAAGTGTCATTGACTTGATTTATTCGGCTCACTATAAAGCCGGACAGAATCTGTTCAATCCCAACTTTTATGGCTAAAACATTTCGCGTCGGGCTGATCGGCTACAAATTCATGGGGCGTGCGCACTCAAACGCGTGGCGGCAGGCGCCGAAATTTTTTGATCTCAAGGCGAATATTGAGATGCACACCATTTGCGGACGCGATGCGGCTGCTGTGCAGGCTGCGCGCGCTAAGCTCGGCTGGCAATTCGCCGCGACCGACTGGCGCGAGGTCGTTGAGTCACCGCTGATTGACATCGTTGACATCGGCACGCCGACGTTCACACATGCCGAAATCGCCATTGCCGCGCTGAAAAACGGTAAACACGTCCTGCTCGAAAAACCCATGGGCCGCGACTTGAAGGAATGTGAAGCCATCTTTGCCGCCGCCAAAAAATCCAAGCGCGTCCACATGATTTGCCACAATTACCGTCGCATTCCGGCAATTGCTTTGGCAAAGCGCATGATGAGCGAAGGTGCGCTCGGAAAAATTTATCATTTTCGCGCACGCTACGCACAGGACCGTTTGGCCGATCCTGAATTTCCCGTGGACTGGCGTTTGCAAAAAGAAACCAGCGGCAGCGGCGTTCACAGCGACATCAATTCCCACATCATTGACCTTGCGCGCTATCTCGTCGGTGAGTTCACCGACGTTTGCGGCATTGTGCATACATTCATTACCGAACGGCCGCGCGCGGATTTACTCGCGAAGGGCAAGCGTCAGCTCGGCAAAGTCACTGCGCCGGATTCGGCGGCGTTCATCGGCTGGATGGAAGGCGGTGTGATGGCGAATCTCGAAGCGACGCGTTACGCGCTCGGTCGTCGCAATCACATCGAAATCGAAATCAACGGCAGCAAAGGCTCGATTTATTTTGATTTCGAAGACATGAACCGGTTGAAATTTTATAACGGCGATGACCCAAAAGACCGGCAAGGTTTTCGCGACATCCTCGTGACGCAACGCGACGGCGTCCAGCCTTACGTTGCGAACTGGTGGCCGCCCGGACACGGCATCGGTTACGAACATACTTTTGTTCATGCGGTGGCCGATTTCGTGAATGCCTGCGCCGATGGCAAGTCCGTTCAGCCGACGTTCGAAGACGGCTTGAAAAATCAGCGGGTGCTTACTGCCGTTGAGGAATCCTCGGCCAAGGGTAAGTGGGTAAAAATAAAATAGCGCACAATTTCCGGTGAGTGATTGCTAAATTCTGACTGTTGATAATGGTCTGAAGCGGCTAAACTGTCTTAGTGACTTATGCCAATTACCTCGCTTGAACAAATCCTCCCCGAGCTGCACGACGCCGTTGGTCCGGTCATTTTAATTTCCGGCGTCGGCTTGTTGCTGCTGACCATGACCAATCGTCTGGGCCGCGCGATTGACCGTGCGCGTATCCTCAAGCGCGAACTCGCTGCGCCTGGCGAAAGTGAACGCAGCCACATTCGCGCGCAGATCGAAATTCTTTTCCGCCGCGCCAAAATCATTCGCACTGCGATTTTATTTTCCGTGCTGAGCGCGCTGCTGGCGTCGGCGCTGGTGGTGTTGACTTTCGTTTCGGCGTGGCAGCAATGGCAGCAGGGTTGGCCGCTGGGCGTGATTTTTGTGGCCTGTCTGCTTTCGCTATGCGTCTCACTCATCGCCTTCATGGGCGACATCAATCTTTCCTTGCACGCGCTGAAGCTGGAACTCGAAGCGGGCGAAAAATAATTTCTGCCGCTGAAATAAATTTAATTCCGCGCGCCAAAAACCGCGTCGAGAATCACTTCTTTGGTTTTCCAAATCAGCGCCATTGTCATCGCCAGTGGCAGGAGAATGAAAAAAATCAGCAGCAGGCTGCTTGCACGGTTGACCCAGATTAAAATCCTGCCGACGTGCGGCGACGGGTGCGGCAGTTGCAATAGCGCCGCGAGGAGAATGGCGAAGAACAGCAACCCCACCAGCAGCCAGCAGTTGAAGGCCGTGAACTGGCGCGTTTCGCTGCGCAAGGTTTCGTCCGGCAGCATGGCGCCGAGGCGCTTGAGGACAAGGTTCAAATTGAACAGGAACATAACGCCGGCCAGTTCCAAGACCAAAACGGCGTCCGCGAAGAAAATTTGTTCCGGCAATTTATTGTGCCAATAGATAAATGGTGAGAGGCCGAGGATGACGAGCGCGAGTAGTTGCGCGCGGTCGAGCGCGTGCCGCCACGGGCGTTCCTGTTTTTGAAAATCGCCCATCTGCCACAGGCCATAGACGAGCAGTGCGTTGACGGCTAGTGCCGGCAGGAAACCCAGCGGCTTGAGCCACTCGGCGCGGGCAGTCTCGGCACCAATGAGCAGCGCAGCGGGCAAGCCCCAAAAGAGCGCGGACAGTCCGCGCGCTAGTTTCCCGAGCGAACGGAGCAGTTGGGGGTTGGGCGAACTCATCGGGCAAATTATGAGGCAAGAACCGTGAATGATGAAACAAATTTAATGCGCCAGCCGCACATTAAATTTTCCAGCGGGCAGGGTGGCGGCACTGATTTTGTCAGTCGTCGCGGGCGCGGTTAAAAGTTGATTTCCGGCGGCAATGGTTTTTAATTCAGCAACAATTTTTTGAAATGAACATCCACGAATACCAAGCCAAACAGTTGCTCGCGCAATACGGCGTCGCCGTGACGCTCGAGATTCCCGCCAAGTCACTCGCCGAGGTGCGTCCGGCGGCGGAGAAAATCGTCGCCAGCGGCAGCGCGAAAGTCGTCGTCAAATCGCAGATCCACGCGGGCGGACGCGGCAAGGGAACTTTCAAATCCGGCTTTCAAGGCGGCGTGAAAGTGGCGTCGTCGGTGGATGAAGCCGTGGGCTTCGCGGAAAAAATGTTTGGCCAGACGCTCGTCACCAAACAGACCGGGCCGGACGGTCGGCAGGTGCAGACGCTGCTCATCGCCGCAGGCGCGAAAATCAAAAAAGAATTTTATCTCGCCGTGCTGCTTGACCGCGCGAATTCGCGTCCGCTCATCATGGCCAGCACCGAAGGCGGCATGGATATCGAAGAAGTGGCGGAGAAATTTCCGGAAAAGATTTTCAAGGAACACATCGATCCCGCCGTCGGCATCATGCCGTATCAAGCGCGCAAGATTGCTTCCGCGCTCGGCTTGAAAGGTGATTTGTTCAACGCGGGTGTGAAGCTGGTCACGGGCGTTTACAACACGTGGTGGGAATGTGATGCGGCGATGGTGGAATTGAATCCGCTTGCCGTTGTTGAATTGGCCGATGGCAAGGAAACGGTGGTTGCGCTAGATGCAAAAATTTCCTTGGACGACAACGCGCTGTATCGCCATAAAAATATTATGGAGATGCGCGACTTGAATGAAGAAGCGCCGCTCGAAATCGAAGCGTCGAAGTTTGCGTTGAACTACATCAAGCTCGACGGCTCCATCGCGTGTCTCGTCAACGGCGCCGGACTCGCGATGTCCACGATGGACATCATTCAGCATTTTGGCGGCATGCCTGCCAACTTCCTAGATGTTGGTGGCGGTGCGAGCAAAGATCAGGTCACGGCGGCGTTCAAAATCATTTTGAGCGACCCGAACGTGAAGGGAATCATGGTCAACATTTTCGGCGGCATCATGGATTGCAACGTCATCGCCACCGGCATTGTTGCGGCGGTGAAGGAAACCGGCCTGAAACTTCCGCTCGTAGTTCGCCTCGAAGGCAACAACGTCGCCGCCGGCAAGAAAACGCTCGCGGAATCCGGCGTCGCCATCATTAACGGCGACACCATGTCCGACGCGGCGAAAAAGATTGTCGCGGCGGTCGGAAAATAATATTGAGGTGCGTTGTCAAACTAAAATTGAGTCTGAAGAGTTTGCAGATTTTGCCACCTTTGGCATTCCTGCTAATCCCAAAGATGCCTCTCAATTTCTTTTTCAAATAGCTGGCGAAATACCAAAGGACTTCTCAAGTTTGAATTGGTTCAGTGATTTTCTAGCTAACTCGTTCGAGTCATTTGACCATTGCTTACTGTTAGTTGAGTTGTGGGAACCAAAAAATCTGCATTTGTTTTATCGCCTTCGCCAAAGCTATTTAGAAAACCGCACGTTAATGGAAGCACCCGGACATATTTTTTATGATTATGAAACGCCTGATTTAGCTTCTTTTATTTTGATTGGTATTATCTGCGGTTGGAGATTTCGATTACACCCAGCACCATGCTTTGTCCGTGCTTTTATTAATGATGGCTTTTTCACTTTTGAAACAGACGAAGAATCCAACTTTGATGAAATTAAGAAAATACTTGGAAACGCAAAAATTGCTTTCAAGCTTTCATCTCACAAAAAATAAATCATGCTCAAAGTCATGCGAACTTGCATTTTGTTGTTACTCCGTCACCGACGCGGCAAAAAAGATTGTCGCGGCGGTTGAGAAATAATCGCTTTGCGTTGCGCCGGCTTTGCGCGAAATTCTCCGCGTGCAGAAGCTCGGCAAAAATCACGGCGGCTACCACGGCGAGACGATCGATATCCGCGCCGTGCTGCGCGCGACCGAACTGGCCGCGCAGCAACACGGTTGGTCGTCGGAAAATTTTCACACAGCGGATGGGTTCAACTGGCTGGCGTTGCATCGCGCGGCAACCGAAAGCCGAAAGCCAGAAGCCAGGATTTATATCAGCGCGGGCATCCACGGCGACGAACCGGCGAGTTCGCTTGCGGCGCTGAAATTGATTCAGGAAAACAACTGGCCGGAGAACACGGAAATTTTTTTACTGCCGTGCTTGAATCCAATCGGCTTCAGCTTAAACCGGCGCGGGAACGCGGACGGCATTGACCTTAACCGCGATTATCGGAATCCGAAAGCCGCCGAGACGCGCACACACATCGCGTGGTTGGAACAGCAGCCGCAGTTTGACCTGTGTCTATGTCTGCACGAGGACTGGGAATCGCACGGCTTTTATCTCTACGAGCAAAATCCGGATGGAATTTCTTCACCGGCCGAAAAAATCATTGCCGCCGTAAAAAAAGTCTGCCCGGTGGATCTCTCCGAAATCATCGAAGGCCGCGCGGCGGTGAATGGAATCATCCAGCCCAAAATAAATCCGGCCGAGCGACCTGACTGGCCGGAGGCGCTGTATCTGATCACTCATAAATCGCGGCAGGGTTACACTCTGGAAGCGCCGTCAGATTTTCCGCTGGCAACGCGCGTGGCGGCGCTGGTGACGGCGGTGAGAACGGCTTTGGGAATTACAAATTAACCACGGCCGGATCGCCGTAGAGCGTGAACGAGCCGGTGCGCTCGATCTTCACGTCCATGAGCTGGCTCTGATGGCGGGCGCTGCCGTCGAACAGCACGATGCGGTTGCAACGCGTGCGGCCGGTGTAGCGCGCCGCGTTTTTCTTGCTCGGGCCTTCGACGAGAATTTCCACCTGTTTGCCGATGAAGGTATTGTATTTGCGCGCGGCGATTTCGTTCACGAGGTCGAGCAGACGATGATTGCGTTCCTCGCGGATTTCCTGCGGCACTTGGTCGGGCATTTCGGCGGCGGGCGTGTCGCGGCGCGGTGAGTATTTGAAAATGTAGGCGTTATCGAACTGCACTTCACGGCAAAGCGAAAGCGTCTGTTCAAAATCTTCTTCGGTTTCGCCGGGAAAGCCCACGATGATGTCCGTGGTGATGCCGATGCCTGGTTTGGCGCGTCGCAATTTTTCGATGATGCCGAGAAATTTTTCGCGCGTGTAGCCGCGGTGCATCAGCTTGAGCAAACGGTCACTGCCGCTTTGCAGCGGAATGTGCGCGCTTTCGCACAACTTCGGCAGTCGCGCGTAGGCTTCGACGAGATCGTCGCCGTAACCTTTCGGATGCGGTGAGGTGAAGCGGATGCGTTCCAGTCCGTCAATCTCGTGCACGGCATCGAGCAGTTGGACGAAAGCGGATTTGCCATCGAGCAGCGGATAATCGCGCTTGCCGAAGCTCGTGACGATTTGGCCGAGCAAAGTAATTTCCCGCACACCGCGCGCGACAAGTTCGCGGCACTCGGCGACGATGTCGTCAATCGTGCGACTGCGTTCTTCGCCGCGTGTGCTGGGCACAATGCAGAAAGTGCAGTGCTGGTTGCAGCCTTGCATGATGCTGACGAACGCGCTGACGGAAGTTTTCGCGCTGCCGTTGATCAGATGTTCGCGGATGGTGGCTTCGCTTTTTTCTTCGGCGGCAACGTCCACGATTTTTTCGCGTTTGCCGGCGAGCAAGTCATCAATGTATTCCGCCGCGCGATGAAATTTCTGCGTGCCGAGCACCAAGTCCACGTCCGGCAATTTATCAATCAGCTCCTTGCCGCGACTTTGCGCCATGCAACCCATGAAGCCAACGATCTGTCCCGGGTTTTCTTTGCGTGCCGTGCCGATGAGATTCTTCATCTTGTTGATGGCTTTTTGCTCGGCGAGATCGCGCACGCTGCAGGTGTTGAGCAGCACCACATCGGCCAGCGCCTCGGACTTGGCGAGCGAATAGCCTTTGGCCACGAGTTGCGCGGCGACGGCCTCGCTGTCGCGCTCGTTCATCTGGCAACCGTAGGTTTTGATGAAAACGCTGGGCATATTCGGCGGACAAAATAACAGAAACCGGCGGGATGTCGAACGGCAACCGGCTCAATCCGCTAAACTTAAAATTTTCCGCGCCGCCCCGGCCAAAGCCGCCGCTTCCGCCGGCGTGCCGATGGTGATGCGCAAGTATTCATTTACGTCCGGCGCGCTGAACCAGCGGACGAGGACTTTTTGTTCCCGCAATTTTTGCAGCCAGTCCTTCGCCGGAAACAACGGCGGCTTCGCCAGAATAAAATTTGTCTGGCTCGGCAAAACGCGGAAGCCGATTTTAGTCAACTCGCGCGCCAGCCAGCCGCGCGTCGCGATGATTTTTTTGAAATTGGCGCGGTAAAATTTCAAATCGTCCAGCGTCGCTTCTGCCGCGATTTGGCCGAGGCCGTTGACATTGTAGCTGTCGCGGATTTTGTCGAGTGCGGCGATGAGTTCCTCATTGCCAACGAAATAACCGACGCGCTGAAAACACAGCGAATACGCTTTTGAAAAAGTTCGGGCGACAAGAACGTGCGGAAACTTGAACGCGATTTTCAGCGCGTTTTCATTAGCGAAATCAACGTAGGCCTCGTCTAAAATGATGACGCCTTTCTGTGCGCGGCAGCGCTTTTCGAGTTCTGAAGTTTTGTAGCCGCGACCGCTCGGCGCATTCGGCGTCGTCACCAAAGTCAGCGCGGCATTGAAATTCCACTTCTTTCCGCGCTTCAATTCCGCGACGCTGGGCAAACCAAAATCAGCTTTGAGCGGCACGGCATTTTTCGCCGCGCCATGCGTGTCCGCCAACACGGGATAAAGCGAGTAGCTCGGCGTGAAATACTGAACTGTTGCTTGAGCCTTGTTTTTTGCTCCTTGCTTCGGCTCCACAAACGCGCGCACCGCCAACGCGAGCGCTTCATCCGAGCCATTACCAATAATTATATTTTCCGGTTTGCAGCCATGGAGCTTCGCCAGTTTGGCGCGCAATTTTTCCGCAGTCGGATTCGGATACAATCGCAATCGGTCATCCACCGCCGCTTTGACTGCCGCCTGAACCTTTGGCGACGGCGGATACGGGTTCTCATTCGTATTGAGCTTGATCAGCCCTTTGATTTTCGGCTGTTCGCCCGGCACATACGCGTGCAAGTCGTGAACGAGCGGACGGATCAATGGATTTTTTTTGGCCATACGTTGAAATTATGCCAGCACTTGGCCGTTGTCGGAAATAATTTTCGCCGGATTGGCGGATTATCGTTGACACAATTTTTCTGCCTGAAAAAATCAGCGCAAGTTTCAGGGACATTTTGACAACGCTGTTCATATATTCAAATCGCAGCCGCCATTCCGGCGGAAACGCCAACGTCCGTTTTATTCCAACGTGAAAAATTATATTCTCGACACCAACGTCCTGCTCCACGACCCGAATTCGCTCGTTAACTTCAAGGAAAACACCGTCCTCGTGCCCATCGAGGTCATCGAGGAAATTGACCGCTTCAAGCGCGAGTCCACCGAACTGGGCCGCAATGCGCGCACCGTTTCGCGGATGCTTGACGGCTTTCGCGGCGAAGGCAGTTTGAGTGCGGGCGTGGATTTGCCGAACGGCGGCAAACTGAAAATTGCGTTTGAAAAAAACGGCCACGGCGAAACGGTTTTCACCAAGGATTCCGTGGACAACCGTATTCTCGCACTCGCCGCCAGCATCCAGAAATCGCATTCAAAAGAGGCGACGATTCTGGTTTCCAAGGATATCAACCTGCGCATCAAGGCGGACGCGATTGGCGTGATGGCGGAGGATTACGAGACGGATCGCGTTTTCATCACTGACCTTTACACCGGCATGGTTGAACTCCTCGTGCCAGCGGAAAAAATCACAGCGTTCCGCGCCAAGGGCGAACTCGCGCTGGACACGGCTAAAAAATATTTTCCGAACGAATATTGCACGCTGATTGACGAAGCGAATCCGAAAAAGGCCGCGCTCGCGAAAGTGGATGCGACGGGCACAAAACTGGTTCCGATTCTCGATGTTCGCGAAGGCGTATGGGGCATTAAACCGCGCAATCGCGAACAGCATTACGCGCTGGACGCATTGCTCGATGACCGCGTGAAACTGGTCACGCTCATGGGCAAAGCTGGCACGGGAAAAACTTTGGTGGCGATGGCCGCTGGCTTGAAACGCGTGGTGAGCGACCGCGAATTTCGCCGCCTCGTCGTCGCGCGCCCGACGATTTCGATGGGCAAGGAACTTGGATTTCTGCCCGGTTCGCTTGAAGAAAAACTCGCGCCATGGATGCAGCCGATTCATGACGCGCTGGAAATGTTGAGCGATTTGAACATGGGCCATGAACATCGCCGCGCGGCGGATTTGATGCGCAGCGGCAGCATCGTGGTTGAAGCGTTGAGCTACATTCGCGGCCGCAGCATCGCTAACCAATTCATGATTATTGACGAAGCGCAAAACTTGACGCCGCTTGAAGCCAAGACCATCGTCACGCGCGTCGGCAGCGGCACAAAAATCATCTTCACCGGCGACCCGTATCAAATTGATAATCCGTATGTGGATTCATCGTCGAACGGCTTTAATTATATCATCAGCCGTTTCCGCGACCAGGCCATCGCTGCGCATATTGAGCTGCAAAAAGGCGAGCGTTCTGAACTGGCGGAACTGGCGGCGAACATTCTTTAGGCCGAGTTTCGTTCAATGGGCGCACCGCACAAACATGCCATTGCCGGCCCCCCCCCTGATTTAGTAGGTTGACAGTTTTTTCAAATCGTGGAAATTGCTATATCGGGAAAAATAAATCTATGATATCAAACGAACGTCCTTATCCGTATGGCCGCCGCCCGTATCAAAGTCAGGGCTATGGCGCGCCGAAATACAACACCCAACCGCGTCCGCCGGTCAACGAAGATACCTTGAAGACCGCCGAGGTGCAGATTGAGCGCAAAAACTTTGTCTTCACGCTCAAGGAAAATCCGCGCGGGCGCTTTCTGCGCATCACCGAGGATGTGGGTGGACGGCGCGACACCATCATCATTCCCTCGACCGGACTGGCTGAATTCAAAAAACTGTTGGATGAAATGTTGAAGGCCTCCGAGGAAATCCCGGTGAAAAATCCGCCGCCGCCGGAAGCTTGAAGCAAATTTTCTGAAACTCCGGCGTAATTATTTTTTCGCCGGAGTTTTTTTCTTTTTCGGCTTGGCCGTCCTTACCGGCTTGGCATCGCCCCAAAGACCTTCGAGATCATAACGCGCCCGCGTCTCGGTGTGCATGACGTGGACGATCACGTCGAAAAAATCTAGCACCACCCACATTCCGCCGGTTGCGCCCTCCGCGCGTGCGGGACGTAAATCGTGTTCGTCGCGCAGGCGGCTGGTGATCTCCTCGACGATGGCGCGCAGGTGCGGCTGGCTCGTGCCGGTGGTGATGACAAAAAAATCCGTCACGGACGAAAGTTTCCGCACGTCGAGCACGGCGATGTTTTCCGCCTTTTTGTTGTCCGCAAAATCGCGGCAGAGCTGCGCCAGTTTTTTAGAATCCATAGTTGCGCGGGAGATTTAACCACAGATTCACACGGATGGACATGGATAAATTGCTAAAGGTAAAGTTGTCCGTTGCGCACCGCCTCGGCCACAGCGGTTGGAACCAGATTTTCAATTGGCAGCCCGGCTTTCACCCGCGCGCGGATTTGGGACGAGGAAATCCCGATGGGAAAGCCTTTCAAAATTCTTCCGCGAAAGGGTTTTGGAAATTCCGCAACCGCCGCGCCGGGACGTGGAATGGCGACAAATTCGGCAAGCCTGGCCAGTCCGTCGGCCTCGCGCCATGCTTTCAAGTTCGGCAAATTGTCCGCGCCGATGAGGTAAAACAATTCTGCGCCGGGAAATTTTTTAACGTAGTCCCGCAGCGTGTCCACCGTATAGGAAACGCCGCCACGCTTGATTTCCTGTTCGTCCACTTCGCAATCCGTTTTGCCCGCGAGCGCAAGGCGGAGCAATTGCAAACGCGCACCAGCCGGAGCCATTTCGTTTTCAGCTTTGAACGGCGATTGTGCGGTGGGAACAAAAAACAATTTGTCCAGGCCGAGTTCTTCCATCGCCGCCTGCGCGACGAGCAAATGACCCAGGTGCACCGGGTCGAACGAGCCGCCGTAAATTCCAATTTTCAGTTCAGGGTTCACTGTTCAAGGTTCAGCGTTACAAAAACGCGTGACAATTCCAACCCTGAACTCTGAACGCTGAACCTAAAACCAGTTCAAACCGGCTCTAGATAATCGAGTTCCTTGTCGTAAGTCTCCTCCAAACCGCGCAGTGCCCAGAGCGCGATGAGCACGCACGCGAAAGAAATTACTGCCGCCGAGGTGACGATGCCGCATGTGGGCTTCAGATGGTTGAACGCCAGCGTCAGCGGCACGGTCGCGCCGCGCACGAAGTTCGGCACGGTGGTCGCCACGGTGGCGCGGATGTTGGTGCCGAACTGCTCGGCGGCGATGGTGGCGAATACCGTCCAATAGCCGACGCCAAAACCGAGCAACAAAATCGCCAGATAAAACGTGCCGTTCGACTGGCCGGCGGCGAGAAAATACCCGGCCATTGCCAGCGCGGTGAAAATGAGAAACAGAAACAAGATTTTTCGCCGCGATTGCAAAAGCTGACTGAAATAGCCGCTGGCAAATCCACCAAAAGTGATGCCCAGATAGCAAAATGCTATGGCCTGCGCGACCTTGATTTCTCCCTGGATTTTCAGCGCGCCGGAAATTTCCGGCGAGAATGTCACGAGAATTCCCACGATGCACCACAGTGGCAGACCGATGAGAATGCAGCGCAGATATTTCATGAAGCGGGCGAGGTTGTTGAACAGCATGAAAAAATTTCCGCGCGAAACATGTGTCGTCGCGGAGCGCAGTTGTTTGAACATGCCCGATTCCGCCACGCTCAAACGCAGGACGAGCAGCACGACGCCGAGGCCGCCACCAATGAAATAGGCCGTGCGCCATTCGACTTTTTGCGCGACGAGGCCGCCGATGACCGCGCCGAACACGCCGACGGTGGCGATGATGGTCGTGCCGTAGCCGCGCAGCGCCTTCGGCAAAACTTCGGTGACAAGCGTAATGCCGCCGCCGAGTTCACCCGCGAGACCAAAGCCGGCGACGAAACGCCACACGGCGTAAGCCTCAATGGAATGCACAAAACCGTTGGCAATATTGGCGATGGAATACAGCAGGATTGAGCCGAACAACAAGGCGACGCGACCGACGCGGTCACCGAGAATGCCGAAGAAAATTCCGCCGACCAACATTCCGACCATTTGCAAATTTAGCAGCAGGATGCCGTGGCTGACGAGTAGTTCGCCGGAAAAGCCCATCGCCTTCAAACTCGGAATGCGCAGGATGGCGAAGAGAATCAAATCATACACGTCCACGAAATAGCCGAGCGCGCCGACGATGACGGCGGGTTGGAGGATTTCGCGGAAAATGGTTGGCGGGGATTTCATCCGGTGAAATTTATGACTTACGATTTTTGATTTGCGCGGGTAATGTTTTCCAAGCGCAATCGTAAATCGTAAATTCCAAATCGTAAATGAATTTGAATCGTCATTGCCACCAATGCGGCGAACCGTGGACGCTTGCCGGAAATCCAGGTCGTGGCGAGGTCTGCATGAAGTGCCGCGCGGATTTGCGCGTGTGCCTGAACTGCCAGAGCTATGACCCGCGCGTGGCTGAACAATGCCGCGAGCGCCGTGCGGAGCTGGTGTCCGACAAGGCGGCGGGAAATTTTTGCGAATATTTTGAATTCGCCAAGCGCAGCCAGGTGGCGAAGGAGGTCAAATTGTCCCGCGAGGAGGCGGCGCGCGCGCAGTTGAAAAAGTTGTTGGGCGACTGAACCGAGTTGCTTCTCACGCCGAATTAGGCAATTAATTTTAGACCCGGCTGGCGAATCCATGACCAATTACATTTATCTTTTGTATGGCACGGGCGATGAATGCTACACCGAGGCGGCCTATAGCATCGGCACATTGCGGCGGCAGCTGGACGCGGCCTCGTCGCGCATCATTGTTTTTACCGATCAGCCGGAACGGGTGAAGGACTGGCCGGTGGATTGCGAATCTATCGTCGGCCAGTTATCGGCCATGCGCGGCAAGATGAATTTTTCCCACCGGGCCAAGCTCTGCGCCATCCAGAAATGTTTCGAGAAGTATGCGGGCAACGTATTTTACCTGGATTCAGACACGTCTGTGCGCCGCGCCATTGGGAAACTGGCGGAGAAACTTTCTCCCAGCACCGCCATCATGTATGAGTTCGAATGTTTGAATCCCGAAATTGGCCTCGCCGGTTTTCAGGCGGAGCTTGCGGGCGGGATGACCTATAAATTTTCGGCCGCTGCCCAGATGTATAACGCCGGGGTCATTGGTCTGCACCAAGACTGCCGACAGTTGGTCGCCCGGGCGTTGGAACTGTGTGACGCGCTGCTCGATTACGGCAGCCGGGTGCACACGGTGGAACAGTTCGCCGTTTCCGAGACCCTGCGAATTTCCAACATCAAGGTGCTCGTGGCGCGCGGGACTGTCCTCCATTATCCGCAGCACAAATCCTATATGCGCGAAAAAATTCACGAGGCCGTCCGCCAGACCGGCCGGCAGCCGTGGCAGTTTGAACGCCCGGTTGCGTATGCGCGGTGGCACGCCTATTGGTTGAAAAAGTTCGGCCATTACTTTAAATGAAAATCAGCGGGTTCACCTTTTTGCGCAACGGCCAGAAGCTGGGCTATCCGTTCGTCGCTTCCATCCGCTCGGTTTTGCCGCTGGTGGATGAGTTTGTCATCGCGCTCGGACCGTGCACCGACGACACGGAAAAGATGGTGCGCGAAATCGGTGACCCAAAAATCCGTATCATTCCGACGACGTGGAATGAGAAGATGCGCGGCGATTATAGCGTCGGCGGCTTTGTTTACGGCCAGCAAAAATCCATCGCGCTCTTCAACTGCACCGGCGATTGGGCGTTTTATCTCGAAGCGGATGAAGTTTTGCACGAAAACGATTTGCCCAAAATTCGGGCGGCGATGGAAAAATACTTGAGCGATGTGCGCGTTGAGGCGCTGGCGTTTGACTATCTCCATTTTTACGGGAACAAAAATACCGTCGCGCAGTCGCCCGGCTGGTATCGCAGCGAAGTTCGCATTATTCGCAACACGATTCCCGCTTGGTCGAGCGAGGCGCTGTTTTTCAACATCGTGGCCGGCCACAAAAAATCGCGCCACCCGCGCGCGGCGCACACGGGCGCGACGATTTTTCATTACGGTTGGGTGCGCAGCGAGGCGCAGATGGATCTGAAGTCGGCCACGGTTCAAAAATATTGGGACGATTCCAAACCCAAGCCGATGGATTACTCGCAGATTGATTCTGCCGTGCTGAAATCATTTGCCGGCACGCATCCCTTAGTCGTGCAAGACTGGCTGCCGGCGGCGGAAGGAATTTTTCAAGCGAATCCGAACCACCGACTTTCCGCGCGGGAAAAAAAACATCGCCGGATGATGTGGCTGGAAAAAAAACTTGGTTTTCGGTTTGACAAAAAACATTACCGGCTGGTGCGTTGAAAACAATGCGCGCGGCTAAACCGGACGGTCAAGCCGCCGAGAACGCCGGTTGAGGAAGACATGACTAACTACATTTATTTGCTGTATGGCAACAGCGATGATTCCTACACGGAGGCGGCCTACAGCATTGGCACGTTGCGGCAGCGGTTGGCCGGCGCCGCCGCCCGCATCATTGTCTTCACCGATCAGCCGAACCGCTTGAAGGACTGGCCCGTAATCGCCGAATCCGTCGCCGATCAATTGGGGGTCATGCGCGGCAAAACCGATTTTTCCCATCGGGCCAAACTGTGCGTGATCTGGAACTGCTTTGAAAAATATTCCGGAAACGTGATTTATCTGGATTCGGACACTTTTGTGCGCGGGAACATTGACCAGTTGGCCGGGCGGTTGACCAAAGGAACCGCTATCATGCACGCATTTGAATGTGTTAATCCGGAAATCGGCCTGGCCGGATTTCAAACCCAACTCGCGGGCGGCATGGCTTACCGCTTCTCCGCCGAGTCGCAGATGTATAATGCCGGGGTGATTGGCTTGCATCGCGATGACCGGGAAATCGTCAATCTGGCGCTGGCATTATGCGATGCTATTCTCAACACTGGGAGCCGATTGCACACGGCGGAACAATTTTCGGTTTCCGAGGCGTTGCGTATCTCCCGAACCAAAATTGTCACGGCGCAGGGTGTGATCACGCATTACATCGGCCACCGATTTTATATTCGGGAAAAAGTCGCTGAACGAAGCCGCCAAACCGGCCAGCCGCCGTGGGCATTTGACCGGCCCATTCCCTATTCTTACTTGAAGGTGAAATGGCTGAGAAAATTTGGATACTATTTGAAATAAAAAACCGTTGCCCGCCGCAAAAGTTTTTCAAGCCGACACTTCGCGCGCGCGCCGCCGCTTGTAAACCTTGCAGACGTTGCGGTAGAAAGTCTGGTTGTAAAGCCGGTGGAGCAGGAAGTTCGGATGGATTTCGCTCTGGTATCGGTCAAACGAGGCAACCTTGTCCGTCGGCGAAAAGCCGGTCTGCGCGAGAAATTTCGGAAAGATTTCCTTCACGGCAAAATCATAAAGCTCCAAGTCGAGGCGGTTTTTCTCGCGCGTCATGTCCACGATGCGCGGATCATTTTCCAGTGATTTCTTAATGGAATTGTCGCGCGCGGTGACTTTCCGTTTGTAGTTAAAATTCAGCCGATAGGGGCAGATTTTATCCAGCATATGCAGCGACAGGTCAAATTTTTCCGTCAAACCGACGAAGTGAAATTTTTCCAGAACCATTTTGGCGCGGCCTAGATCAGCCTTGCCCGCCAGCCGCCGCACCTGAAGATTTTCCAGCACCTCCTCGTTTGCGAGCATCTGCTCAAACGTCAGCGTCCGCCCGCCGCGCAGGACATTGTCCTGATAATGCGAAAATACCCGGGCGAGCGGCTCGCGGAGAAAGGTGATGTAAAACGGATCCGGCACGGAAAAGCGCAGCGGATCAACGAGGTTTTCGCCAGCGATGCTGCGGAGCCAAGGAAACATCCGGCGCGTGAAATCAACATCACGTTGATCTACGATTTCTTTACCGAGGTGGCCGAGGTGGCAATGCGAAACGCCGAGACTGTTTTCCAAAATAAATTGAAAGGTCGTGCCCGCCGTCTTTGGGATGTGCAAAAAAAATAACATCTGATAATTCCAAATCTGCTCCAAGTGACCGCAAAACTTCCTTAATTTTTCCGTGTTTGGCAATCGTTATATCCCAAGGCCGCCGCGCCAGCAGCGATGACCTCAGCCACGGAAATCTCCGCTATGGCTGCCGGGCGCGGTGCCACCACCACCCAGTCGGGATGCTGAAATGGCGTCGGGCTACCGGTGTCCGCCTGATGGATGAGCATCAAAACCCGCTTGCCCAACGCCACGGCCAGATGCAGCGCTCCGGTGTCGCCACCGCACACCAACGTGGACAGTTGCATCAGGCCGCCAGTGATGAGCAAAGGCACGCCCGCAGAAATCGCGAAACCTTCTTGCCGGGCCGGTTCCAGTGCGGCGCGGTCCGCCGGGCCACCGCCCAAAATAATTTGCACGCCCACCGCCCGCCAGTGCCGGGCGCAAGCCAGATAATTTTCCAACGGCCAATTCTTATGCGCGCCGCTCGTGAAGGGTTGGACATAAATTGTCGGCTTCGCCGGGTCAAGTTGCTGGGCGGCGAACCAGTCGCGCGCTGCCGCGACCGCCGTGGCGGGCAGGGCAAATTCGTTGCGAATCGCGCCAATCTTCAAGCCACATTGCTCCAAAAGACGCAGATGGGAGACGGCCGGATGAACGTGCAGTCCGGGTTTGATTTGCCGGGTATAAGCCCAGCCGCGACCGGCGCGATACACTTGCACCCACCGTTGCGGTGCGCCGCTGAAGCGCGTCAACCACGCACTCTCGCCATTGCCGTGCAAGTCCAACGCCAGTGAAAAATTTCCCGCGCGCAAGCGACTCAACAGGCGGAAAAATTCCTTGCCCATCCGCCACGGATTGCCGCTGCGGAACGCGGCGCGGTCGAGCGCAATGGTTTCGTCCACGTCACGAAAACCTTGCATCAGCGCGGCATTTTCCTTGGTCGTGAGAAAAGTTATTTTTGCCGCCGGAAAGTTTTGGCGCAAAACAGAAATGGCCGGCAGCGTTAAAACCACGTCGCCGATGGCCGTCAAACGGATGACTAAAATGCGTGCGGGAGTTTCCATTTAGCTGACGGCCAAAGATTGCAGCAACGCTCGACAAAACGCCGCGCGCGAATAAGTTTTTGCGTAATTTTTTGCCGCGCTGGTGAACTGATTTACGTCCGCAATGGAAAATTGTGTCGCTCGTATTAGGCTTTGCGTGAGCGCGGAAACATTGCCCGACGGAAAAACCAGACCCAGTTTGTGTTCGCGCGTGAGGCGGCCGAGCAATTGTTCGTCGGAAACAATCACCGGTTTACCGGCGGCCATCGCGCGCGACAAAACGCCGCTGCCGCCGAAATGGTTCAAGTATGGCAGTAACACCGCGTCGCTCGCGGCGAAACACATTTTTTCTTCTTCAACCGTAACGTAGCGGTCGAGCAACTTGGCGCGGTTTTGGCGGACGAGTTGCGCGAGGCCATCAGCCGTTTTGCCAGTGGGATTTTGCTGTCCGGCGCAAAGCAAAAACGCCGGTGATTCCGGCGGCAGTTGCAACATCGCTTCGACAGCGACGTGCAAACCTTTGCGCCGCGCGCCGGTTCCGTAAAACAGAAAGACTTTCCGGTCGGCGGGAATCTCCAATTGTTTTATGGCCGCGAGCGCGTCGCTGTCGTAGCCGAGCGGACACGGGTCAGGCAGTAAAAAAATCGGTGCGGCTGGATTTCTTTTTTGCAAGTCAGCGGCAAGAAATTCATCCACGAACAAAATTTGCTGGAACCAATTTTCGCGCAGCAATTTTTGGAAGCCGGAAATTTTCAGCGCGCGATCAAGCGACCATTGGGGCGCTTCGAGAAAACGTGGGCGATGATAAATGCCGCCCATGCGTCCGCGTAATTCCGGCGGCGGGCGAAAACCAAAGGTTGCTTTGCGCCAGCAATCCGAGGCGATTTCGTCGAGCGCGCAGAGAAAAACATTTTCGGCGCCGCTGCTTTTTAAGCAGTGCGCGACGGAGCGGGCTTTGCCGTCAAGATGGCGGCGGCCATTTTCGTCGTAGGCGGAAATCAATTTCACTTCGCCGAGCAATCCGGCGAGATTTTGTTCGACGCGTTCGCGCGAACCGGGGCGCAAATCGGCGGCGATGGTCAGTTGAAAATTGGCGGACAGCAAATCGTCGGTGATGAAACGCAACCAGCCGAGGTGGTGACCTTCGGTGCGCGGCTCGTAAAGCAACAGATGTTTTTTGCGGTTGGCGGAGGCGGTCATTTGGGCGGCGAGGCTTTGCGGTTTTGCGCTTCAAACGCTTTGAAGTAGCGGAGAAAAGTGTAGAAGCCGGTTAGCCAGGCGATAGTCAATCCGCGCCAACCGTCGAGAAAACCTAGTTTGAAAACATAACCGCGCAAGAAACGCCACGGCGGGCGGACGAGCAGATGAACAAAGGTGATTTGACGGTTTTCGGCGCGGCAGGTCGCAGCAAATTCGTCCGCGTAACGGACGGTTTTTTTGATCTGATGCTCGACGCTTTCCATGCTGTAATGTAAAAGCTCGCCGCGCAACCGTCCAACTTTTCCAGTCACGACGACGCGGCCATGTGGGAAGACGCCGCCCCATTGGCCTTGGCCGCGGCGCCACAAACGCAGTTTGCGGTCGGGATACCATTCGCCGTGGCGAATCCACTTGTCGTAATAAAGTGTGCAGCGCGGAAATTCGTAGGCGTCGCAGCGTCCAAGTTTTTCCGGGTTGGAAAATAATTTTTTTATTTCCGTCGCGAGTTCGGGCGAGACGACTTCATCGGCGTCGAGCGCGAGCAGCCATTCGCGCGTGGCTTTTTCAGAGGCGGAACGGTTTTGCTCGATGTTGCCTTTCCACGGCTCGCGAAAATTTTTTCCACCGAAAGACTCTACGATTTTGTCCGTGCCGTCGTTCACGTCGTCGTTGATGACGACGATGATTTCGGCTGCCCAATCCGCGACGCTTTGCAACGTGGGCGTGATGCGGTGCGCCTCGTTGCCGGCGATGATGCAGACGGAGATAGGCAGTGGGTTCGGGTTCATGGGCCGAGCTTCTGCGCGGTAGATTAAGTGTTTTTTTGCGTTCCGGCCAGAACGGATTGCGCGGACAGAGCAATCGGTAATGTCAGCAATAGTGCCACTGGCCACCGATTCTTTTTTCGTGCAGCGTGCGGTCGTAGCGGAGTTTTTCGGTGTTTTTCCACCAGAAATTCCGCACGGCGTGCTTCAGTTGGACGGCTTTGCGTTTGCCCCAAGTCTGCCCGGTTTGCCGCCGATAATACTCACGGTCGCCCAGGCTCAAGTTTGGTTTCTTCATCTCGGCCTTCATGCTCTTCTGCGTAACGCTGCCGTAATGGTGATAAAACGAGCGGCCGGTAATCGCCAGCTTCAAACCGGCACTGCGGGCGCGCCGGAAAAATTCGTCGTCCTCGTAACCGCCGAGCTTGGGGTCTTCGTTGAACCAACCGATTTTTTCAAAGACCCGACGGTGAACCATGAAACAGGAGCCGCGAGCCACATTCCGGCGGGTGACGGCGGCCATGCGGTGCATGAAATCGCGGGCATACTCTGGGAAATCATAATCCACATCGCCCTCGCACATGGAGCCACTGGCGATGTCGATCTGCTCTTCCTCGGCAAAGGCAATGAGACCCGCCAAGGTCTCCGGTGCGAAAAGAATGTCGTTATTGGACACGACCGTCCATTCGGAAGTAGAGGCCTTGGCACCTTGGTTCCACGCGAAGGCGCAGCCTTGATTTTTGGCGTTGTGGATGACACGAATGTCGGGAAAGCCAGCCAGATATTCCGTGGTGCCGTCGGTCGAGGCGTTGTTGACAATGACGATTTGCGAACCAGCGATGCCCGCCTGCAAGAGAGTTTCCACGCAGCCCTTGGTGTAGTGAAGCTGGTTAAAAACCGGGATGGTGATGGTGACATCCAACGGTGCGTCGGCGGGCTTGGAGTTTTGTCCGGTCGGATTATTCATACAGGCTTGATCCAGCCGGCGAATTTGTCTGGGTGCATTTGCACATATTCGGGAAATGATTTATCCAGCGGGACAAAAGTGAGTTGTTCATTCTTGCCGAACAGGGTTTCGCCCTGATTTATGAGCTCCGTAATGCGCTGCACATCGGTGAATTCCGCCCGGTTGAATTCCTGATGTGAAAATGCCCGCAGTTTGTCAACGATACGTTCGCCGCCGCCCATGTAGGTGAAATGCCAACCGGCATCTTTCACCGTCTTGTAGCCGCTGTGGCGCATTTCCTCGGCGCAGGAAAAATCCCGGTAACGCGCCATGCGCGAACCGAAGCTCACATGATTCGAGCGGCAGTTTAGAAAATAGCGGTAAAGCGATTGCTCGAACCGCCAGATGAACGGATGGTTCCGCCGCAGTCGCCGCCGCAAGCCGCGGCGATAGAAAATAAATTTCACGAACGCCGAGTTCAGCAAGTCGTGGCCCAGATTCGTAAATAGTTGGTCATTGAATGGCACGTCTTTCGCCAGTTGCTGCACCACGGACGGACGCGGAATTTCATCCAGATCGGAGACCAGAATCCAGTCATCCGGTCGGCAATTCTTCAGCCCGCGCTCAATACCGTTCCGATGGAAGCGTTCCACCTCGAACGCGTCTGGCGACTTTGGCAGGTCATTCATTACCACATGGACAATCTTGTCGTGAAAGCCGCTGAACCGCGCGCGGTTTTCCTGATAGTAAAGCGGTTTGGGTTTGTTGGAATGCGTCTGGGTCGCCTCGACCAGCACAAATTTGTCCACCACCCCGGCCAGTTCATGCAGCCGCAATTCCAGCAGCTCCAGCTCGTTGTAAAATATGAAACAGTCGTAAATCATCGGCGGTCGGCGATGAAGCTAAAGAACCACCTTGGTTGTGCCAAGTTGAAAACAAAACTTTCACTTTCCGTCGCCATTGTCAGAATAACGGCGATGATCGCATTTCTCGGCAAGCTTTGGCAGTTCGTGCGGCCTTACCGCGCGCGGCTGTTCCTCGGCGTGTTCACCGGCATCCTCGCGGGGCTGATGGCGCCGCTGATGATTGTCACCATCACGCTCGTCGCCAACGTCATGTTTCCCGCGCCGGGTCAAAAACCGATTGAGGAAAAATTTTCATCGCTCCCGCAATTCGCGGTGCAATGGCTGCACGACGCGCGCGTCGGCCTGGAAAGCGGCCTGCACCAGCATCGCGGCGCGCTCTTTCTGTTTGTCGCGCTGATTCCGCTCGTCATGTTGTTGCGTGGCGTGGTGACTTATCTGAACACATATTTCCTGCAATGGGTGGCCATCCGCGCCGTGAACGACCTGCGCGTCAAACTGTTTTCGCATCTCATTGATTTGTCCGCCGGATTTTTCAGCCAAAACCGCAGCGGCGAACTCATCTCGCGCATCATGAGCGACACCTCGGCGCTTTACGTCATCTTCAGCAATGCCACCTCCGTCATTGTCCGCGATCCCGTTACACTCGTCGCCATCGTCACCGCCTTGCTCTGGCGTTCGGAGACCCGCACCATGACGCTGATTTCATTGATTGTTCTGCCCGTATGTATCATTCCGCTTTCCATCTTCAGCAAAAAAGTCCGCCGGTCCAGCAGTGAATTGCAAAAGCAAAATGCAGCGCTCATGCAGGTCATGGCGGAAACCTTCACCGGCCACCGCGTCGTCAAGGCCTACAACTTGGAGACTGTCGTCGCCGAGGAATTTCGCGCCACCGCCGGGCGCGCCACCGGCAATTTCATGCGCATCATCCGCGCCAACGAGATCACCTCGCCCATCATTGACGTGCTTGGCGCCACCGGCATCGCCATCGCGCTCATCTACATGAATTCCTCGCCCGGCGCGCGGCCCAGCACCGGCGATTTCACCCAGTTAATTTTGAGCATTTTCCTCATGTATCCGCCGATAAAAAATCTGTCGCGTCTGCACAACCAGTTGCATCAGGCGCGCGCCGCCAGCGACCGCATCTTTGAACTGCTCGCCACCAAAAATTCCGTGCCCGAACCCGCCGCGCCCAAAATGCTCCACGCCGACAAGGCGGACATCGTGTTTGAAAACCTTGATTTTAACTACGGTGAAAAATCCGTTCTCCGCGGCATCAACCTCACCGTCAAAGCCGGCCAGCTCGTCGCGCTCGTCGGCACGAGCGGCTCTGGCAAAACCACGCTCGCCAACCTGCTTTTGCGGTTCTACGATCCGGCACGTGGCCGGATAAAAATCGGCGGCGTGGATGTGCGTGACATTTCGACGCGCGACCTGCGCAATCAAATTGCCGTCGTTTCGCAGGAAAATATTTTGTTCAATGACACCATCCGCCGGAACATCGAACTCGGCCGCCTCGGCGCGACGAACGAAGAAATCACCACCGCCGCAAAACACGCCTACGCCCTTGATTTCATTGAGCAAAAACCGGAAGGCTTCGACACCGTCATCGGCGAAAAAGGCGTTTCACTTTCCGGTGGCCAACGCCAGCGCCTCGCCATCGCGCGCGCCGTTTTGAAGAATGCGCCGATTTTAATTTTGGACGAAGCCACCAGCGCGCTCGACACCGAATCCGAACGCGCCGTGCAAGCCGCGCTCGACGAACTCATGAAAGGCCGCACCACGATTTGCATCGCGCACCGCCTCTCGACCATTTTGCACGCCGATTTAATTGTCGTTTTAGATCAGGGAAAAATTGTCGAAACCGGCTCGCACGATGAACTCGTCAAACGCGCCGGCGTCTATCAAAAACTTTACGAACTGCAATTCGCCTCGTGATGAAGATTCTAATTAGGAAAGCAGGAAAACAGGAATTCGAAAAAAGTCTTCTCGGGTTTTTCCTACCTTCCTGCTTTCCTTATTCATTTCATTTTACTGATTGAAAATTCTCGCGCTGCAATTCAAATACTTTGGCGACGCCGTGCTGCTCACGCCCGCGCTGCGCGCCCTGCACGAACAATTTCCCCAGAGCGAAATTCACCTGCTCGTGCCAGCAGAAATTGCACCTTTATTTCAACATCTGCCGTGGCTCACGCGTGTGTGGGCGATGCCGCGCAAACGCGGCAGTTCGAGCCTGCGCGAAACCTGGCCGCTGATTTCCGCCTTGCGACGCGAGCGTTTTGACCGCTCCGTGGATTTTGCCAGCAACGACCGTGGTGCGATTTTAAGTTATTTTATCGGTGCCAAACGCCGACTCGGCTGGGCGGAGCGCGGCGGGTTTTTGGGCCGCAAATTTTTTTATACCGACCGCGTCGTGTCGGGGAAAATCAAGCCGCATGAATCCGTCCGGCTCGCGCAACTTTTATCCGGCTGGCAAATTCCGTTGCCGCGCGCGCTCGAATCTGAAATCCGCGCCGACCCCGCCCTCGCGGACGCAGCGGAGAAAATTCTACCGGAAGAACGCACCGTCATCTGCCACGTCGCTTCCAGCCAGCCGAGAAAAGAATGGCCGCTGGCGCATTGGGCGAAATTAAATAAGCTCGCCACGAATGCCGGGATGAAAATGGTTTTCACCACCGCGCGCGGCGAACGCGAAGCGGCTTTGATGGTCGATCTTAAAAAACTTGCGCCGGAAGCCTTGATTTTACCGCAGATTTCCGACTTGCCGCTTTTTCTGGCCGTGCTGGCGCGCGCCGCCGTTTTCATTTCCGGCGACACCGGCCCGTTGCATTTCGCCGCCGGTTTAGGCGTGCCGACGATTTCCCTTTTCGGCCCGACGCCGCCGGTGCGCTGGGCGCCGATTGGGGAAAAACATCTCGCGCTCACTGGCGGAACTTGCGGCTGCGACCGCAATCTTTTCGCGTGCGCTAGTCAGAAACATTGCCTCGCGCAAATCTCGCCGGAGCAGGTTTTCGCGGCGCTGCAAAATAAAATTTCCGCGCGGTGAATATCCGCTGCTTGCTTCGCGGTGCGTTGCGCGGGTAAAATTCAATCCCAATGTCGCACGCTGATTTTGTCCATTTGCATCTACACACCGAGTATTCATTGCTCGATGGTGCGTGCCGTCTGGACAAATTGATGGAACGGGCGCACGAGCTGAAATTTCCTGCGCTCGCCATCACCGACCACGGCGCGATGCACGGCGTCATCGAATTTTATCAGGCCGCGCGCGCCAAAGGCATCAAGCCCATCATCGGCTGCGAAGTTTACGTCGCGCCCGGCTCGCGACTGGAACGCAAAAAAGTCGAGGGCGACAAATATCATCACCTCGGTCTGCTCGCGAAGGACGAAGTCGGCTACAAAAATCTGATCAAGCTCACGACCGCCGCGCATTTGGAGGGCTATTATTACAAGCCGCGCATTGATAAAGAAATTTTGGCGAAGCACAGCGAAGGTTTGATTGCGCTGTCCGGCTGTCTCGCGAGCGAGATTCCTGATTTGATCATGAAGGATCAAATTGACAAGGCGCGCGACGCGGTAGATTTCTTCAAGCAGACGCTCGGCGCGGAAAATTTTTTCCTCGAACTGCAAAATCACGGCATTCCCGAACAGGCCAAGGTCAACAAACTGCTCATTCCGTGGGCAAAGGAATTCGGACTGAAACTCGTCGGCACCAACGACGTTCACTATATCAACAAAGGTGATTCGCACGCGCACGACTGCCTCGTCTGCATCGGCACGCAGGATTTGTTGAGCAATCCGAAGCGCATGAGTGCGGGCTATGTGCCGGAGCAATTTTTTCTGCGCAGCGCGGAGGAAATGCAGGCGCGTTTCGCCGAAGTTCCCGAAGCGGTTCTGAACACGCGCGAGGTCGCGGACAAGTGCAATTTGGAAATCAAATTTCCAAAAGCGACGAAGGATTTGCATTATCCGGTGTTTCATCCGCCGGAACATTTCACGCGCGAAGGCTTTTTGCGGCAGTGGCTTGCGGAAGGACTTTTCACCCGCTACACGATTCACGCGAAGGCGGAGGGAAATGAATTTGTCGTCACGGGCGTGGACAATCCAAAGCGCCTGCCGACACTCGTGGCCAGCGCGGAAAATAATCTCACCTTTGAAAATCCCATTGTCACCGCCGCCATCAAAACGGTCATTGATCGGTTGAAAGTCGAGATGGAAGTCATCGAGAAAACCGGTTTCATCTCCTATTTTCTTATCGTCGGCGATTTCATCCGCTACGGCCGCAGCCAGGGAATTTCCTGCGTGGCGCGCGGAAGCGCCGCCGGATCGATTGTCACTTATCTTTTGGAAATCGCGAACGTGGATCCGATTCGTTACGGACTTTTGTTCGAGCGTTTTCTCAATCCCGAGCGCGTGAATCCGCCGGATATTGACATTGATTTCGCCGACGACCGCCGCGCGGACGTCATCGAATATGTCCGCAAAAAATACGGCAAAGATTCCGTCGCGCAAATCATCACGTTCGGCACGATGGGCGCAAAAAGCGTCGTGCGCGACGTCGCGCGCGTGATGGGTTTGCCTTACGGCGATGGTGACCGGCTGGCGAAAATGATTCCGTTCGATCTGAAAATGGATCTGACGAAAGCGCTCAAGCAATCGCCCGAATTCAAGGAGGCTTACGAGACCGAAGACGTCACGCGCGAGCTGATTGACACCGCGCTCATTCTCGAAGACCTCACGCGAAACGCCAGTGTTCATGCGGCCGGCGTCGTCATCGGCGACCAGCCGCTCGTCAATTTGCTGCCGCTGAAAACGGATGAAGACGGCGCGATTGTGACGCAATACGCGATGGGGCCGGTCGGCGATTTGGGTCTGCTGAAAATGGATTTTCTCGGACTGAAAACATTGACCGTCATCCGCAATACTTGCGAGATGGTCAAGCGCACGCATGGAATTTCCGTGGACGTGGATCAGCTGCCGCTCGACGACAAAAAAACCTACGATCTGTTGAATCGTGCGGAAACGCTCGGTGTGTTCCAGTTGGAATCCGGCGGGATGCGCGACCTGTGCAAAAAATTTCAGATCAGTTCCGTCGAGCACATCACCGCGCTCGTCGCGCTCTATCGGCCCGGCCCGATGGATTTGATTCCCGATTTCATCAAGCGTCGTCACGGCGAAATTGAAATCAAATACGAGCATCCGCTCCTTGAATCCATCTCCAAGGAGACTTACGGAATTTTAATTTATCAGGAACAGGTGATGCAGGCGACGCAGTTGCTCGCCGGATTTACGCTGGGCGCGGCGGACTTGTTGCGCCGCGCGATGGGCAAGAAAAAAGTCGAGGAAATGCAGCAGCAGCGCGAAAAATTCGTCAAGGGCTGCAAGGAAACAAATAACATTCCCGCGACGAAAGCGAACCAGATTTTTGATTTGCTGGAAAAATTCGCCGGCTACGGTTTCAACAAGTCGCACGCCGCCGCGTATGCCATCGTCGCTTATCAGACCGCGTATCTGAAGGCGAATTACCCGGTGGAATTTTTCTGCGCCATGATGACAAACGACATGGCGAACACGGAAAAATTGTCGGAATACATCGCCGAGGCGCGCGCGTTCGGCATTGAGGTTTTGCAGCCGGACGTGAATGAGAGCGGAGTTTTCTTCGCACCCGCGCGCGACGGCAAGGCGATCCGTTTCGGCATGGCGGCGATCAAAGGCGTTGGCGAAGCCGCCGTCGAAGCCATTTTGAAGGCGCGCGCCGAACACGGAAAATTCAAGACACTTTCCGAACTGTGCGAGCACGTGGACGGCCGCACGCTCACGCGAAAACCATTGGAGGCATTGATCAAAACTGGTGCGTTCGATTCGTTTGGCCAGACGCGGGCGACGCTGTTCGCGCAAATCGAACGCACGTTGTCGCGAGCCGCGAGCATTCTCTCTGACAAACAAAAAGGGCAGAGTTCGCTTTTCGGCGCGCTCGAAGAAAAAACGCCGCCGATGCCGGAGGCGATTTCCAATCTGCCCGAGTGGCCGCAGCACGAACTGCTCGCGCACGAAAAAGAGCTGCTTGGATTTTACGTCACCGGCCATCCACTCACGCCGTTCGCGCCGATTCTGGAAAAATATACGCTGACGAATCTGGCGAAGCTCGGCGAACTGCCGAACCGCAGTCTGACTCGCATCGGCGGGATGATTTCCGCGGTCACGCACGGCTTCTCCAAAAAATCCGGCAAGCCGTATTCTATGGTCACGCTCGAAGATTTGGATGGCTCGGTGCAACTGCTCGTGATGAACGACTACGACAAGTTTCGGCCGCTGCTCGAAGTGAACAAGGCCATTCTGGTCGTCGGCGAAGTCAGCACTGGCGAAGACAAGCCGAAAATGTTTCCGCAGGAAATCATGCCGCTCGAAGACGCGCCGAAAAAATACACGAAGCAGGTTCATCTGCGTTTGCACACCGCGCATTTGCAGCCGGAAGATTTGACGAAGGTGCAGGAACTCACCGCCGCGCACGCAGGGAAATGCCCGTTGTTCTTATGTTTTATGCGGCCGGAAGGCGCGACAGTGTTTGTCGGCACGCACGAGAAATTTGGCGTCACGCCGTCGCTGGAACTGGAGCATGCGGCCAATAAATTATTTGGCGAAGAGACTTATTACGCGAAGGTGGACGCGAGCTTGCCGGAAA
The DNA here is from genome assembly GCA_903878805.1 of uncultured Verrucomicrobia subdivision 3 bacterium. Lineage (GTDB taxonomy): Bacteria > Verrucomicrobiota > Verrucomicrobiia > Limisphaerales > UBA11358 > UBA11358. Next base: position 90,909 of record CAIRJF010000013.1, read on the forward strand.
AAACGCGGCGCAGTTGGGAAAAGAAAAACGGCGGCGGCGATGCGGAATAATTTTTATTTCACCGCCGCCCAGACGCGGTGAACGTCGTCGTGTTCGTCGAGCGTGTGCAAAAATTCGCCGACTTCGTTTTGCTGCGCCTCGCTGAGTTCGGGAAATTGTTTAGGAACATAGCCGATTTCGCTCGTCACGACCGTCCAGCCATTTGCGGAAAGCCATTTGGAAACTTCGTGGACGGCGGTGCGTTCGCAAATAAACTTTGCGCCGGCGGCCTCGGCGGGAATATCGTCGTTTTGGTCGTGCGTCAGAATTTCAACTTCGTTCGCGCCGGCTTCAATGGCGGCGGTTTCGCGGTCAATGTTCGCGTCCGGATGATGCGCCTCGACGAGGCCGACGTGGTCGAACAAAAACTTGTTGCTGCCGGTGGTGGCAAGTTGGCCTTTCTTGAACAGCACGCGGATTTCCGGCGCGGTGCGGTTAACGTTGTCCGTATAAACCTCAACAATGACGGGCACGTTATGCGGTGCTCGGCCTTCGTAGACGACATGATCCATGATCATTTTTTCGTCGCCGATGCCCGCGCCCTTGTTGATGGCGCGCTGAATGGCGTCCTTGGTCACGCTTTCTTTTTTGGCCTTTTCAACGGCGGTGAACAGGCGCGCATTCATCGCAGGATCAGCACCGCCCATTTTGGCGGCGACGGAGATTTCGCGGACCAGTTTTCCGGTCGTGCGGCCTTTTTTTAGGCCGGCGACCAATCGTTTGGCATGAAGCCATTGGCGTCCCATAGAGGGAAAATCTAGCAAGCCGGCGGGAAAGTTTCAACCACAGCCATCACGCCGAACAGCTTGCCAATTTTTTGGCGGCAATTATTATTTCCGCCCATGAAAAAAACATTTGTGAACTTGATGACGATCGTCGCCGTCGCGGTGAGCCTCGGCGGTTTTGCCAACCCGGTTTTCGGCCAGACCAGCGCCGATACCGCCGCCAAATTTCTGGATGCGGCCAAAACCAGTTCGGACAGCCAACTAGGCGGGATTGCGTCCGAGCTGACGAGCAAAGTGGAAAGCCTTGGTTCCGCGGTCGGCGGCAACTCTGCCGTCACGGGCAAGCTCAACAGCATGTTGACGTCGTTGACCGGCGGGCAGGATTCCGCCGCGCTGACCTCTGCCTTCAACCTCGTCAAAGGCGCCAAGTTCACGCCGGAACAGCTCGGCCTTGCCAAGCAGGTGGGCAACCTGACTTCGGCGTATGTCGTGCAGAAAAATTTTGCATCGCTCGAAGGCCAGCAGGGCGATGTGGCGAACATCGTCACCTCGCTGCGCAGCGGAAAATATAAGGACGCCCTGCCGTCGTTCAAAAATGTGGCGGCAAGCGCCAAACTTTCCGACACGCAAAAGGAACTCATCAAATCCATCGAGGACAAATACGCGCCCGGTTTGAGCAAGGCCAGCGGCGCGCTGGATGAGGTGAAGAAAATTCCCGGTTTTTAATATTAAAATTCAGGCCGCCGATTCCTGCCTGAAAAGAAAACGCCGGGCAATTTCATTTAGCCCGGCGGAGTGAATCATTTGAAAATATTTTTCAAATGGCGGATCAAGTCTCGATTCCGTAAGCCTTAATCTTGTTGTAAAGCGTCTGGCGACCGATGCCGAGTTTCTTGGCGGTCTCGAGTTTGTTGCCGCCGGTTTCGCGGAGCATCTGGATGATGGCGTTCCGCTCGACGCCTTCGAGCAGCGTGAAGCTGGTGTCGTGGCCTTCGGACGGAACCATGCGGATTTCGCTCACGGATAAATCGCTGGCGTCCACGTCCGGCCCTTCGCAGAGGAGCACGGCGCGCTGGATTTCGTTCTGGAGCTGACGGATGTTGCCCGGCCAGTCGAAGCCGGTGAGCCGTTCCGCCGCCGCGAGCGTGAAGCCGCGCAACGTGCGGTTGGCCTGCGCGGCAAAGCGTTTCAGAAAAGCATTCGCGAGCGGCAAAATGTCGTCGCGGCGTTCGCGCAACGGCGGGAGATGGACGGAAATGGCGCTGATGCGGTAAAATAAATCTTCGCGCAGCTTGCCGTCCTTGATGGCGTCCTCGGGCTTGCGGTTGGTTGCGGCGATGATGCGGCAGTTGGTCTGGTAATCGGTCTTGCCGCCGACGGGCCGGACTTTTTGATCCTGCAACACGCGCAGCAATTTGCTTTGCGTATCAATCGGCATCTCGGAAATTTCATCGAGGAACAGCGTGCCGCCTTCGGCTTGGCGGAACAGGCCGTCGCGGTCGGTGTGCGCGCCGGTGAACGCGCCGGTGAACGCGCCTTTGACGGAGCCGAAAAGTTCGCTTTCGATGAGTTCGCGGGGCAGGGCGGCGCAGTTGACCTTGACGATTTTGTTTTTTGAGCGCGTGCTCAAATTGTGGATAAGGTCGGAGATGACTTCCTTGCCGGTTCCGCTTTCGCCGGTGATCAAAATTGTCACATCGGCCGGCGCGACGCGCTCGACGGTGCGCACTACCGCCTGCATCTGCGGGCTTTGAAACACTGGCGCGGAACTGCCGTTCATCGTGGAAATGGCGCGGCGCAGGGAATTGTTTTCCTCCTTCTGCTGCCGGTTTTCGATGGCGCGGTCAATGGTGACGAGCAGCGCCGAGGCGTCAAAAGGCTTGTTGATGAAATGATACGCGCCGCGCTTGGTCGCCTCCACGGCGGCCTCGAAAGTCGCCGCGCCGGTCAGCACCACCACCTCGGTTTCGGTCCAAGATTTTTTTATGAGCGGCAGCAGGTCAAGGCCGTTGGCGTCGGGCAGGTTCAAATCCAGCAGCACCACGTCGGGCGCCTCGCCGGAAAACATTTTTTTAGCGCGGCGCCGTTTTCGGCCTCGGTCACGCCGTAATCGTCTTCGAGAATTGATTTGAGCAGACTCCGCAAGTCCGCCTCGTCGTCTACGATAAGAATTTTGCCTTTCATGATTTTTTATTATTCCGTCTGCCGGCCGCGACGAACGCATCAAAAATTTTGCGGTGCGCGGCGTGACGCGGCGTCAGCCGTTCGGGGTGAAACTGCACGCTCAACAGGAACGGCATTTTCCGCGCGGCTTCCGGCCTCAACTCCATCGCCTCGACAATTCCATCCGCGCTGACCGCCGTGGCCACGAACGGTTCCGCCGTTTGTTGCACCGCCTGATGGTGCGAACTGTTTACGCCCAAAACCTGCCTGCCCGCAATCTTGGCCAGCAAAGAGCCGGGTGTCAACGCCGCTTCATGCACCAATTCAAACGCCCGGTCGAGCTGCTGGTGATTCAAAGCGCCCTTTACCTGCTGCCGGATGTCCGCGACAAGCTGCCCGCCAAACGCGATGTTGAGCAATTGATGACCACGGCAAATCGCCAGCAGCGGCTTGCGCTGGCGAAACGCTTCCTCGATCAAAATGAGTTCGCGCAAATCGCGCGCGCCGCCATCAGGCGTTTGCTCGACGGTTTTTTTTATTTTCGCGGGCAACTTCGCGTCGTAGAGATCGGAATTGATGTCATCGCCGCCGGTGAGCAGCACGCCTTCCACGCGGCGGACGCATTCCGCCAGCACCGCGCGGTCGGTGGTCGTCGGCACAGTGACGGGAATGCCGCCGGAATGCAGCACGGCATAATCATACCGCACCGAGAGGCTGGCGGACAAATCATGAAACTCCACACCGCGCTTCTCAATGCTGGGGGAAACTAGAATCAACGGACGACTTGCCATTCGGCGAAGATAAACCATTCGCGCGAAATGTCAGCGGAAAATCTGTTCCGTGATAATCTTGATTCCAATCATCCGGGCAAGCCGATTACGATTAGGAGCAGGATTATGAACGGGCCGCTGAATTCACCAGTCTGACCAGCGGATGGTTGCCGGCAATTTTTCCGGAGATTTGCCGGGCTTGGCTTGGATGCGGCATTTTTTCTCCAGCAGCTTCAAAATCTTTTCGACCGCCTGCATCACCGTCAGACGATCCGTGTGCAATTCAATTTCCGGTTTCAACGGCGGTTCATACGGCGAGGAAATGCCGGTGAAATTTTTGATTTGGTTTAAGCGCGCCTTTGCATAAAGCCCCTTCGGGTCGCGCTGCTCGCACACGGACAACGGCGCGTTGACAAAAACTTCAAAAAAAGTTCCCGGCGGCATCAAGTCGCGCACGAGGTCGCGGTCGGCGCGGTGCGGCGAGATGAACGCCGAGATGCAGATGAAACCCGCGTCGGCAAACAGCCGCGCCACTTCGCCCACGCGCCGGATGTTCTCGTGCCGGTCGCGCTCGGAAAAATCCAGGTCGCTGCACAAGCCCTTCCGCACGGAATCGCCGTCGAGGATGAACGGCTGGCAGCCGCGCCGGAACAGTTCGCGCTCCAGCTCGGTGGCGATGGTGGACTTGCCAGAGGCGGAAAGTCCCGTGAGCCAGATGACGCAGCCGCGATGACCGTGACGCAATTCGCGATCCTGTAACGGAATTTTTCCCGTGTGCGGATGCAGGTTGCTGGCCGTCGGCTTTGACTTCATGCGTTCCAAATTTTTTCGCGAATCACTTTCACCGGCAACAAAATTATATTTGCGCCTCCGGGAATTTTTCAATGATTTGGGCGCGCAAGCGTTTTTCATCGTCCGGCATGTAGCGGCGGCGGTTGACGAGGCGCTGCACGGCGTCGAGCAATTCCAACCAGTCTTCCAGCGGTGGTTCCTTGACGCGCTCCCAGACATCGAATCGTTTGGCGCGATGGAAAAAATGATACTCATGCCCGACGTGCTGGGCATAGACCTGCAGTTTCTCACCGTCCTCGGTGACGCGTTTCCAGGCAATTTCGGCTTTGGGCATGGGAAATTATTCGGGCAAATTCACACTGGCCACCGCCATCGCGGCGATGCCTTCTTCGCGGCCGATGAAACCCATCAGCTCGTTCGTCGTCGCCTTCACGCCGACCTGCCGCTCGGAAATACCGAGCGCGGCGGCGATGTTTTGCTTCATGCTGGCGATGTGCGGATAAATTTTCGGTGCCTGCGCGATGACCGTGGCGTCAATATTCACAATTTTTGCGCCGCGCTTCGCAGCCTGCTTGGCGGCCTCCTCCAGAAAAATTTTGCTCGGCACATTTTTCCAGCGCGGGTCAGTGTTCGGAAAAAAATGGCCGATGTCCTCCTCGCCGAGCGCGCCGAGGACGGCGTCACAAATCGCGTGCATCAACGCGTCGGCGTCCGAATGGCCGTCGAGACCTTTCGTATGCGGAATCTCCACGCCGCCAAGAACGCACTTGCGCCCGGCAACCAATTGATGGACGTCATAACCAATGCCTACATGAACCATGGGAACAATGTAGTTTTTTTCAGCGCGACTAAAAAGAAATTTTCTGAAGTTTAAGCCGAAAATAAAACTGCGGATTGGCAGCGGGTTTCTCCACCAACAATCCGCAGCTGAATTCGGCTGAAAATTATTTTGACGTCTTCTCCTTGATGCCGGCGAGCATCAAGTCTTGCACGGCGGTGAGATATTTCACACAAGCCGCCTGATAAAGCGCTGGATTGGCGGCGGCTTCGTAATAAGTATTGCTGTAAGTATCGCCCGTGCCGCCGAGGATGCCGATGACATTGACCGCCACGTCGCCAGCCTTCTGTCCGCTGGTGGTCACGTCCGTGAATTCGGAAACGTATTCATCCGCGCCGAACGCGTTGTTTTTCATCTTCACAAATTCGCGACCGCCGTTATACATCGAGTCATCAAAAAAGAATGAGCAGCGGCTCACCTTGGAAATGCTTATCTGCGGCTTGGTCGTGACCTTGGCAGAAAAACTATACGTGCCGCCGTTCGCTTCCATCTGGCAAAAATCCACGACCAGATAAACGTGCACCGCCGCCACGCCAGTTTTCTTGGCGATGACCGCTTCCTTGGTGAACGGCGCGCTCATGCCGATGTAGGCGGTCATGGAATTTCCTTTGCTCAACGCCAATTCATCGCCGAACAACACTACCGGCATCCCGGTTGGCGAAAATAATTCCGACGGTTGCCCCGAAAACATTCCACCCGAAACTTGCATCGGCGACGTCTTGAAATGCGATTTCATGTCCACATATTCCGGCAACGCGGCGTATTCGGAATACGGCATGACTTCGACGCCGAGCGACTGGAGACCTTTGGTGAAGTTCGTGTAAACTTGGTCCGTAATGGCTTGGAATGTTTCATTGGTGAGGCCAGTCAATTTGATGTGCGAGTTGACGTGCGCCGCGCCTTCGCCCGCGCCGCCCGCGTGCGATCCGGCATCTTTCTTGGTGATGAATTGCACGTTGAACGCGGTGACCACGACTTTTTTGCAATTCTTCAACTGCTTGAACGAATCCACGGTCACGGATTTTTCCGGCGTCGGTGCGGCGTCCAGTTGAATGGGCGGAGGCCCGAACGCTTTCTTGAGAAAGCCGACTAAATCGGCATTAGCTGTCGGTTGAAATGCTGCCAAAGCGCAAGCCATGACGGTTGTGAACACAAGTTTTTTAAGTTTCATGATGATGCTGATTTTTGAACGGGGGATAATCTGCGAAGGAAAAAATCACGCAAGCCAAAATAAGCCTGCATCAATTTACACCGCCGGAACCGTGAAGAAAAAAGTCGCGCCCTTGCCAAGCTCGCTTTCGCACCGCACCTCGCCGCCGTGCGCCTGCACGATGTGCTTTACAATCGAAAGTCCCAAACCCGTGCCGCCTTGGTCGCGCGAACGCGCTTTGTCCACGCGGTAAAACCGCTCAAACACGCGGTCAAGCGATTCGACGGGAATGCCCGGCCCGTCGTCACGCACAAAAATTTCCAGCACGCCGTCCGCCCGTTTTTTTCCGCCGACGCGCACGGAGCCGTTGGGCTTGCCGTATTTGATGGCGTTGTCCACGAGGTTCGCGAGCACTTGATCCAGCCGGTTCACATCGCCGTTGGCGGAGAGCTCCGGCAGTTCGTTGAACAGCTCCACATTTTTGTTTTCCGCCTTGGCGTGGAGGTCGGTCAAAACTTTGTCCGCGAGCGCGCGCAGGGCGACCGGCTGCAAATTTAATTTTATTTTTTCAGATTCGAGTGCGGAAATCGTCAATAGATCCTGGATGAGCAAATCAAGCCGCTGCGAGTTGCGCTCGATGATTTTCAGAAAACGCTCGGCGACTTCGGGATTGTCACGCGCGCCGTCGAGCAGCGTTTCGACGTAGCCTTTGATGAGCGAAAGCGGCGTGCGCAATTCATGGCTGACATTCGCGACAAACTCCTCGCGCGTGCGTTCGAGCTGTTTCAACCGCGTCAAATCGCGAAAAACCAAAATCGTTCCGTCGCGTTCGCCGGCGGCGTTCGTGATGATGGCGGCGTTGACCTGCAACCAGCGCTCATTCAAATCCGGCAGCTTGATTTCGTAATCCAGCACCTGCTGCTCCGCCTCGACGCGCCGGATGAGTTCATCCAGTTCGTGCAATCGCAAAGCCTCGACGACGGTTTTGCCGCGCAATTCCGTTTTGAGACCAAAGAGATTTTTGAACGCGCGGTTGACCAGATAAATTTTCCGGCTGCGGTCGAGCAGCAACAAACCTTCGAGCATCGAGTTGAACAAAACCTGCTGTTGCGCCTTCGCGTCGAGTGAGGTCTGCTGCTGTTTGCGCTGCGATGTTTCAATTTCCGCCGCGCGCCGCTCCGCCTGCGCGTTGAACTTCGCCCGCCACCACAGGTGCAAACCGGTGAGTGATACGAGCAAAATTATTGGCCACAGAAACCACATGGGGAAATGATGAAGGAAGAATGCTGAATGCAGAAACTTTTTTTGCGATGCAATTCTGGCCGCAGGCAATTCTGCCTTCTGAATTCTTCATTCCACGAAGCGATACCCAACGCCGCGCACCGTGTCGAGGTGCTTGGATGCCGCGCCAATCTTTTCGCGCAGCCGCCGCATGTGCGTGTCCACCGTGCGCGTGTCAATGACGCTGTCGTATTCCCACACGTCGCGCAATAGCTGGTCGCGTGACTGCACCCGACCCGCGCGCTGCGCGAGAATTGTGAGCAGCTTGAACTCCGTCGCCGTCAGGTCAATCGGTTTGCCCTTCCAGCTTGCGACGTGGCGCGGCAGGTCAATCACCAGTTCGCCAAAGCGCAGTTGCTCCTTCGGCTTTTCCTCGGTCTGAAAACGCGAAAGAATTTTTTTCACGCGTAAGAGCAGTTCGCGCGGGCTGAACGGCTTGGTCAAATAATCATCCGCGCCAAGTTCCAGCCCCAGCACACGGTCAATCTCCGCCGCCTTGGCCGTGAGCATGATGATGGGAACCTTCGCCGTGGCCGCGTCAAGGCGCAACGTCTTGCAGATTTCGAAGCCGTCCATCTCCGGCAACATCACGTCCAGAATGATGAGGTCGGGCGTTTGGCCACGCGCCTTCTTCAAAGCCTCCGCGCCGTCCGCCGCCGTGATGACGGCGTAACCGGCCTGCTTCAGATTGAACTCGACGAGTTCCACCGCCTCCGGCTCGTCATCCACCACTAAAATTCGCGGTTTCACGCAAGCAGTGTGACACGCCGCAATTCGTCACACAATTTCATTCCAGTGAAAACCGTGTGACGATTGGGTGACGGAAATAAATTACGCGTGTTTGAAGATTGTGCATTTCCAATTCAGCTAGGGCCCTCATTGCCGAGGGCGTTTGGAAAATTTATTCGCTTGCCGCAAATAATTTTCGCATCATCGGCGGGATGAAATCCATGACGGGTTACGGTCGCGGCGAATGTGCGCAGGACGGCTTCAAGGTCACGGTCGAGCTTAGCTCGGTCAACCGCAAGCAGGCCGAAGTCTCGGTCACGCTCCCGCGCGAAATGGATATGCTCGAAACGCAGATCCGCGACGCCATCAACCGTCACATCGCACGCGGCCGCGTCAACGCCCGCATCACGCTCCACGCCGCCGAGGGCAAGGAATCCGCCCGCAAACACATCAACCACGCGCTCGCAAAGGACTACGCCGCCGAGTTCGCGCGGCTGGCCAAGCAGTTGAAAATTTCCGGCGAGGTGACGCTCGATCAATTGCTGCGCGCACCGGGCGTTTTCCAGACGGACGAACAACTGGCGGAATCGGAAGATTTGTGGCCGGCGGTGGAAAAAGCCTTGAACCAGGCGCTCGCCGCGCTGGTGAAAATGCGTGAACGTGAAGGTGCGCATCTCGCGAAAGATTTGTCCGCGCGCGCCGGCGTAATGAGCGCCGCCGTCGGCAAAATTCAGAAGCAAGCGCCGGTGACGGCGGAAAATTACCGGCAGAATTTGCTCGAACGCATCAAGAGCGCGGGTATTGAAAACATTGCGCCGGATGACGAACGGCTGTTGAAAGAAATTGTTTTATTCGCTGACCGTTCAGACATTTCGGAAGAATTGACGCGGCTGCAAAGTCATTTCCAGCAGTTCGCGGACTGCGGCAAATCCAAAGAGCCGGTTGGGCGCACGCTTGATTTTCTCGCGCAGGAAATGAACCGCGAAATCAACACCATCGGCTCGAAGGCGAATGACGCGGTCATCTCGCGCGAGGTCGTGACGCTGAAGTCGGAACTGGAAAAATTCCGTGAACAGGCGATGAACGTCGAATGAAAAAACAAATTCAAAAGACGGAAGGCAGAAAGCCGAAGGCAAAAACTGCGCCGGAGAAAAAATCCACGCCGCCGTTGCTAGTCCTGATTTCCGCACCGTCAGGCGCGGGCAAGACGACGCTCTGTGATTTGCTGCTGGCGTCGCAGCCGAATCTCACGCGCGCCATTACCTGCACCACGCGCGCGCCGCGCCCCGGCGAAAAGGATGGCGTGGATTATCATTTTTTCACGGCGGAAGAATTTTTGAAACGGCTGCATGCGGGAAATTTTCTGGAGCACGCGACGGTTTACGGCAATAGCTATGGTATTTTGAAATCGGAACTGCTCGGCAAATTACGCGCAGGCAAAGACGTTTTGCTGAACGTGGACGTGCAGGGCGCAGCGACCATCCGCGAACAGGCGGCGATGGAACCTGAATTAAAGCGCGCATTGATTACCATTTTTCTTACCCCGCCGTCGGTGACGGTGTTGGAAGAGCGTTTGAAAAAGCGCGGCGCGGATGCCGATGCGGTGATCCAAAAACGGCTCGCCGTGGCGCGACAGGAAATTTCGCAGTGGAAAAATTTCGATTACCTGCTCATTAGTGGCAGCAAGGCGGAAGATTTGCGCCGCGCGACCGCCATCATTGAGTCGGAGAAGATGCGTTCGGCGCGGTCGCAAGCCCCGGAAATTTGATTTGCGAATTAAAGATTCGAGTTAAGATTCAACCATGAGCGTCTCAAAAAAAATTGTTCTCGGTGTGACGGGTTCGATTGCCGCGCACAAGGCGGTGGATTTGGCGTCGCTGTTGACGAAAGCCAAGTGCGACGTGCGTGTGGTGATGACGGCGGATGCGCAGCAGTTCATCACGCCGTTGCCCTTCAAAACGCTCACGCGCAATCCGGTGGTGACGAATCTTTATGACGAGGACGAGGGCTGGAAGCCGACGCACATTCAACTCGCGGACGAAGCAGATTTGTTTTTGGTCGCGCCGGCGACGGCAAATTTGATTGCGAAACTGGCCAATGGAATCGCAGACGACGCGCTGACGTGCATCGCGCTGGCGTTAAATCCCAAAGCGAAAATTTTAATCGCGCCCGCGATGAATGGAAAGATGTGGCAACACGCAGCGACGCAGGCGAACGTGGCCACGTTAAAAAAACGCGGTCTGGAATTCATCGGGCCGGACGAAGGTATGTTGTCGTGCGGTTACGAGGGCGTCGGGCGATTGTGGCCGGTTGAAAAAATTGCGGAGCGGGTGATAAAATTACTTCGTTAAGTTTTCATGAACGTAAGCCGCGAGCCTTGGTTGAAGCGTCTGCCGGCCTTGTTTGAAATTCCCGCGCCGGATAGCGCGCGCGCGCGCCGCCGCATCGAGGTGATGGAGCGGAATGTGATGCTGCCGGTGAAGCTGTTCTTCGTGGGGATGATTTATTATTCCTTCAATTACTCGCCGTGGATGGAGCAGATTTCCAGCGGGCTGGACGTGACGCTGGAGACGGTGCAGTTGATTTTTGGGTTTTATATTTTGTTGAGCGTGGTGCTGGCCGCGCCGCTGTTTGCGTCCGACCGGCTGCCGTTGGCGGTGTTGCAGTGGTCGGTGTTCACGGCGGCGCTGGTGGACAGCCTTTTGCTGGCGGAGATGACGCTGATCACGGGTGGGCTGGGCAGCATTTTGTTCTGGCTGTTCCTCGGCTTGATTTTGCGGAATGCCGTCAGCGTGCCGCCGGGATTTTCGCAACTGGTTCTCAACTTTGCGACGAGCGTGTGCTATGCGCTGGTGGTGGCGATGGACGTGATGCTGTCTGCAAACCTTGATGACACCACCAGCCGGGCGCTTGACCTGACGCCGCATGATGAAATCGCCGAGCCGCTGGCGTTGCGGATGCTGGTGCTCTGGCTGGCCTCCGCGAGCTGCTACGGCGTGCAGGCCTTTCTGGAAAAACAACGGCTGGCGGCGGAAGAGGCGGGCGAATTTGCTGCGCGCGAAAATCAACTCCATTCCGCCGGCCGGCTGGCGGCAGAGTTTGCGCACCAGATCAAAAACCCGCTGGCGGTGATCAACAACAGCGCCCATTCGCTCAAGCGCTCGCTGCAAAACAACAACGCCGCCGCCGGGCAGCAGATTGAAATTATCCAGGAGGAGGTCGCGCGCGCCGACCGCGTCATCACGCAGGTCATGGGCTACGCGCAGTTGGGCGAGGGGCGCGTGGAAAAACTTGACCTTGTTAAAAAAATTGACCAGGCCATCGAGCAGGTTTTCCCCGCCGCCGTGCCGACGGAAATCCAGTTGGAGAAAAAAATTGCGGCGCCGTTTCCGCCGTTGTTAATGCAGCGTAACCATCTTTCGGAAATTCTCGTGAACCTGCTGCAAAACGCCCGCGAGGCGCTGGGCGAACGCGGCAATATTTTGGTGGAGGCCGTCGCGCTGCGGAATCAGGCCGTTGAAATTTCGATTGCCGATGACGGGCCGGGCATCGCGCCGGACAAGATGGAACGGATTTTTGAAGCGTATTTCACCACGAAGGAAAAAGGCACGGGACTCGGCCTCGCCATTGTGAAGCACAACGTGGAGCTTTACGGCGGTAGCGTGCGTGTAGATTCCGCGCTGGTAGATTCCACGCTTGGAAAAGGCGCCAAATTTACGGTAGTCTTTCCGGCCAAAGCTTTGCCGAAACCATTTTCCAAATGAATCTGCCGCTGCCACCCGTGCTGGTTGTGGACGACGACAAGAACATGCGTCGTTCGCTCGTGACCATGCTCACGGACGAAGGCTACGCCGCGCGCGCCGCCGAGTCCGCCGAGGAGGCGCTGAACCTGCTCGCGCAGGAAAACTTTTTCATGGTCATCACCGACGCGCGGCTGGGCGGCATGAGCGGCTATGATTTTCTGACGAAGATTCACAACCAGTGGCCGGAACTGCCGTCGCTCATGATCACCGCCTACGCCACGCCGAAGCTCGCGGTTGCGGCCATCAAGGCGGGCGCAATGGATTACCTGTCCAAGCCGTTCGAGCCGGAGGAATTGTTTCACGCTGTCGCGCGCTGCGCGGAACGCCACAAGCTGCTGGTGGAAAATGCGGCGTTGCGCGCGCGCGCCGGTGAGTCGTTCAGTCTCGAACAAATCGTCGGCGACTCACCGAAAGTGCGTGAACTGCGCCAGCTCATCCGCACCGTCGCGCCCTCAGATGCGCGTGTGCTGGTATTGGGCGAAAGCGGCACAGGCAAGGAACTGGTCGCCGGCTCGTTGCACGCCTTGAGCAAACGGCGGAATGAAAATTACGTCCGCATCAACTGCGCGGCGATTCCCGAACAGCTTTTGGAGAGCGAACTGTTCGGCCATGAAAAAGGTTCGTTCACCGGCGCGTTGAAACAAAAACTCGGCCGCGTCGAGGAGGCGGACGGCGGCACGATTTTTCTGGATGAAATCGCGGACATGGGCAAGCCGCTGCAAGCGAAACTACTGCGCTTTCTGGAAGACGGCACGTTCACGCGCGTTGGCGGCACGGAGGAATTGCGCGTGGATGTCCGCTTCATCGCCGCCACCAACCGCGACATTGTGCAGGCCATCGCCGCCGGGGAATTTCGCGAAGATTTGTTCCACCGCCTGAACGTCGTGCAGTTTCATTTGCCGCCGTTGCGCGAGCGCGGCGACGACATTCGTTTGCTGGCGGAACATTTTTTGAAAATTTTCCGCGCGACGCTGAACAAAAATATTTCCGCTTTCACCGTCGCCGCCCACCAGAAAATGCTTGCGCACCGCTGGCCCGGCAATGTCCGCGAGCTGCGCAACGTGGTGGAACGCGCGCTGATCCTTGAAACCGGCCGCGAGGTGCAGGCGTCCAGTCTGCCGGATTTTGCGCTCGAGGCGCGGCTGCAAAAAACCGGGCCGGCGGTGGCCGCGCCGGACGAATCGCTCGAGGCCGCGCTGGAGCGGATCGAACGCGAGCTGATCCAGGGCGCGCTGGAGCAAAACAGTTTCAGCCTGACACGCGCCGCCGGGCAGCTTAAACTGACGCGACATTCTTTGCGCTACCGGATGCAAAGATTGAACATGAAAACCGACAACGGTGACTTTGAATAATGGGCAATCCCTTTGAACTTCCACCCAACAGCGCCTCGGCGGACTGGCTGATTTTTGTCGCCATCCTGCTGTGCGTCGGCGTCGGCATCGCGTGCTTCTGCCTCTGGTTTTTCATGTTCCGCTCGTCCGGCAAGAAAAAGCGTAAGAAGCGCCAGCGGCATCACCGCCAGCACAATCCCACGCTGGCGAAAACCGGCGGTCTGCCGCCCGTCCGTGACCCCAACCAGCCGCCGCGCGGCGTCTAGCCATGCAGCACAGCCGCGCGCTCACCAAGAAAAGCGCCTCCAACCTCGCGCTCGCCTTCATCCTGCTGCCGCGCGCAAAACGTGACGCCATGTCCGCGCTCTACGCCTTCTGCCGTGCCGTGGATGATGTCGCCGACGAGGATTCCGTGCCCACGGAAAAACGCCGCGAACAGCTTTCCGCCTGGCGCGAGGACATCCGCCGCGCCTGCGAAAATAAAAATCCGCAATTCGTGCTGAATCAAGAATTTCAACCCGTAATTCAGAGATTTAATCTGTCCTTCGCGCTGTTTGACGAACTCATCAAAGGCTGCGAGATGGATCTCGAAAAGTTGCGCTACGAAAATTATGAAGAACTAGAACTCTATTGCCATCGCGTCGCGTCCGTCGTAGGCCTGTTGAGCATCGAGATTTTCGGCTACCAAAAACCGGCGTGTCGCGATTACGCCGTTTATCTCGGCCAGGCGCTGCAACTCACGAACATCTTGCGCGACGTAAAAAACGACGCCGCGCGCGGACGGATTTATCTGCCGCAAAGCGAGCTTGAAAAATTTGGCGTCAGCGAAGCCGAGATTTTGAATTCCCAATGGTCGGAAAATTATTTTGCGCTCGCCCGCAGCGTTGCCGCCCGCGCCAAAAACTTTTACTCGCTCGCCCAAAAAACCTTGCCGCCGACAGACCGCCGCGCAATGGTCGCCGCCGAGCTGATGGGCAGCGTCTATTGGCAGTTGCTGCTAAAACTGGAGCGCGGAAAATTTGATGTCTTCGGCGCGCAGCCGTTGAAGTTGTCCAAGCCGCGCAAGCTCGCGCTCATTTTCAAATCATGGCTGCGGTTCGCCGCCGGTTCAACTTCGTCCAGCTATGGCCAGCTCTGAAAAACGCCGGCTCATTGTCAACGCCGATGACTTCGGCCTTTCATCCTCGGTGAACGCAGCCGTCATCCGCGCGCATCGCGAAGGCATCCTGACCAGCGCGAGCCTGATGGTGAACGAGCCCGGCTTTGACGAGGCCGTCAAACTCGCGCGCGAAAATCCGCGTCTCGGTGTCGGCTTGCACCTCACCTTGCTCTACGGCCATGCCGCATTACCGCCCAGAAAAATTCCCGGCCTCGTCAATGCCGCGCGCGCCTTCAGCTATTCGCCCGTCCGCACCGGGATGAAATATTTTTTCCGGCGCCGTCTGCGCGAGCCGCTCCGCGCCGAAATCCACGCGCAATTTGAGAAATTCCGCGCCACCGGCCTGCCGCTTGACCACGTCAACGGCCACTTGCATTTCCATCTGCATCCGGTGATTTTCAAAATCTTGATGGAAGATGCGGATAAACTTGACATCACGCATCTGCGCCTGACGCGCGACTGTTTTTCGCGCAGCCGCCAGATGTCGCGCGGCAAATTTTTTACGCGGCTAGCGCACGCGGCCATTTTTGAATTTCTTTCCCGTCGTGTGCGAAAATTTTTGGGCCAGAAAAAAATCCGCCACGCCCAAATCACCTTTGGTCTGCTGCAAGATTCGCGCGTGGACGAGGAATATATTTTGAAATTGCTGCCCGAACTGCCGGTCGGCGATTCCGAGCTTTACTCGCACCCGTCGCTCGACAAGTTTAAGCATGAATTCGATGCCCTCGTCAGCCCGCGCGTGCGGGCACGGGTCGAACAACTTGGCATCGAACTGATTCGTTACCAAGATTTGTGAAATGATAAAAATTCTTTTGATATTGCTCTTCGGCCTCGCCTGCGAATCCACCGGCGTCATCCTCCTCAAAAAAGGCATGACCCACATCGGCGACGTGAACGGCTACACGCTGGCCGAGCTGCTGCGCGTTTTCAAAGCCGGCGCGACGAGTCCGCAAATCCTGCTTGGCGTATTTTTCGAGGCGGTATTTTTTGGCTGCCTGCTGGTGCTGATGAACAAGAGCGACATCAGCTTTCTCTGGCCGCTCACCGCGTTGAGCTTCGTGTTCGCGACCTTGGCGGCGATGTGGTTTCTGGGCGAAACCGTTTCGCCCGTGCGCTGGGCCGGGGTGATTTTGATCGTGATTGGCGCGAGTTTTATCAGCTTCAGCGAACACGCGAAAGCCAAGCCCTCGCCGCCACCTGCAGCCAACCCCGTCACGCAGAAATAATTATTTCTAGCGCGCGCGCGAGTTGTTGCGCGGCGAAATTCGTTTTTTTGCCCAAGGCCATCAGTCGCGGAATCTTGCCCGGCGCTTTCGCCATCGCGAGAAACAGTTTTCCGAAATCCAGACTCTTGTCCGACTTAGACAGCGCATTGAAATCCAGCGGCAAATCTTCGTCCGCCGTGTCGGAAATCACGCGCACCGTCGCGCACGGAATTTTTCGTTCCGTGCAGACCATGTGAATCGCCGCCGATTCCATCTCCACCACGTCCGCGCCGGTTTCCGCCCGCAACCTTTTCTTTTCAAAGACGGTTGTGGCGATGCGGTCGGCGCAGAAAAACTTGGCGGGTTTCGCACCGGCGGCCAGAAGTTTGGCGCGAACATTTTCGTCCGTCGTTTCAAAAACCACTTCGCCAAGTTTCAAATTAGACTTCAAGCCGCCTGCGAAACCGCAGGTCAAAACCAAATCCGGCGGGGCGAGCGTCCCGCCAGCCAAAAGTCCGCGCACCGATTTTTCCGCATTATCCCGGCCGATGCCAACGATGAGCACGGCCACGCCGACTCTGCCCGCCGCGATTTTGCGGAACGGTGCGGCCTCTTCTTTCAACGCAAAACAAACGAGCGTGTTCATGGTTCAACAAGATTTTCCAAATGTAAACTCGCGGCAATTCCATCCGCCGGCAACGGTGGTTTTGTAATGGCAAATCAAACTGCGCGGTTCAAAACGGATTCACGCCATACCGCAGCCAGTAGCCGGGCAGCTTCAGAAATTCCCACCACATCCGCCGCGCGTTGCCGCGATGCGGCCAGTCGGCGCGGTCAAACGCGAAATACGACGGGCGCGAGTAAAATTTCAAGTCCGGCGCATAATGCTCAAACGTCTTCAACGCGCGCCGCGAATGATACCACGTCGTCACCAGAATGACGGAATGCACGTTCTCCGCGCGCAGCCGCTTGAGCGTGAACTCCGCGTTTTCGCGCGTCGTGGTGGAATCGCCTTCCATCTCAATGACGTTTGCCGGCACGCCGTTTTGGAGGAGGATTAGCCGGTTGATTTCGTCATCGCCCGCGCCCGTGACGATGATGCGCGGCGCGGCGTGCAGATGAAAAAGTTCCGCCGCGCGCAGGGGACGTTCGTGCAGGCCGCCGCCGAGGACGACAATCACATCCGCTGCCACCGGTCCGCTGTCCAAGCACAGGATTTTTTCCGGATAAAAATAACCCACCGCGCCCACCAGCGCTGCCAGTAGGAAGACGACGACGAACGTGCGAAAAACAAATTTGCGGATCATGAAATCAGGCTGCCGACGGGCGGCGCTTGCGGCATGGTTTAGTGGATTTGGCGCGCGAAGTCCACGCGGATTTGGCGGGAATGCGCGGACTTTGCGCTTTGAACTCGCGCCGTTGCCGCATATAAATTGCGCGTGCCGCAAACCAGTTTAGCCCCCATCAACGCCGCCACGCGCCTGTGCGCGGTGCTGGGTTCGCCCATCCGGCATTCCGCCTCGCCGGCGATGCACAACGCGGCGTTCGCGGCGCTCGGCCTGAACTGGCGCTACCTTGCCTTTGAAGTGGATCCGAAAAATCTCCGCGCCGCCATCGCGGGCGCGCGGGCGATGAATTTTGCCGGCCTCAATCTCACCGTGCCGCACAAGTTGCTGGCCGTGGACATGGTGGATGAACTGGACGCCTCGGCCAAAACGTGGGGCGCGGTGAACACCATAAAATTTGAAAATGGCCGCGCCATTGGTTTCAACACGGATGCGGATGCGATTGTCACTTCGCTGCACGAGGATTTGAAAGTCGAGTTGCGTGGCGCAAAAGTTTTACTGCTCGGCGCGGGCGGCGCGGGTCGCACGGCGGCGTTGAAGTTCGCGGCGGAAAATGTGGCCGAACTTTTTCTCGTCAACCGCACGGCAAGCAAGGCGGAGGAAATTGCCGCTGAAATAAAAAAACAATTTCCGTCGATCAAAGTTTCCGTCGGTTATCCGAAAGCGGAAGTGGATTTAATTTTGAACGCAACTTCGCTTGGTTTGAAGCCGGAAGACAGTTCGCCGCTCAACGAAAAACAATTTTCGCTGAAGCAGACGCGCGCGGTTTACGATATGATTTACCAACCAGCCGAAACGAAATTGCTCGCGGCGGCCAAAGCCGCCGGTTGCAAAACGGCCAATGGAATTGGGATGTTGGTGCATCAAGGCGCGACGGCATTTGAGCTTTGGACGGGCCAGTCCGCACCGGTCGCCGTGATGCGGCGCGCGGTGGAAGGGAGTGTTTATGGGGTTTGACGCCGTGTTCGACCCGCACAACTGGGCGGTGGTTCCGTTTCATTTTTGGTCGCTGGTATTTTTTTCGTTCGGCTGCGTCGTCGGCAGTTTTTTGAACGTCTGCATTTACCGGATGCCGCTGGACTTGAGCGTGGTGTCGCCGCCGTCGCATTGTCCGCATTGCAAATACTCAATTCCATTTTACCTCAACGTCCCGCTGCTGACGTGGCTTTCGCTGCGCGGCAAATGCAAAAATTGTCGCGCGCCCATCTCGCCGCGCTACTTCATCGTTGAGCTGCTGACGGGTTTGGTGTTTCTCGCGTGCTGGCTGGCATTCGGCCATGCGTCGCCGTGGATTGCGGCAGTGTATTGCCTATTTCTCGCGGGGCTGATCACGGCGACGTTCATTGACTTCGAGCATTTCATCATCCCGGATGAAATCACCCTCGGCGGCGCGGCGGTCGGTTTTGTCATTTCTTTTTTTCTGCCGCAATTGCACGGGACAAATTTTTTGCGCGTGGCGGTGGAACGCAGCGCGCTTGGCATCGCCGTCGGCGCGGGCATTGTCTATGCCGTGCTGCGATTGGGGAAATTATTGTTTGGCCGGCAAAAAATAAAATTGCCGGAAGGCGCAAAAGTTATTTTTACCGAAACCGCGCTCTGTCTGCTGGACAAGGAAATTCCCTACGAAGAAATTTTTTACCGCAAAACCGATACCATTATTTTGGAAGCGCAAACCGTGGAGTTGATTGACCGCAGCTACCGCGCAGTGACGCTGCGCCTGACGCCGGAAATGCTCAAACTGGGCGATGAAAATTTCAATCCCGCAGCCGAGCCGCACATGGAAGTGGTCTGCTCGGAAATCATCTTGCCGCGCGAGGCGATGGGTTTGGGCGATGTAAAATTTATGGCGGCCATCGGCGCGTTCATCGGCTGGCAGGGCGCATTTTTTTCGCTGTTGGCGAGTTCGCTCATCGGTTCGGCAGCGGGAATTGCCTTGATTCTATTGCGCAAACGCGAATGGTCCTCGCGGATGCCTTACGGCCCTTACATCGCGCTGGCGGCGGTCATCTGGATTTTTGGCGGCAAAAAACTTTTCGATTTGCTGTTCCAGATGTAACGAAAATTTCAGCGGAACGAGAGAATGACTTTGCTGCCGTCGCGCCGCAGTTCGCCTTGCTTGAGAAATAGTCTTCCCGCCGTCACTTTGCCGCTCGCTAGTAAATAATCTTGCACGGCCTTCGCGCGATTGGCAGCGAGCGTTTCCAAGTCGCCGTCGTTCACAGGAAAAGTCGTGAGTAAAACGGCTTCCGTCGGATCGGGCGGGGGAACCAGTTTGGTTTGATAACCCGCTTCCGCCGCCGATTTCGGTGCGCCGCCGCCGCGCTTCAATTTGGTCGCACCTTTTTCATTCAGAAACTTGTTCGGCAAAACCTGCGCGGCGTAGGCGACGAGATTGGAATTTGCGGCGAGTAATTGCGGTGTCACTTTGCCAGCGGCGACAGCCTCGGCGTAAAGGCGCTTCACCCACTTCGCGCGGGCTTCCGGCGTGAGCACGATCGCATCCACGGAGTTAGTGGCTTGCTCGGCCTTGCGAAATTTCTGCCAGAGACGCGTGCGAATTTCGTTATCAATCGCGGCGCGCTGCAAACCTTCGCGGTCGCCGTTGGCGTCCACGCTGCCGGCGATTTCCAGATTCAAAGCGGGTCGCGCGTAAAGTCCCTTGAGCAGTGAATCCAATTTGGCTTTGTCTGCTGGGGTCAATTCCGCGCTGCCCAGCGCAAAATCCTGCTGGCCGAGTTCCTCGCCACCACCGCCAAACACCGCGCCCAGCAAGGAGAACGGTGACGTGGCAACCTTCACCAAAATGTTTTCGATGACGCGCACCACCACTTTGCCCACACGGAATTTCGGGTCGCTCAAATCACCTTGAACCGGCACGTCCAAAACGATTTTCCCTTCGCGGTCTTTCAACAACGCAATCGCGAGACGCACCGGCAGATGCGTCGCATCGGAACTTTCCACCCGGTCGCCAAAGTTAAATTGGTCGAGCGTGATGACGTTTTTGGAATCTAATTTTTTACCGACGAGTTCGTAATTCAGATCGAGATTTAATTTTCCTTCCGCGATTTCGTAACCGGCGAACTTGCCCGCATACGGACTGGCGGGCGTCAAATCCATGTCCTTAACGGAAATCGTAATGTCATTCGTTTGCGTGCTGTTCAACGGATTGATTTTGCCGGTGATGGCGATGGGGCCGACGCCATCCACTTTGGCGCGCAAATCAACAATCGCGTGCTGCAGTTGTTCGGAGGAAATCCCCGAAATACTTCCGTTCACTTCCTGAATCGCCAGGCTCACGTTCGGCCGCATCGAATGATCCGTGAAACTTACCGCCGTATTCGTGATGATGATTGCGCCAACGGAAATTTGTGGCAACGCAGAATTGGTCGCAGTCGTCGGAGTTACAGAGGCAAGCTTCGTTTCATTCGTCGCAACAGAATTGGTATTCGTCAGACGCAGGGCGTTGAGCAGATTGATGGTCTTGTTCGTTTCGACGACGAGCCGCGCGTAAGCGCCGTTCACGTCAATTTCCTTAATCTTCACCGACTGCGGATTGAGATTCGCGTCAATGCCGTTGATTTGGAGTGAATCCCATTTCAGCAAATCATCGCCGAGCGCGCCGTCCACGGTGCGAAAATTATTCAGGCTCGCGTCGCCGTGAAAAGCGACCTGCGGAAGCACGTTGTCCGGCGTGGTCAGCGTGAGCAGCCCGTGCAAACCGACTTCACTGCCGACGATGAACAGATTTACTTTCGGTTCGAGATACGGATCCAGTGAGCCGAGATCCAGCTTGTCCAAATCAATCTGCACATTGGCTGTCGGCGGCAAAAATGACGCGCTGACGACCGTCTTGATGGAACCATTTTTATTCCAGCGCAGCGCGAGTTCGGCGGTGAGATTTGTGCCCGGCAGATTGGAAATATTTTTGGCCGCGAGCGAAATTTCCAAGAGATCCAGCCGCGCCGGACGCGAATTCACCCGATCTTCCAGATGCACTGCGCAGTTGGTGAAGTCCACCGCGTTGACCGCACCGCGCCATTGATTCGTGCTGTCCAGCAACATCGCGACGGCGTTCGTGACCGAGCGGAGCAGCAGCAAAATGCCGTCGCCCGCCGCCGCATCGGGCACGGACGGTTTGGAAAGTTCGACGACGTTGATGGCGGCATTTTGGTCACGGCTTAAAAATATTTTTGCGCCTTCGGCACGAACGGAATCAATCGTAGCTTTGCGCGTTTGCAAATCCGCACTCAGGCCGGCGACACCGAAGACCGGCAGTTCCGCGAGGTTGTTGGTGTCGCCGGGCGCACCTAGTTTGAAATCGCGCAACGCAAAGGCGGTGTCGTTCACGGATGCGGTGAGATTGGTTCCGTCCAGTTTGAATTTGTAATTCACGTCCAAGGCGATGGCGCCATCGCGGATCTCAAACTTGATGAAGTCCTGATACAGCGGCGCGTATTTGTTCAGCGTGAAATTGAACAGCTTCAACTCGCCTTCCGAGCGCAACGGCGAGAGATAGAAAAATCCGCGCCACGAAATTTGTTCACCCGCGTCCGTCGTGCCGGTGAAAGCGTAGGGATTTTTGTTGTCGGGGTCGGTGCGGAAATCATCCAGCGTGATATCCAGCGGGCCGAGCGTGCGTTTGAACGGCGTGCGCGGCGAGAAATCTGCATATGCCGCCACCGCGCCGCCGATGTGCAAATGTTCGACGCGCAACGCAAGCGGTTTGGATTCGGTTTTCGCCTGCGTGGGCGCGGCGTTCGTGGAAAATTTCGCGATGATGTCGGTGAAATTAAAGGTGTGATCCTTGTTCATCTGCACGCGGACGAACGGTTTTGAAGTGCTGATTTCCTTGAACACCCACGCGTGACCGAAGAAAGACGAGAGTTGAAAATTCACATAAACTTCGTCCCACGAAACGAACGGCTGACCGTCCTTGTCCTTGATGAGCAGCCCGCGAATGGTCGTGGAGAGCGCGAGCGGATTTATTTTTATTGCGTCAATCGAAACTTCGCGGGCGAGTTGCGCGGCCAAGACTTTGACGGCGACGTGCCGGACAATCGGCGGCAGAATCAGAAAGCCGACAATGGTGTAAAACAACAGCCCGCCGAGCGACCAGACGGCGATGCGTTTTTTGTGGGTGGCAAGAAATTTCAAAAACTTCATAAATCCTCTGCCCGACAGCATCCAAACAAACGGCGGAAACGTCAATTCGAGAAGGGAAGGTTGACCTGCGGGTCACAGCACCGCCTAGGTTCACCGTGCTGGCGGCGATGGACAATGGCAACTACCATCCGTGTAAAAAATTTAACCTGCATTTAGCCGAAAAAAGCATTTCTCAATTTGTTTCTGAATCAAAGCAATATCCTGTTCGGCTGAATAGGTTGTTTCAAACGTAACAGGGTCGAGACTTGTGCTTGCAACACTGAGAATGGGTTTCCAGCCTTCGGCTGGGCAGATCGTTATCTGAACTATTTCATCTTTTTCAGGTTGAGAATTGCTTGCCTTAGCATAAATGGTGAATGGCTCAGTGAGCCAAGCGTTACCAACTGGGTGAGGTGAGCCTAAAAAGTCAATCCCTTGTCCCAATTCAATTATTGTAAGACCATATTTGCCCGCCGCATTATTGAATAGAGGTAGGGACAATCGAATCATATCGTTGCAATAATGAAGGAAGTTTTGTGCGTTATTCATGTCATTGCCTTAATTTGATTTTTATACCTTTACTGAATAGAGGCTGATTTACTGCGATTGCAGGTTTCACAAAGCAATTCGATATTCCGCACTGTGTTGCTGCCGCCTTTTGAAACGGGCACAATATGGTCATATTCCAAGTTTCGCCTGCTACCACATTTCACGCACACACCGCCATCTCTGCGCCAGACTTCCCGCCGAACTTCAGAAGGGATCGCAGCTCGCGACTGTCGTTCTTGAACCGCATGATTTGTTGGATTTTGAATTTTAAATCTTTCTTTTGAAGCCAGCCGTTGTCCCTCCTCAATTTGTGACGAAGACATTTGTTGAGTCAGGGTGCTGCGGAGTTCTTTTGCATAATCAACACCGGCGGCGGCGGCCAAATTTGCCCATTTATATGCCTCAACGTAATTTTGCGGCACTCCTTCGCCACAATAATATGCGATTCCCAAACCAATCTGCGCATCGGAATTCCCTTGCTCGGCTGCTTTAAGCCACCACTTTACAGCTTCGGCATAGCTCGTTGTCACTCCTATTCCTTTACAATATGCTTTTCCAAGCATTGATTGAGCTTCGGGATTACCTTGCTCTGCCGCCAAAGAAAACCACTTCACAGCTTCGGCACAGTCCTTTGACACTTTTTCTCCTCGCCAATAAAAATAACCCAACGTCAATTGTGAATCTTGGTTTCCTTGATCCGCAGCTTCCCGCCACCATTTAAGCGCTTCATTAATATCTTTGGAGACGCCATTTCCGGTATTATATGCAACGCCTAAATTATTTTGCGCTTCAGAATTGCCTTGTTCAGCCGCCATGCGAAGCCACTTTATTGATTCGGTAAAGTCCACTGACACTCCCTCGCCTTGCCAATACGCAATTCCCAAGTTTAATTGAGCATCTGGATGACCTTGTTCGGCTGCTTTACGCCACCATTTCATCGCTTCTGGCAAATCCACTGGAACGCCTGTTCCCATTGAATAACAAACGGCCAGATAAAATTGACCTATGGGATCACCTTGTTCCGCAGAACGCTTAAACCAATTCACAGCCTCGGTAAAATTCTGCTCGCCGCCCAAGCCATTATTAAAACAAAAGCCGAGATAGCATTGTGCTTGCGGATCGCCTCTTTCAGCGTCAAGGCGCATTGCTTCATAAGTTGTCCATGTGCGGCGATTTTCTTGCATGCTCTGTTTGCTTGACGATTCTCCGGCAAGCACAGGCGGCACTCCGTCATTTTGTGCATGGGTGTTTTCCAAATTTATCTGTGTGTCAGCCGCCATACTAATTTTGCGCATTTCTTCTTCGTGTTCGACTTCTCTGGCTGGACGCAAATGGAAATCTTCATCTGAAGAAACGACAGGCGGCACTTTTTGTTCCGGCACAAAAATCATTGTTTCCAATTCGCAATGAGGGCAAGGCACGGTTGTATTTTCCGCCGGGTCAAGCTGGTTGGCATCAAATTCAATTTTGCCGCTGCAATGCTGACAGGGGCAGGTCACATAATTCGAGACCTCTGCAAAACGTTTTTGAACGGATGATTTGATGATGCGTCAGAGAACCATGCAAACGACGACCAACGCACAGATGGGATTGCTGGACAGCCTGATGATTGCCACACCGACCAACGAATTTCTGGAACGGCTGG
>CAIRJF010000014.1 GCA_903878805.1 uncultured Verrucomicrobia subdivision 3 bacterium
ATGCTTTTTTCACCGCGATCCGCTGCCCGTAGCAGCCGAATCTTGTCTTCCGTCGTATATCGCTTGCCTTTCATTAGTCTGGTCCTTTCGTTGGGCCCAGACTAACACATCACATGGCCTGAAAAAGTCGAGTCACGTCAGGCAGTTGCCGCGTGACGCCCAGGATCCATTTTGTATTTCGAGCTAGTTTAGTCTCCAGCAAACATTTTGCGTTGAACCCACTCGAAAACTTAAAATCAACTGGTCCACGACCCGCGTTGACCTCTGGGTCAACACTGACGTTGTTGACGGCGCAAATCTGAAAGACGATTCCAAACATGAGCCTCTGCACTGCTTTCTCGGGCTTGGCGTAGTATTTGTCCCAAAGCAGCTCCCATCCTTTTTGTTCTTCGATGAAGTGCTTGAAGTAATTCGCAAGGGCGACAACGAACGCTTTCATCTCTTTGTCGCTCGTTGGCTGTTTGTATTTGAATGGATGTTCAGCAACAATGCTTTCGGCCGAATCCGTCAACTTGACACCCCACTTGTCTTGGTCAAAGTCGTAGGGTTTGCCACCCGACTTGGCTGCTAAAGTTAGGAACTCGTTGCGCACAGCAGGGTCTTTTCTGGCTGCGGCGAAAACTTTTTCTTTGTCAAAAGTGACGAGCTTTTTGTCGAGACTTTCTCGATGATCGTATTTCCACTTTCGTTCTGCGTATTGAGCAAACTCGTCGCTCCCGAGTGTAGGCAGGTGACGAAGAAATCTTTGAGGCGTCAGCAAAATAGGGCGCTTGGTTCTCGGATTGATTGGCAGATTTGCTTCCACCGCGACCCAACGGTCTTGGGCGAGGTCATACTTGGCCCGATCTAGAACTCGTTTTTGCACCGGGACATTCAGTTGTTTGCAAACTCGCTCGGTGTATCGTGCAAAGCGCCACTTGGTAATGCCTGCCGCAGCGTCACTGATTCTGTCCGGACCGATGCCCTCGCCCAGAATGCTGATTTCTTCGAAGTGTTTGATGTCCGTCAAGCCGTAAGCCACTGCTGACATCATTGCGTTCACCATCAATTTTGCCAAGCCTGGGCCTGAACCAGCGCCTTTGACACCTTCGCTATAACCAAGATAAAGCTCGCTGGCTTCAGGCATAAGTAAGGCCTGAATCACTGTCTTGATTGCTGGGGATTCCATATTCGTCCCACCCGCTGCGACCCGATTTATTTGTCGCTGAAAAAATCCAACAATTTCGTCGTGTGCTCCCTTGAACTCGTCATCAATTTCCAAGTCCAGCATTAGAAACGGGTCAACGCAAAGCGGAGAGTCCAGCCAAACGCAGGGGTCGAACCATTCTTCAGCCCCGTCTAGTTTTAGGCCGAACGTCTTGCTAAATGTTAATCCGAGTGGGTTCGCCATAAATCAGATTTCTGCGTGCTTACGAATAATTCTCCATCCCCACGCACGAGCAGACCGGGTTGCGGTCGCCGAAGACGTTGTCCACGCGGCTGACGTGCGGCCAGAATTTGTAGTCGTGCAAACTCTTCGCCGGAAACGCCGCCGCTTCGCGCGTGTAGGGACGATTCCAATTGTCGCTGGCGATCTGGTCGGCCGTGTGCGGGGCGTTTTTGAGCAGGTTGTTTTTCGCGTCGGCCGAACCGTTTTCAATCGCGGTCATTTCCGCGTGGATGGAAATCATCGCGTCGCAGAAACGGTCGAGTTCGTATTTCGATTCGCTTTCGGTCGGCTCGACCATGAGCGTGCCGGCGACGGGCCATGAAAGCGTCGGCGCGTGAAAGCCATAATCCATCAACCGTTTCGCGACATCTTCGGCGGTGGTTTTGTGGAACGCGCGCAGATCCAAAATACATTCGTGCGCGACGAGGCCGTTGCTGCGGTAGAGTGTCGGAAAATATTTTTCCAAACGCGCGGCGATGTAATTCGCGTTGAGGATGGCAACCTTCGTCGCCTCGGTCAGTCCGTCCGGGCCCATCATCGCGATATACATCCACGAAATCGTGCAGATGCTCGCGCTGCCCCACGGCGCGGCGCTGACGGCGCCGATGGGATTTTCGCCGCCAAGATTGATGACGTTGTGGCCGGGCAGAAATTCCACGAGATGTTCCGCCACGCCAATCGGTCCGACGCCGGGTCCGCCGCCGCCGTGCGGGATGCAAAACGTCTTGTGCAGATTCAAATGGCAGACATCCGCGCCGATGAAACCGGGCGAAGTCAGACCGACTTGCGCGTTCATGTTCGCGCCGTCCATGTAGACCTGGCCGCCGTTCGCATGGATGATTTCGCAAATCTCGCGGATGGTTTCCTCGAACACGCCGTGCGTGCTCGGATAAGTGATCATCAGCGCGGACAAATCATTTTTGTGCGCCTCGGCTTTGGATTTCAAATCGGCGACGTCAATGTTGCCGTTCGTGTCGCACGCGACCGCGACGACTTTCATGCCAGCCATGACCGCGCTCGCCGGATTGGTGCCGTGCGCGGAAGTGGGAATCAAACAGACATTGCGATGCGTGTCGCCGCGCGATTCGTGATACGCGCGGATGACGAGCAGCCCGGCGTATTCGCCCTGCGAACCGGCGTTGGGCTGCAACGAAATTCCCGCGAAGCCGGTGATTTCCGCGAGCCAGTCTTCGAGTTGTTGAAATAAAATCTGATAGCCGCGCGTCTGCTTGATCGGCGCGAACGGATGAATCTTCGCGAACTCCGGCCACGACACGGGAAACATTTCCGCCGCCGCGTTGAGCTTCATCGTGCAGGAGCCGAGCGGAATCATCGAGGCCGTGAGCGAGAGGTCGCGCGATTCGAGCCGCTTGATGTAGCGGAGCATCTCGGTCTCGGAGTGGTAGCGGTTGAAAACGGCGTGCTGGAGAAATTTGCTCGTGCGCACGAGTGCATATTTGTCGTGCGAATCTTTTACGTCCGTGCGTTTGCCAAAGAGCGCATCGGCTTCGTCAAAAAATAAAACCGTGTTGCCCGTTGCCGCCGCCGCAAAAACTTTCTCCAGATTTTTTTCGGTTTCGCCGATGTAATTGGAAACTACTTCGCTCGTGCCGACGACATTCAGAATCGAACGCACATCATTGATGCCGGACGTTTCATCGAGCGATACGCCGAGCGTCCGGTCGTTGACGACGCGAAAATTCATTTGCTTCGCTTCTGCGTCCTTGACGATTTGCGCGACATTGCCGGTGGCCGGAGAAAAACAAACTGTGTCGAAAAAATTTTCGGAAACAATTTTGTGGCCGGCTTTGTGCAAAGCGGCGGCGAGCAGACGCGCCAAAATATAAGTGCGCGCGGCGATTTTTTTCAATCCATCCGGCCCGTGATAACAGGCGTAAAGTGACGCCATGTTCGCCAACAATGCCTGCGCGGTGCAGATGTTGCTCGTGGCTTTTTCGCGACGGATGTGCTGCTCGCGCGTGCCGAGCGCGAGACGCAAGGCAGGTTTGCCGCGAGTATCCTTGGACACGCCGACGATGCGACCGGGCATCTGGCGTTTGAATTCGTCGCGCGTCGCAAAAAATGCCGCGTGCGGGCCGCCGTAGCCGAGCGGCACGCCGAAGCGTTGCGCGCTGCCGACGGCGATGTCCGCGCCGAATTCGCCCGGCGGCTTGAGAAGCGTGAGCGCGAGCAAATCCGTGGCGACGGTGAGCATCGCGCCGGCGGCGTGCGCTTTTTTCGCGAAGCCGGAGAAGTCGTGAATCGCGCCAAACGTGTCGGGATATTGCACAAGCGCGCCGAAAACTTTTTCGCTGAACGAAAAATTTTCGTGGTTGCCGATGACGACTTCAATGCCGAGCGCGTGCGCGCGGGCGCGGACGACTTCGATGGTTTGCGGATGACACGTTTCGGAGATGAAAAAAATGTTGCGGCCATCGCGCAAACGCAGCGACATCGTCATGGCTTCGGCGGCGGCGGTGGCTTCGTCGAGCATCGAGGCGTTGGCGAGATCGAGGCCGGTGAGTTCGCTGGCCATCGTTTGGAAATTCAGCAGCGCTTCGAGCCGGCCCTGGGAAATCTCGGCCTGATACGGCGTGTATTGCGTATACCAGCCGGGATTTTCGAGCACGCTGCGCTGGATGACCGGCGGCGTGATCGTGTCGTAATAACCCATGCCGATGAACGAGCGGAAGACTTTGTTCTCGCTGGAAATTTTCTTCAATTCGGCGAGCGCGTCAAATTCGCTGCGTGCGGCGGGCAGATTTAAGGTTTTTCCGAGCCGGATTTTTTTCGGAACAGCGGCGTCAATCAGATCGTCCAAATTTTTGTGGCCAAGCAGCGTGAGCATCTCGCTGGTTTCGGCGGAATTCGGGCCGATGTGGCGGCGAACAAATTGGTCGGGATGAGCGAGCTGATTTTCAGTCAAAGACATTCGCCGAAAATAAAGTTCGTCAGCTCAAAAAGCGAGTTGGATTTAATCCCAAGCGAGGGAAGAGATTTTTTCGCCCGGCATCAAAAAGTCTGGCGGGAATTGGTTTGCAGATGGTTGGCAATCTCGGCGAGTAGCAGCGGGCCAAAGTCCTTCGCCTTTTTCGGGCCGACGTTGCGGATTTTTGCGAGCTGGCTTTCGCTGGCCGGATACTCGCGCGCAATCTGGCGCAGCGCAGAGTCATACAAAATGATGAAGGGTGAAACGCCGCGCTTCTGGGCCAGTCCTTTGCGCACACGGCGCAGGTGCTCAAACAGCGCCTGGTCGAAAGGTGCGGCGTCCGGCGGTGGCTTTGAATTTGCCGGGGCGACAAATGAATCGTCCGCGAAAATCTGCCGCGGGCTGGTTTGCAGGTGCGCGGCGATTTCCGCGAGAAAATCTTTGCCAAATTCGCGCAACTTTTTTTCGCCGACGCCGCTGATGCGCGCGAAGCTGGTTTCGTTGTCAGGATAATTCCGCGCCATCTGCCGCAGGGCGACATCAGAGAAAATGATGTAGGCGGGCAGGTCGCGTTCGTCGGCCAGTTTTTTGCGGAGTTCGCCCAGGCGCTCGAATAAGATTTCGTCGCAGGCGATTTCGCCGACGCGAGGCGCTTTAATTTCCGTCGGCGCGACGGGTTTGGTGAGCGTGATTTTCTGCCGCGACTTGAGCGCGGCGCGCCCGGCGTCGGTGATTTCGATGGTGCTGAATTTTTCTGCGTTTTGAAAAAGAAAACCGAGGCGGACCAGTTCACGTCCGATTGCGCCCCATTCGGCACGGTTGTGTTCGCCGCCGATGTTGTAAGTTGAAAGTTCGTGATGGCCGAACTTGCGGACTTTTTCCGTGTCCGCCCCGGTCAACACCTCGATGATGTGGTTCATGCCGACGCCGAAACCGCTTTTCTCGCGGATGCGAAATACGCATGAGAGAAATTTTTGCGCGGCCAGCGTGCCATCCCAAGTCGCGCGCGGCGAAAGGCAGTTGTCGCAGCCGCCGCAGTTTTCTTCGCCGAATTTTTCGCCGAAGTAGCCGAGCAAAAATTCACGGCGACAACTGCCGATCTCCGCGTAGTGGATCATTTGCTCCAATTGTGCGCGGGCGACTTCGCGTTCCTGGGGATTCGGTTTCTCGTCAATGAAGCGCATCTGCTTCACGCGGTCGCCGGCGCTGAACATGAGCAGACATTCGCTCGGTAAACCATCGCGGCCGGCGCGGCCGGTCTCCTGATAGTAACCCTCGATGTTCTTCGGCAAATCGCAGTGGATAACGAAGCGCACATTCGGTTTGTTGATGCCCATGCCAAAGGCAATCGTCGCGCAGATCACACGGATTTCGTCGCGCAGAAATTTTTCCTGATTCGTGCTGCGCTCCGTCGGCGTGAGTCCCGCGTGATACGGCGCGGATTTGATTCCGCCATCGCTCAACTTGCGCGCGAGGTCTTCCGTCGTCTTGCGGGCCTGGCAGTAAATGATTCCGTTCTCATCCTTGCGCGCTTTGATGAAGGAAACAATCTGCTCGTAGGAACCCGACTTGGCGGCGACGCGGTAAGTGAGATTAGGCCGGTTAAAACTGGCGACGAAGCAGTCGCAGTCGCGCAATTCGAGCTGCTTGACGATGTCCGCGCGGACGCGTTCGGTGGCGGTGGCGGTGAGCGCCATCATCGGCACGTTGGGAAATTGCGTGCGGAGAATTTTTAACTGCCGATACTCCGGGCGAAAGTCGTGGCCCCACTCGCTGACGCAGTGCGCCTCGTCAATCGCGAACAGATTTACGTTCCATTTTTTCAAATCGTCGAGAAAGCCCGACAACATCAATCGCTCCGGCGCGACGTAGAGCAGTTTGAATTCGCCGTTGTGCAGACCGCGCAGACGCGGAGTAGATTCACCCGCTGCGAGCGACGAGTTCAAAAAAGTGGCGGCGACGCCAGCGGCCTGAAGCGCGTCAACTTGATCTTTCATGAGCGCGATCAGCGGCGAGACGACGACGGTGAGTCCGGGGCGCACGAGCGCGGGGAGTTGGAAGCAAAGTGACTTGCCGCCGCCGGTCGGCAGCACGGCAAACACGTCCTTGCCCGCGAGCGCGTCGCGGATGATTTCTTCCTGCAACGGACGGAAAGAATCGAAACCGAAAATTTTTTTCAGCGGCGCGAGCAGTTCGTCGCGGTAGAGTTGCACGCTCGGAGAATAAGGCGATGAATGTTGCGTGGCAAAATAATTGCCAAAACTAGCCTGAATTTTTTCGAGACTAAACATCGGCAGGTTGCGTCAAGCGGGTAAAGGACGTCAGGTTTTCAGGCCACAACATATCCGGCTGGCAAGGAAAATCGTCCACAACTAATGGTGTTTTATGCTCAAAAAAACCGCAGTTTCGCATTGTGAATACGGGCGGATTTTCATACTTTATGCCCATTCGTCGCCGCACAAATTTTGACCCGAAATTGCACCATAATTATGTCGAGTATTTCTGATTTGCCTGAAGAACAAAACGTGTCGCTAGACCGCATTGCCGATGGCAATTACGACGCCGACAAGCTGTCGCAGCTCAAGGGACTTGAGGCCGTCCGCAAAAAACCCGGCATGTATATCGGCGGCACGGACGAGCGCGCGCTGCATCATTGCGTGAGCGAAGTGCTGGACAATTCCGTCGACGAACACCTCGCCGGCCACTGCAATCACATTGAGGTGACGATTCATCTAGACGGCTCGATTTCCATCCGCGACGACGGGCGCGGGATTCCAGTGGACATTAATAAAGATTCGGGTTTGCCCGGCGTGGAATTGGTTTTGACGACGCTGCATTCCGGCGGCAAATATGGTCAGGGTGGCTACAAATTTTCCGGCGGCACGCACGGCGTAGGTGCCAAGTGCGTGAATGCGGTGAGCGAATGGTTTGAAGTCGAGGTGTCGCGCGGCGGCGAAGTGCATCACATGGAGTTTGAACGCGGCAAGACAGTTCAAAAACTGCACGTCATCGGCAAGACGAAAACGACCGGCACGTTGATTACGTTTCTGCCGGACAAGGAAATTTTCCGCGAAACGGTGGAGTTCAAGGCAAACATCATTTCCCAGCGGCTGCGCGAACTGGCGTTTTTGAATTCCGGTTTGGAAATTATTTTTACGGACGAGCGTCAGACGGCAAACGAGCCGGAAAAATTTTATTACAAGAACGGTGTGGAGGAGTTCGTGAAGCAGCTCAACAAGAGCAAGGAGCCGTTGCATCCGAAGCCGATTTCGTTTCACAAGGAGCTGAAGGAAAAACTCGATGACAAGGAAATCGAAGTCCACGTCGAAGTGGTATTGCAATATAACGACAGCTACAACGACCAGGTTTTGTGCTATACGAACACGATTCACAATCCGGACGGCGGCACGCATTTGAGCGGCTTTCGTAGCGCGGTGACGCGGGCGATCAACCAATACGCGAAGTCGAACGAAATTTTGAAGGACAAAGATCCGCAAATCACGGGCGACGACGTGCGTGAAGGGCTGACGGCGGTGATTTCGGTGAAGCACAGCGACCCGAAATTTGAATCGCAGACGAAAGTGAAATTGCTGTCGCCGGAAGTGGAGCGCATCGTCGGCTCGATTTCTTACGAAGGGTTGATGGCTTATTTCGATGCGAATCCGCCGATCGCGAAACGGATCATTGATAAGAGCCTCACGGCGGCGCGCGCGCGCGAGGCGGCACGCAAGGCACGCGAGGCGGTTCGCAAATCCGCGCTGACCGGCGGCGGTTTGCCGGGCAAGCTGGCGGATTGTTCGGACCGCGATCCGGCGAACACGGAGTTGTATATTGTCGAAGGTGATTCCGCCGGTGGCTCGGCCAAGCAGGGTCGCGACCGTAAGTTTCAAGCGATTCTGCCGATTCGCGGAAAATTAATTAACGTGGAAAAGGCACGATTGGACAAAGTTTTGCAGAACACGGAAATCCGCACGATGATCACTGCCATTGGCACGGGCATCGGTGATGGCGAAGGTGAAGGCGCATTTAATCTGGAGAAATTGCGCTACCACAAAATCATCATCATGACCGACGCCGACGTGGACGGCTCGCACATCCGCACGTTGCTGCTGACGTTTTTCTACCGCCAGATGCCGCAACTTGTGAAGCAGGGTTTTGTTTACATCGCGCAGCCGCCGCTTTACTCGATCACGCGCAAGAAAAAGACGGATTACATTGACGACGATGTGCAACTTAATCGCATTTTGTTGCAGAACGGTGTCGAAGAAGTGCGTTTGAAAAATCTCGCCGACGGAAAAGAATTCAATCCAAAGCAGCTCGAAGAAATTCTGACGCTGCTCGAATCACTCGACAAACACGCCACGCACATCAAACGGCTTGGCGGTGATTTTGCGGATTACGTCGAGAAGCGTGCGAAGGATGGCACCTTGCCGCAGACGATGGTCAAGGTTCGTTCTGGCAATGACGAGAAGGTTCACTATTTTCTCACGACTGAAGAAGTCGAAGAATTCAAGCTGGCGAACGCGGACATTTTTGGTAGCGACACGGAGACGGAGCGTCGCAAAGACAGTCCGACACGCCGCGCGAAAGTTTCCAATCTGCATCTTGAAAGCAAGGCCATCACGGATTTGCTCGGCAAACTTTTGAAAAAAGGTTTGGCTGTGGATCACTACGCGGCGCAGGACAAGCCGCTATTTGAATTGTCCGAGGGCGAAGGCGAGCGCGCAAACATCACGCCGCTGTTTTCGATTCCCGAAATTCTTGAAGGCGTGAAAAACGTTGGCAAGAAAGGCATCCAGATGACGCGCTTCAAAGGTCTGGGTGAAATGGACGCGAAGGAACTTTTTGAGACCACGATGAATCCGGTCAAACGCAAGCTGCTCCGCATTGATCTTTCCGACGCCGTGGAGGCCGAGGAGATGTTTGTCACTTTGATGGGCGAAGAAGTGGAGCCGCGCCGTAATTTCATCGTGGATAACGCGCTGAACGTCCGCAATCTCGACGTTTAATCGCACCGAAACAATTTTTCCCGAATCCGTATCATGCCAGACGAAACTGAATCCACACCACCAGTCCCACCACAGCCGCCGGAACAACAACCCAGCGGCGGTGCTTACACGCAGGGCGAAAAAATTTCCAAGATCAATGTCGCGGACGAGATCAAGAACTCGTTCCTCGACTACTCGATGTCCGTGATCATTTCGCGCGCGTTGCCCGATGTGCGCGATGGCTTGAAACCCTCGCAGCGGCGCATCCTTTATGCGATGCATGAGTTGTCGCTGTTCCCCGGACGCAAGCCTTACAAGTGCGCGAAAATTTGCGGCGACACTTCCGGCAATTACCATCCGCACGGCGAAGCGGTGATTTATCCGACGCTTGTGCACATGGCGCAACCGTGGGCGATGCGCGAGAAGCTCGTGGACGGTAAGGGCAACTTCGGTTCCGTCGAAAACGATCCGCCGGCGGCGATGCGTTATACCGAGGCGCGCTTGACGCATCTTGGCGCGGCGCTGATGCAGGACATGGACAAGGATACGGTAGATTTCGTCCCGAACTACGACGAACGCCTCACCGAGCCGAAAGTTTTTCCGGCGGCATTTCCGAATCTGCTCGTCAACGGCGGCACGGGCATCGCGGTCGGCATGGCCACGAACATGGCGCCGCACAATCTCGGCGAAGTCGTTGACGGCATCTGCGCCCAGATCGACAAGCCGGAGATCACGATTCCCGAATTGATGAAGTTCATCAAGGGTGCGGATTTTCCGACCGGCGGTTTTCTGTGCGGCATTGAGGGCATCAAAAATTATTTCACGACGGGCAAGGGCAGCCTCAAATTGCGCGGACGCATCGGCCTGGAGGAGATGAAGGGCAACCGCGAGCAGCTCGTCATCACGGAAATTCCCTACAACGTCAATCGCGCCGCGCTGGAAGAGCAGATCGCCAATCTCGTAAATGAAAAAATCATCACGGAAATTTCCGCGATGCGTAATGAATCGGACGAACATTGCCGGCTGGTCATCGAACTCAAGCGCGATGCGAATCCGAAAGTCGTCATCGCCAAACTGTTTCAGCACACGCAGCTGGAAGTTTCGTTCAGCGTCAACGCGCTGGCGATTGATCATGGCCGTCCGAAGACGCTCAACCTGAAAGAAATCATCCAGTGCTACATCGAGCATCGCCGCGAAGTGGTGTTGCGCCGCACGCGGTTTGAATTGCGCAAGGCTGAGGAGCGCGCCGAGTTGCTCGAGGGCTACATCATCGCGCTGTCGAACTTGGATGAATTCATCCACATCATCCGCTCCAGCAAGACCCGTGATGAAGCGCGCGTGAAACTGCTGGCGTTTGAATGGTCGCGTGAGCAGGTGGAAAAATGGGGCGTGCTCATTCGCAGCGAGGCGCGTCTTGAGGCAGGCCGTTACGCGCTGACCGAGCGGCAGGTGGACGCGATTTTGGAACTGCGTTTGTATCAATTGACCGGTCTGGAAATTGACAAGATTGACAAGGAATACAAGGCGTTGATCGAAGTCATCAAGGATTTGCTCGACATTCTCGCGAAAGAATCGCGCGTGATGGCGATCATCAAATCCGAGCTGCTGGCAATCAAAGAAAAATACGCGACGCCGCGCAAAACGGAAATTGTGCCGGACGAAGGCGAGATCGCGATTGAAGATTTGATTGCGAACGAAGGCGTCATCATCACGCTCACGCACAATGGCCTGCTCAAGCGCACGAATGTCAGCCAGTATCGCGCGCAGCGGCGCGGCGGCAAAGGCGTCATCGGCATGACCACTCGCGAAGGTGAAACCGAGGACGACAAGGATTTTGTCGAACATCTGTTCACGGCGAGCACCCACGACTATTTGATGTTTTTCACGAACTCGGGCCGTGTTTATGTCGAGCGTGTGCATGAGATTCCCGACATGGGCCGCGCGGCAAAAGGCCGGAGCATCGCGAATCTTCTGGAATTGAAGGCCGATGAAAAAATTGCGGCGCTGATCCGCATTTTGTCGAAAACGGATGCGGACAAAAAAGATGTGACGTGGGAACAATCCGGTGAATTATTTTTCGCCACGCAGCAGGGCACGGTGAAGAAAACCTCGCTCAATGAATTTTCCAACGTCCGCAAAGGCGGCATCATCGCCATCGGCATCGAGCCAGGTGACACGTTGATTGACGTGAAGCTCACACGCGGCAGCACTGGCGAGAGCGATCACGGTGACGACGTAGTTCTCATTACCAAGGAAGGCATGAGCATTCGTTTCCACGAAACCGATGTGCGTTCCATGGGCCGTGCGGCCGGCGGTGTGCGCGGCATCATGCTCGAACCGACCGACGCGCTAGTTGCTGCGGCGATTGTTGTTCCTGATTCAGCGTTACTGGTCGCGGGCGAAAACGGAATTGGTAAGCGCACCGGCTTTGATGAATACCGGATTCAGTCGCGCGGCGGCAAAGGCATCATCACCATGAAAACCGGTGATAAAACCGGCAGCGTGGTCGGCGCACTCACGGTGAAGGACACGGATGAAATCATGTTGATTACCGTTGGGGGTCAAATGGTGCGTATCGGCGTCGGCGGCATTCGCGAAGCCGGACGCAATACGCAAGGCGTGAAGCTCGTCAACCTCGATGCCAATGACAAACTTCAGGCGATTGCTCAAGTCATCGGTGAAGACAAGGAAGCACCAGTAATCGAAAACGAACCGACGAAATAAATCTGACAAACTTACTTGCCTTGGCCGCACAGATTGTGTTTTTTGTGCGGCCAATTTTTTATCGAATTTTAATCGCATGAAAAAGCACATCGCAATTCCGCTGCTTGCCCTCGTCGCAATGTTGGCATGTTCATCTTCAACCTCGGCGCAAACCAACATCGTGACCGTGACCAACGTGGTCTATATTATGGTGACCAACGTAATTACCGTGACCAATGTCGTCGCCGCTACGCCCGCTCCGGCTCCTGCACCCGCCACGCCTGTCGCCATCGTGATGGCAACCAAGTATCCTTGGGTCAGCTCGGTCTCCGCCGGCCTAACTTTGACGCGCGGCAACAGCCACACGCTGCTTTACTCCGGATCCATCGCGACCGACAAAAAAACGCCGGACAACGAATTTTCCCTCGGCGCTTCCTGTGCTTACGGCAGCCAAAACTCGGTTGATACCGTCAATAATTACGGCGGCTTTGCCCAGTGGAGCCATTTGTTCACGGAAAGATTCTACGCCTATGCGCGGGCGGACACCCTGCGCGATGTCATTGCCGATTTGGACTACCGGTTCAACCTCGGTCCTGGTATCGGTTATTATCTGCTCAAGCAGACCAACACTACTCTCGCGGTGGAAACTGGCATGGGCTATCAGAACGAACACTTGGGCGACCAATACAATTCTTTCGCCACCGCGCGCCTAGCCGAGCGGTTTGAACATAAATTCAGCGACCGCGCGCGGTTCTGGCAAACTGCCGAGTTCCTCCCGCAGGTGGACAAGCTACAAAACTACGCCATCAATTTTGAAATCGGCGTGGAAGCCTCCATCACCAAAACCTTCAGTCTGAAAACTTTTTTGGATGACAACTACCAGAGCGAACCGGCCGCCAACCATTACCGGAATGACATCAAGCTCATCAGCGGCGTTTCCTACAAGTTCTAATCTACAAAAGCAAAATGGCGGCTGGAAATAAATTTTCCGCCGCCGTTTTTTATTGCCGAAGTTCAGGGCGACAACCGTTCAATCTTCCACGAACCATCCGCCGCGCGGGCGTAATTGAAACGGTCGTGCAACCGGCTGGGCCGGCCCTGCCAAAACTCAATCCGCTCCGGTCGCAAAATAAATCCGCCCCAATGCGGCGGCAGCGGAATTTCATTCGGAAATTTTGTTTCCAGTTGACGCCATTGTGCTTCAAGCGCCGCGCGGTCGGGAACGCTCTGGCTTTGATTCGAAGCCCACGCCGCCAGTTGGCTGCCGCGCGGACGCGATATGAAATACGCCTCCGATTCCGCCGCCGGCAATTTCGTCACGCTGCCCGCAATGCAAACTTGCCGCTCCAAGTCCGACCAGAAAAACGTCAGCGCGGCGTTCGGATTTTCCGAAAGCTCTCGACCTTTGCGGCTGTCGTAATTTGTAAAAAAAATAAAACCGCGTTCGTCCACAGATTTCAGCAACACCGTGCGCGTCGAAGGCTTGCCATTTTTGTCCACCGTCGCCAGCGTCATCGCATTGATGTCGGCGGGACGATGATTGCAAATGGCGCTCCAAAGTTTGTAGAGCGCGATGCCGATTTTCCGCCAGCGGCTTTGCGAACGTTCGCCCGTTGCCTCGCGGAACCACGCTTCAAATTGCGAAAGCGGATTCGCGTCCAGCGCCGCGTCGTCGAGCGCGCCGCACCGGTAATCTTCGCGGAAATCGCCAAGGTTCATTTTACATTCCCCGAAAAACGGTCAGGCCGAGCGCGACCAAAAACAAATCAAACGCCAGTCGCAGCGCGCACGTCACGCGCACGATTTTGTCGCTCGCGGTGAACCATTCCAGCCAGTCGCGCAGCCGCCACGGTGCGATGGTGATCCAAATGCCGCCGAGCACGAACGCGTAGGCGAGCGTTTGGTTGACCAGCACGAAGGGTGATTCGCCAAGATGCGGGCGGCCGGTGTCCACCATCAATTTTGCCAGCAGCAGAAAAATCACCGCGAGCGCGCGGGCGGCGAGAAAATCGCGCACAAAAAAACAGGCCAGCAGACCCACCGCCGAGAAGCCTGCGAGCATGGCCGGTTTGTAGGCGGAAAAATCAGCAATCGGCTCGGCGTTGACAATCGCCAAGAACCACGCGGTCGCGAGCAGCATCAGACCCATGCCGGCGGGATAGTTGCGCGGGAATTTGCGGACGGCGGCGGCGAATTCTTTGGGTCGGGCGAGTCCGTAAATCTGCGGCACGCTCAAGCCCGCGCCCAGCAGGATGGTCAGTAATGACAACGATACTTTCATTTCAGAAATTAAACCACGAATCTGTGCCGATGGACACGAAGAAAATTATCAGTGTGCATCCGTGCGCGTCCGGGGTTAAACTTTTTTCC
The DNA here is from genome assembly GCA_903878805.1 of uncultured Verrucomicrobia subdivision 3 bacterium. Classification (GTDB taxonomy): domain Bacteria; phylum Verrucomicrobiota; class Verrucomicrobiia; order Limisphaerales; family UBA11358; genus UBA11358. The sequence goes on from CAIRJF010000014.1 coordinate 14,420, forward strand.
GCATGAGCAAAGCCATTCTTCTCGTCAACCTCGGTTCTCCGGATTCACCGTCCGTGCCGGATGTGCGGCGTTACCTGAACGAGTTTCTGATGGACGGCCGCGTGATTGACGTGGCCTGGCCGTTGCGGCGATTGCTGGTTGGCTTGATTCTCATCAAGCGTCCGCGCGAATCGGGCGAGGCTTACGAAAAAATTTGGACGAAAGACGGTTCGCCGCTGGTCGTGAGCAGCAAACACGTTCAAGCACTTTTGCAAAAGCGAGTCAACGTGCCGGTGGAGCTGGCGATGCGTTACCAAAATCCGTCCATCGAATCCGCCGTGAAAAAACTGGCGGCGCTGGGCGCGACAGAAGTGCTGTTGATCCCGCTATTTCCACATTACGCGATGTCGAGCTACGAATCGGCGGTGGTGCGCGTGCAGGAAGTCGCAGCGAAATTTGCGCCGAAAATGAAGCTCACCGTGCAGCCGCCGTATTATGACCAGCCGGATTACATCGCTGCGCTGGTCGCGAGCGCGAAGGATTATCTCAAGGACTACGACCATCTGCTGTTTAGCTACCACGGCATTCCCGAACGCCATCTTCGCAAGTCTGACCCGACGGGCTGCCATTGTTTGAAGGTAGAAAATTGTTGCGAGGTCGCCAGCGCGGCGCACGCGACGTGTTATCGTGCGCAATGTTTCGCGACGACGCGCGCGTTTGTGAAATTGGCGGGCGTGCCGCCGGAAAAATACTCGGTCTCGTTCCAGTCGCGCCTGGGTCGCGATCCCTGGCTCAAACCTTACACGGACTACGAACTGGCGCGTCTGCCGAACGAGGGCAAGAAACGGGTGCTGGTCATCTGCCCGGCGTTCGTCTCGGATTGCCTAGAAACCATTGAGGAAATCGGGATGCGCGGCTGCGAACAGTTCATGGCCGGGAACGGCAAGGAATTCACTCGGATTCCCTGCATGAATGAGCATCCAGTCTGGGTTGACGCGTTGGAGCAGATGGCGAAAAAGTTTCTCGCGTGAGCGGAAATTATTTTTTGCGCCCGGTGCGTTCCTGCCAATAGACCAACGGCATCCGCACGGTCCGGCCCAGGAAGCCGAGGAAATGTTCCTTGGGTTTTTCCACCTTTTGCAGCCGTTCGCATTTGTGGCTGCATAGCGGGCAAAGATACAGCGGCTGGCCGCCTTGCAGCCGCAGGACGTGGAGACAGGCGACGCAAAGCTGCTCCTGGCAGTGCGTGCAGCGAAAAGTCACGACGGCTTCGGGATGCCGCCGGCACATCAACGAGCCGTCCGCCTGCATCAGCGGTGGCGCCGGAAGGTCGCGCTCGATTTTTGGGATGGCAATCACCACGTCAGTGGATTCGACAAAAAGTTCCACATCGCCCAAGCGCACGGACTGGTCGGGTTGCAGGTGCGCGGCGCGAACCATTTCATTGTTGACGAATGTGCCGTTGGTGGAATCGCAGTCGCGCACGAACACGCCGTCGTGGGACAAAATAAATTCGCAGTGCGTGAAGGAAACGGACGGGTGCGATAGCGTGAAATCCGCGTCGGGGTCGCGCCCCACGCGATTCGACCCGAGCTTCAGTTCCAGCGAACGAAGCTTCAAGCCGTCGGTCTTGACCTGTAAGCGCGCCATAAAAATCAGGTTTTACGCCGCCAACTTGCGCCGGATGCTCGGCCAAGTCGAGATGAAATTATTTCAAAGAATTTTCGGCGAAGGCAAATTCTGTGACGGTCTGGCCGCCGACCAGATGCTCCTGAATGATGCGTTCCAAAACTGCCGGCGTGCAACTGTGATACCAAACGCCCTCGGGATAAACGACGGCGATGGGGCCACGCGTGCAGACGCGCAGGCAACTGGCCTTGGTGCGATAGACGAGCGGCTGCGCGCCGACGAGGTTCAATTCCTTCAGTCGCGTTTTTAAAAAATCCCACGAGGCCAAAGTCTGTTCGCGTGGACAGCATTTGGGTTCGTCCGCGTCCACGCACAGGAAAATGTGGCGGCGAAATTTTTCGAGGCCGAGCGTTTCGACGGCGGATTGCAGTTCGTTTTTCATTTTAAAGAATTTGCCACACGGTGGCATAGAGAACACAGAGGAATTTTCAAGTTGGATTTTTCGCTCTGTGAACTCTGTGATTATATGGCAAAAAATTCACCGAAAAAAAGTCAGGCCAACCACGCCGCCCACGGCCACCAGCGCGCCGAGCAGCGCGCGCGCGCCGATTTTTTCGCCTTCGACAATTCGCGTTAGCGGCAGCAGCACGAGCGGCGTGGTGGCGATGATGGCGGTAACGATGCCGGCCTGCGTGGTTTTGAGCGCCCATTGCATGCACGTCACGCCGAGCGTCTGGCCAGCGAGGGCGTTGGCCAAAACCCACGGCCAGAGGCGCGCCCATTTGGTGCGGGAAATGTGCAGCGTGTCGTCGGCGAACGCCGGGCCGTGCGCGTGGGCGGAACGCCATTTGAAAATAATCAGCGCAATGGTTGGAACCAAAATGCCGCCGAGCACGCGCTGGTAGCCGGTGGTGCCGGCGTCAATGTGCAAGCCGACGGCTTGCATCGCGGCGTAGCCTTTGCGGATGATGACCGCGCCGAGCGCCGCGCCAAACGCACCAATCACGCTGGCGATGAGGCCGATTTTCCAGTCGCGCGCGGAAATTTTCAGGTGGTCGTCCGGCGCGAGCGCGATGGCGACGCCGATGAGAATTACCGCGACGCAGAGAATTTCCGGCAAATTTAATTTTGTGCCGAGCCAAAAAAATTCGATGAGCGCGGCGAATGGCGCGGTCAGGCATTGCATCAGCAGCACAGTGCGGCGGCTACCGAGTCGCGGAAGCGCCTGAAAATAAGCCGTGTCGCCGAGGCCGATGCCAAAGAGTCCGCTCAAGATGAACCATTCCGGCGCGCCCGCAAAACCGGCACCGAAAGTGAAGGCCCAGATAGTCAGAAAAATGGTTGCGAGTGCGATGCGCCAGAAATTCGCTTCGAGACCGCCGATTTGTTTGGCCGTGCGGTAGCCGCAGATGGCCGAGGTCGCGAAGAGCAGGGCGGTGAGCAGCGCGGGCAGCATCAGTGCTGATCGTGGTTTTCTCCGCCGTTTGCCGATTCGCCGCCGAGGTCATCAACGTCAATGCCTTTTTCCTTGAGGATTTCTTCGATATCCGGCGAGACCCAAACTTGCTTGTGGCCTTTTTTCTTTTCCGGCTTCACGCGAAAACGACCGTTGAGATCTTTTTCCAGCAGGCCGTTGTCAACCATCGTGAGCAGGATTGGCTTGGCCCAGTCGGGGTCTTCGTGATAGCGCCGCTTGGTGCCGGCGCGTCGGCTAATTTCTTTAGCATTGATGAATTCGCCGTTCCAAGTCTGCAAATAATTGAAAATTTCGCGCTCGTCCGAACTCATATCCGCACTCTGCCAAATTTTTTTTGACGCGTCGAGCAATTAGCTCCACCCGTTCCGCCATTGCCAAGCCGCCCGCTTCAATCTACGCTACCGTCGGTTTCATGGCCGAATACAAAGTTCAATTCGAGGTCTTCGAAGGCCCGCTTGACCTGCTTCTTTATCTCATCAAGAAGGAGGAAGTGGACATCTATGAAGTCAACCTCACCAAGCTCGCGACGCAGTTCATCGAATACATCGATTTGATGCGCGCCTTCGACCTCGAAGTCGCCGGCGAATTTCTCGTGATGGCCTCGACGCTCATGTATATCAAGAGCCGCGAGCTCCTGCCCGCCGATCAGCAAGTTGTCGTGGAGGCCGAGGACGAAGGCGAAGACCCGCGCTTCGAACTCATCCGCCAGCTCGTTGAATACAAAAAATTCAAGGACGCCGCCGCCAAGTTGCAGACGCTCGAGGAACGCCAGGAAAATATTTACCCGCGCGTGCCGGGAAAAATTGAATTTGAAAACACCGCCACGCCCGCCGCGAAACCGGAGGTCGGCATTTTTGATTTGCTGAACGCCGTCAACTCCGTCCTAAAACGCTTTCAGGAAAAGACCTCCGGCAACCGCGAGATTTACGAGGACAAATGGACGGTCAGCGAAAAAATCGAATGCGTCCTCAAGACCATCACCGAGCGCGGCTCCGTGAAATTTTCCGAACTGTTTGCATCCGCCGCCAATCGCGCCGAGGTCGTCTGCACGTTTCTCGCGCTGCTGGAATTGATCCGCTTGAAACAGCTCGCCTGCGTTCAACCGGAGCCGTTTGCGGAAATTGAAATTGCCCGCGCGGAGCTGGTCGTTGCAGAAACTCCCGCCGAGCAACCCGCTGCGGATTCAACTCCCGGCTGAATCAATTTTGAATTCAACTTTGCGTCTGGTCACGGCTCATGTATGCGCGGAAAATTCAATGGCCGAAAAATTTCCGCCACATCTCCGGTCCGTTCTGCCAAAAAATGATCGCCACGCCCATCAGTGCGCCGCCGGCCATCACGCCGGACGCGACGGGGAAAAGAAATTCCTCCGACTTGGCCGGGGATTTTTTCTGCCACCACCAGCCGATGACTGCGCCCATGAAAAACAGCACGCCGTAATACCACTGGAAAATCCACGCCAGCCCGAAGCCGGAAGCGGACGGCAAATATTTTTCCTGTTTCGGAAAAATTACCGGCAAAATGGCGAACACAATTCCCACCGCGCCGCCGATGGCGATGCTCCAGATTTTTGCGGGCGCGAGCGCTTCAAATCCTTTGCTCAAGGCTTGCGCGACGGCCGCCCACGTTTGCGCGGCGGGCGCGGGAAATTGATCTGAGCCGATGACTTCGGGCTTGTTGACGATGAGCGTGAACGCAAACACGCTGACGACCGTGCCGATAAAAATTCCCGCGAACTGCGCGAGAAATTGTTTGCGCGGATTCGCGCCGAGCAGATAGCCGCTCTTCAAATCGGTCAGCAAATCGGCGGACGAACCGGCGGCACCGGCGGTTATGTTTGCGGCCATAAGATTGACGTTCATGTTGCCGGGACTCAACGCGCCGAACGTGAGCTGCGTGACTTTGCCGAGCGGGCCGATGGGCGTGGTGTCGGTCTCGCCGGTGATGCGGCACGCGACGAGCGCGAGCGCGAAGGAAAGCACGACGGCCAAAGCGCTTTGCCAATAAGGCATTCCGAACGACGCATGTGCCAGCAATGCGAGCGCGACGAGCGAAATGAATTGACCGGCGGCAAACCAGGTCATCGGCGTTTCGATGGCTTCCATTTCCGTTGGCGTTTTGGATTTCGGCGAAAACATTTTGCCCAAATCTAAAAATGCGCGCAGCGAGATGCGCCATTGCAAAATGAAATTCAGCAGACTCGCGAACACCATGCACGAAACACCCGGCCACAAAGTCCATTGCACACATTCGCGAAAACCACCGGTGGCTTTGATAAGCCCGGCGTTTTGCAGAGCGGGCACATACATCATCCAGCACGCGAAACTGCCAAGAAGAATACTAAGGCACACGCGCATGCCCATGATCGCGCCGGACGCGATGAAGATTGGTTCCCAACTAAACATCACCGTGCGGCCAACCCACGTCGGGCCGAATAAGAAAGCGCTGAATTTGGTGCAGAGCGTGTCGCTGGAAAATGCGGCGAGTTTCGGGATGACGGCAAAACCGTCGTGGATAAAATTATCAATGGCCGCAATCGCTCCCGCGATGCCGAGCGCTTTCGCGGCGCGCATGCCTTTTTGTCCGTGCGAGTGCAACGCGCGCAAAGTTTCCGCCGCCGCGACGCCGCTGGGAAAACGCAGTTGCTCGATGTTGATCATCTGTTTCTTCATCGGAATAGCCATCGTCACGCCGAGAATGGCGAGAAAGAAAACCCACGCGAAGGTCAGCGGCAGCGGGAGCGCGTGGCCGTTCAGCAGGATGAACGCCGCGAACGCCGAGACCAGCGTGCCACCGGTCGAGTAGCCCGCCGAACTGGCACAGGACTGCATACAATTATTTTCGAGGATAGTCATCGGCACTTTTGCGAGGCCGATTTTCACGAACGTCGTCCAGATAGCGAAAGACAAAATGCACGCGGTGATGGCGACGCCCATACCCCAACCGGATTTCAGACCGATGTAAAGATTGGTGAGCGAAAGAATCGCGCCGAGCACGGAACCCATCAGCACCGCGCGCCACGTCAGCTGCTTCATGGAATCGCCGCGCCCGCGATAAACTTGTTCGAACCATTGGCGCTCGATTTCTTCCGGCGTGCCGGTGAAGCCCGCGAGCGGCAGGGGAAATTCTTCCTCATTCTTTTTTGCCGGATTCATGCGCGCGGGTTCGGAAATCGGCACGGCGCGTCAGGGCTTGGTGAGAATTTTTGTCTCCCAAGAAAATTCCAGCGGGCTGGCGCAGACGGCTTCGGCCAGACTGACAAAAGGAACCTGTGCGCCCAGCCAGCGGGTGTTTTTGGCGATGGTGTCCATGGATTCGTGGGTGTTGTTGCAGATGAGATAGAGGCCGGAGCCGAGCACGAGAAAGGCCTCGTGGCTGGTGCCGATGCCGTGGCGGGCGAATTCAAAATCGCCCGGGCCATATTTGCCGTCGAGCAGCGCGGTGCGGAGCGCGCCGAGGTCGGTCACGAAATTTTTGAGGAACTCGTCGTTGCGCGGGCCGGTGTAGTGCAGGATGCGCGCGCGGTTGCGTTCGAGCGAGACCACGGCCCATTCGTCGAACACCACGCCGCCGTAGCGGGAATTCATTTCCTCGGCGCAGCCCTTGATTTTTTCACGGATTTCGTCAAGCGTCATGCTGCGAGCAGAGCAAATCCCGCGCCCGCGCTCAAGGCAATTCCGGCGGCGAGGATTTTTTTGCGGCGGTGAGGGTCAGCGTCGCGCCCTGGCCGAGAACCGCCAGCAGGAGCGTGACCGGCACGCTGACCGCGCCGAGCACCGGTGCCAGTAAAACGGTGGCGATGATGGAGCCGTAGGATTTTTTGCCGTCAATCACCTTCGCGCTCTGGCCGCGCAGCAGGTTGTAAAGATAATTTGGCCGTGCACCGAGCCAGTTCAACAGCGACTGGACAAAGCTGAAATTATCGTATTCTGGAGCCAGCGAGCTGACCCACGTCGGCTTCAGTCCGGCTTGGTTCAAAATCTCCGAGAGCGATTCGCGTGTGTGATGCGAAAGGTGGCGCGGGATGTCCAGATGGAACCAGCCGGACTTGGTCAGCCGTGCCTCGGGACTGCCAAAGTTCGGCACGGCCACAAGGAACAATCCGCCGGGGCGCAGGATGCGCGCGACCTCCGCCACCATCGGGCGCGGGTCGGAAACGTGTTCGAGGACGTGCCACATCACGACGACATCGAAGTTATTCTCGGGAAATTTTAATTCCGGCAGCAGGCCCACACACACCGGCAGTTGCAACACTTCCCGCGCGAAACGGCACGCGCCGTCGGAAAATTCCGTGCCGGTGACGTCGCAGCCCTGTTGCTGAAAGGCGCGCAACAGCAGACCGCGCCCGCAGCCGACGTCCAGCACTTTCGCGTTTTTTTTGTTTAACCGGCGCAGCACCTGTCCCGACCGCCACCGGTAAAGTTTTTCCTGCAGCCATTCCATCACCGCCGGAAAACGCCGGCCTTTTTTGTCGCCGTAATAGCCGGCGGGATAATAGCGCCCGATGTCCGCCGGCACCGGCAGCGTGACCACCTGTGCGCACTGGCGGCAGCGGACAATCTCAAACGTCTCGCCGCTGATGTAGTCGTAGGCGGGGAAGAGCGTTTCTGCGCCCTCGGTGGAATGATTGCAGCTCTGCATCGGAAAAATTAGGCTGCAAAGTGTCATCCAAACAAGTCGAAACATCGCCGTCAAAAAATTAGGCTTGGCGAACTTGATGCGATTTGCATACAGTTCAGCCATTAGCCATGCAGCCATCCACGGATTCAGTCAATTATGCGAACGGCGGAAGCAGCCTGAGAAAAAAGGTCTGGCCGCATCAGCTTGTCTTGGCGCTGACGCTGGCGGCGGCGGCGGCCGCGTTGCTATTTGAAAATTCCGCAATACAGCGCTGGCTGGATGCCTTGCTGCTGCTGCTCGCGACCGCCGCGTCCATCAGCGCGCTCGCCTGCCAGTTGCCGTTGCAAAGCGTGCTGTTCGCCGCCTTCATCACCGCGCTGGTCGGCGGCGCGGCGCATGGCTTGAGCGCACGCACCGGCCTGCCGTTCGGCCCGCTGTCATTCGGCAACACCGCCGGGCCGCAACTGTTCAACACCGTGCCGTGGACCGTGCCGTTGCTGTGGGTCATCGCCATTTTTAATTCCCGCGGGGTTGCGCGCCTGATGCTGCGCCCGTGGCGGCGGGTGAAGACTTACGGATTTTTGCTGATGGGACTGACGACGCTGCTGGCACTGGCGTTTGATCTCGCGTTGGAACCGTTTGCCCGCACGAAACACCTCTGGCTGTGGGAGCCGACAAAACTTTCCCTGACGTGGCACGGCGCATCGCCGTTGAGCTTTGTCGGCTGGGCGTTCGTGGCGCTGATCATCCTCGCTTTCATCATGCCATATCTCATCCGCAAGCAGCCGGGCAATCCCAGCGCCCCGGACTTCGCGCCGCTTGCGTTGTGGCTGGGCGCAATCATTTTATTTGCGGTGAGCGCGGCGCAGTCCGGCCTCTGGGCGGCGCTGGCATTGAACATAATTCTGGCGGGTGTCGTGGCCGTTTTTTCCTCGCGCGGCGCAAAATGGTGAATCAGTTTCTTCTTCTGACTTTTAATTTGGTCACGCGCGGGCCGTCCATTTCCTCGACGCGCAAATCAAAATCGCCCACGCTCACCGAATCGCCCGGTTTGGGAAAGCCGCCGAGCTTTTCCGTCAGCCAGCCGCTCGCGGTGGTGGTGTTTTCATCGTGCGGAACCGTGCCGATGATTTTCTCCAATTCATGCAGTGCCAAAGTTCCGGCCGCCTCCCAAATATTTTCGCCGAGGCGGATCAACTCGGATTTTTCCGCGTCGAACTCATCTTGAATTTGCCCGACGAGCGCCTCAATGGCGTTTTCTAAGGTCACAATTCCAACCGTGCCGCCGAACTCATCCACGACCACGGCGAAGTGCGCTTTGCGGTCGAGAAACCGCCGCAGCAGTTTGTCGAGCGATGCCGTTTCAGGAATGTAAAAAAGTTTTCGCGCGAACGGCAGCAGATCCGCCGCCGTCTGCGCCCGCTCGCGCGACGCATACAAATCCTTGATATGAACCACGCCGAGCGTCTTGTCCAAGTCGTCGTTTTCGCAGATGGGAAAGCGCGAGTAGCGCGTCTTGTCCGCCAAAGCCACGCACTCGGCCAGCGAGGCCGTCGTGTCGAACGCCGTGATTTCATTGCGCGGACGCATCACCTCGCGCGCGGTGCGATGGCGCAAATCCAGCGCGTTCAAAATCAAATCGCGCCGGTCACCCGCGCCTTGCGCGGCAGATAAAACGACGCGCAATTCTTCTTCCGAATGGCGATCATGCAGCTCGCCGCCGGCAAAACCGATCCAGCGCAAAACGATTTGCGACGAGCGGTGCAGCACCCAGATGAACGGATATGACACGCGAAAAAACAAATTCAGCGGCGACGCGACCCACAACGAAGTTTGCAGCGTGCGGCGGATGGCGATGGCCTTCGGCACCAGTTCGCCCGCGATGATGAGCAAATAGCAGTTCACAAAAAACCCGACGACGATGGCGATGGTTCCTTGCGTGTGCTCGTTGGAAATTTTCAACAGCGGAAAAACGGGTTCCAGCAGCGCACGAAAAACCGGTTCCACCAGGACGCCGAGCGCCATGCTCGCGAGCGTGATACCGAACTGCGTCGCGCCGATGTAGGAATCAATGTGCGCGACGATGTGGCGCGCGGTGCGGGCGCGGCGGTTGCCTTTTTCCGCGAGCGGTGCGAGCTGCGTGTCGCGAATGCGGACGAGCGCCAATTCTGCCGCGACAAAAAACGCGTTGAACAGCACCAGCAGCGCGACCGCGAGCAGCTTGAATCCGTCGGCGATGACTTCGTTCCCGTTCACAATTTCACCTCACCAAACATGAGTTTCAAAATGTCTTCGAGCGAGACCACGCCGGCCTCGCTGCCATCGCGCGCGAGCACGATCGCGAGCCGCTGGCCCGCGCGCTGCATCCGACGCAGCGCGATTTCCAGCCGCGTGCCGTCATCGAGGAACAGCGCGGGCGACATGAATTCACCGGCGGTCTTGGTCACGTCCAGATTTTCGTGAAACAGCAGCGCGCCCACATCCAGCATCCCGGCGATGCGTTTTTTTCCGTCGCGCGATTCCCAGACTGGCAGGCGCGACAGATTTTTTTCCTGCGCGAGCCTCAGCGCATCGCGCAACGGCGAGGCGATGCCGAGCGAAAAGGTTTTTGCCAGCGGCGTGGTGATTTGTGCGACGGTGAAGTGCTGCAAGTCCAAAACGCGGTTGACCATCGCGTGTTCCTCGCCGGTGAGCGCCGACGCGGCCTCGGCCATCACGGCGCGCATTTCTTCACGGTTGCCGAACAGCCGCCCGGTGAATGTCCGCGCCCCGCGCCAGCGCAGGACGAATTGCGAGATGCCGTCCACGAGAAAAACCACCGGCGCGAGCGCGAGATGCGTGAGCCGGAGCGCGCCGGCGGCCGCGAGGCAAAGCCGGTTCGGATACGCGCGAAAAAGCATTTTCGGCAACAGGTCGGAAAAGGAATAAAATACGAACACGATGACAGTGAAAAGCGCGATGATCACGGCGGTGTGGCCGGCGAACCATTCGTGCAGCTTGGCGATGACCCAACCGAGAATAAGGAAATTCACCAACGTGTTGCCAACGAGAATCGTCCAGAGAAATTTCTCGGGCTTTTCCAGAAAGCCGTGGAGAATTTGCGCCTGCGCGTTGCCCATCCGCGCAAGCCGCCGCACGCGCAACCGGTTCAGCGCGAACACGCCCGCCTCCATGCCCGACAGCAGAAACGACAGCACCAGACACAGCACGACGCCAAAAAATGTGGTGAGGTAGGCGCTCATTTGATTTGCTGCACCAGCAGTTCGCGCACGCGCCGTTCGTCGGCGACCTGCGCGGTGAATTTCAAGCCGGCGAACACCGCCGTTTCGCCTGCCGCCGGGACGACGCCGAGCAAATGCGTGAGCAATCCGCCCATCGTTTCCACCTCGGTCACGTCGGGCAGCAGCGGAAATTCGCGGCGAAAATCTTCGAGCCGCATTGTGCCATTAACGCGCCAGTGGCCGGGCGAAATTTTTTCCAGCACGAAGCCCTGCGGCTCCGTCGCCACGCGGATTTTGCCGACGATGCCGCCGAGAATGTCCTCCATCGTGACCAAGCCGGACGCGCTGCCGAATTCGTCCAGCACGATGGCGAGGCCGCGCTGCTGTTTTTGCAGCGCACGAAAAAGCTGGAGCAAATTCATGGACTCCGGCACGAACGACGGAAATTCAATCACCTCCGCGAGGTCAATTTTTGGGTCGAGCAACAACGCGCGCGTGTTCAAGATGCCGACAATCGTGTCTGGCGTTTCGTCGTAAATCGGTATGCGACGATGCTTGTATTTGCGCGCCACGGCAATCATTTCATCCACCGTGGCGTCGTCGGAAATGCACGTCATACCGGCTCGCGGACGCATCATGTCGCGCGCAGTGCGCCGGTCGAGACTGATGATTTGCAAAATGATTTCGCGTTCGGATTCTTCGAGCGTGCCTTGCTGCCAGGCGAGTTCGAGCAGTTCTTGGTATTCCGCTTCCGTCACGGCGGCGGGCGGCGCGGCTTTGGCGGCTGCCTGTTTGAGGATGGCGGCGTTCGTCCATTGCGCGGCGCGGTAAAACGGCTTGGTCACGCGGCGAAAAATCAGCAGCGGCCACGCGACGCGCAGCGCCCAGTATTCCGGCTGGCGCACCGCGAGCGTCTTGGGCAGCACCTCGCCGATGAGCAGGACGACGGCGGCGAGCGCGAGCATCGTCAGCCCGAAAGCCCATTGCGCGTCGAACACCATGCGGAGCGCGGCAGCGAGAATCGCGGCATTGGCAAAAGTATTTCCCAGCGCCAGCGTGGCTTGCAAATCGTGCGGGCGTGCCAGCAGTTCGGAAACAATTTTTCCCGCGCCGGATTTTTTTTCGAGCAGTTGCGCCACCTGCCATTTGCTCAAGGAAAAGAGCGCCGTTTCCGCGAGGGCGAAAAATAAACTCGCGCCCGCGAACACCAAAACCGCCATGAACATCGCCGTTTCCACGCGCACACATTAGCGGAAATACTGCGCCGGAAAAGGCGAATTACCGCGCCGCCGGCGCGGACGCCAAACTTTCCAGTAACTGACATTCTGGACTCCACGACCAAGCGCGAAAGAGCAGGAGGTCGCCCCGGTCGTGGGCGCGCAAGATTTTATTCGCGTCATCCGCCGCATCGCTGACATCCACCGCCGCAAACGCGCCGCGGAAAAATTTTCTAGCCCAGTCCGCCGCCCGCCCGCCGTCGTCCCGGCGCAGCGGAATGTAAGGCGTGGTGGACGCCCAGTAGGGCAGGTAGTGATGTTCGGGAATCAGCAGGATGTCCGGCCGCGCCTTCGCCACGCTGCGCAGTTGCCACACTTCGTCCGGCCGCCGGATGCCGCCCGTAGAATCCACATAAAAAATTGTCGCGCCCCAGCGCTTGCGGGCGTAGTCAATTTTTTCCAGCAAAGTCTGCCGGACGTTCAGCACCTGCGCCTGATGCGGCTGGCCGTAGTCAAAATCCAGTTGCTGCGGGCGCACGGTCAGGCCGACCTTGAACCCGGCGTGGCGCAGCCGCGCAAAAAATTCATCCGCCGCCGCATCCATTTCCGGCGCGAGCCGTTCCAGCAAACGCGGGTCGCCGATGTAAGTGGTCTTGTGCGGATACTGTTCGCCCTCAAGATCCCAGACGATGACGCCCTGCGCGCCCGTGCGCTTGAGAATCGCGATGCTGCGGTCGGCGTAATCCACCAGCGCCGCGCGAAAGCGCTCCGTGCCACCCTTGCCGGTCACATCGAGATTGGAATCATTGAACCAGCCACGCGGATTGGTGGGCGACGCGTATAAGTTTGAGGCGAGAAACAGTTCGCCCACCGGTCGGCGATCCGGCCAGCGCACGATCACCGGCTGGAAAATCCACGTTCCCAACATGGCTGCCACCAGCGCGAGCATGACGCCGGCGGCGACCGCGAGAAATTTTTTCTGCGCAGCGCGGTGGCGTGCTTGCCGCAACGCTTTTTCAATCGGGGAGAATTGCGGAACGGGAACCCGTTTTTTGCAGTGCGGGCATTTGACCTTGCGACCGCGATCGCTTTCCTCGCACACCAGCACCGTGGCGCAATGCCGGCAAGTGATTTTGATTTTATCCATGCAATTGCCGCCGGGGCGCGGCGTTGGCGGGTGAAATCAATTTCCTCATGCGAATGCTGCGTAATTTTTAGAAGCGGGCGTCAAGCGTCAAGCCCTATTATGCCTCGGAGTGACCACACGCACCAAAAATTAATTCAGCCCGCAATAGCAACGCTTCACTTCGGCGTCTGCACGGTTGGCTCGATGACTTTTTTGTGTTCCAGCTTTTCCAGCTTGGGCGCGATGACGATCTGGCAGTAGGGCGCGTTGGAATTTTCATCATAGTAGCCCTGATGATAATCCTCGGCGGGATAAAATTTCGTGAATGGCACGATTTCCGTGACAATCGGGCTGCGGAAATTTTCCTGCGCGGCGAGCTTCGCCTTTTCCGCGAGCAGCCGCTGCTTCTCGTCGTGATACAAAATGATGGAGCGGTATTGCGTGCCTTCGTCCGCGCCCTGACGATTGAGCGTGGTCGGGTCGTGCGCCTGCCAGAAAACTTCCAGCAGCTTCGCGTAGGAAATTTTGGCAGGGTCGAACGTGATTTGCGTGACCTCGGCGTGGCCGGTGTCGCCGCCGCAAACTTCGTGGTAGGTCGGGTTGATGACGTGGCCGCCGGCGAAACCGCTGGTCACGGAAAGCACGCCGGGCAGCCGTTCATAAACCGCTTCCATGCACCAGAAACAACCGCCGCCGAGCGTGGCGCTCTCAAAAGCATTCGTTTTCATTGTCGTTTGTGCGTTTCCGGTCAATAGAATCGAGGTGAACAGAGAAATTGAAATAACCAACTCGCGGACTACTCGCGGACTACTCGCCAACCAGTCGAATTGTGTTCCGTGGCAACGCGTGGCAACGGCATGAATACGCGGGTTGACAGTTAGTATATTATTGTTGCCGCCATTTATGACACCGCTTCTTAACAAGGTAACAAATGAATGCATCAGGATTTGGATTGCAGGGAAGCAATCCTCTGCTCCAGCGCGGCCTTCTCGCGCAAAGCCAGGTTCAAAACTGCCGCGCGGTGATTCTTCCGTATCGCTTCGTTCACGATCCGCGTCACCTCGCCGCGCTCTTCTATTGAGGCTAAAATTAAAGCAACGTCTTCTTCTGGTTGGAATGTTACTGTTACCCTCTTTCTCTTATTGTTCATAGACTACAACTACGCACATTGTCTTACACTTGTCAAACACTTGCCATGTTCGGGTTTTACCCCATTGTAATTAAATTAAAAATAGTGCTTGCAAAAATGTCTTACCAATGTAAGACTGTTGCAGATGACAGCAACCACTCGCTCGAATCCAACTATTACGTTCCAGCCCGACAAGGAAGTCGCGCGGATTTTACCAAAGATTCTTAAAAAGCAGGCTCGGCGCGGAGTTAGCTTGCGCGGCTTGAAAGCCAGAATCATCAACGAGGCGATCCGGTTGCAATACTCGTGACCGCAATCCCTCAAATTCCAGGTTGCTTGCCGGAGGGCTACACGCTCGATTCGCAACTGACCATTTAACAGTTTGCCATCTGGCACCGGCGCGCTCGTCAAGTGTCCGCTCGGTGGTTACTCCGTCGCCCGCTACGGCATCGAGATGGACAACCGCATCACCTACATTCAGGGTGTCAACCTCGTCAATGCGAACAGTCAGAAGGTGTTTTGGTCACCCGCGCCGGACAAAACCCAATGGAGGATTGAAAAAATGAGTTGCAAAAGTATGAAGCAGGACGAAAATGACCAAAATTACAAAAAAGAGTCCACGCTGGTCGTGGGCAAGAAACCATATGGGAAATCCCGATTGATACCACGCCTAATTATACCGACACGCAGGCGCTGCCCGCCGTGGCGGCCAAGTGGACTTACAAGGCCATCTTCCGCATGGACGAGGCGCACGCCGGCCTGTGGAGCGCGCCCGTGAGCCTCACCGTGGGGGGCTAGCCCGATAAAATTTCCCCGACCAAGCCGGCCGGCAAAAATCATGCGGCCGGTTCAAACAAGGTTCGTGGGGGAAAACAACAACAAACCAAGAAAGCTAAAGTAATAAAATATGAAACTTAACACACGTAACTGTATCCTGGTGCTGGCGCTGGCCGCCACACCGTTGCTGGCCTCACCGGTCGAACCGATCAACGGCGTGCTGGTGAGCAGCAATTCCATCACGATTCCTCACAAGGGAGTTTATAATACTAAAAACAAGGTCACCTTGGGCGGCATCTCGCTGTCCTGGTATCAACTGGGCAATTCCAACCTCGTGGCCACCCTACCGCCCGGCCTGCCCGCCGGCACCTATACGCTCCATGTGGGATATGAACGGGGAATTGATTTGGCCCTTGGCGTGCAGGGTGCGCAAGGTCCGCAGGGCATTCAAGGCATAGCAGGTTTAAATGGCACGAACGGTGTTGACGGTATCAACGGCACGAACGGATTGAACGGTATCGCAGGTTTAAATGGCACGAACGGTGTCAATGGCATTGATGGAACGAACGGTGTCTTGGTCAGCAACTTTATCCATGCCTATGCCGTTGGCGCCGAGCAATTGTTGACCAACTACTTGATTCAATTCCCGAATTCAGTCGTGAACAGCGGAAATTCGACGAATTGGTCTGCGGATGGACTCAACTTTATCATTCCGGCCACCGGCATCTATGAAATCAAGTTCATGCTCAACGCCGATGGCAATGATCTGGGCGATTCGGCTCCGACCAATATTGCCGTGGATATTACGGACGCGACCACTCCCTTCGTCACCGCCGATGGCGTGGATCAAGGTTACTTCCAGTTCAGCGGCACGCAGACGGGTGCCTTGAGCGGGCAGATCATTGAGCATTGCACGGCGGGCGATAGTATCTGCATCAAAAACGTCTCCACCGGAGCGTTCTCCATTGGTTCGCTGGTGCCGACCAACGCGCCCAGCGCGACCATCTCGATCACGCAGATCCAATCAATCCAAGCCAACTAATCCAACCCGGCTAAACTGAATAATTCAAGTTTAATACGGCGGCACGCGGATTCGTCCGTAGCCGCCGTATTTTTTATTATGCACGAAGAAGTTTTTGCCAATTCATTTGAACCGACCACCGGAAAGATTTTCGGCGTGGCGTTGGATCGGTATGCCATCGGGCATGAAATGGCGTTAATCCGTTAACAAGTCCGAAGGGTGGAAGGTGGCGTTTTGGTTGCTACTGCTCGTGGCTGGAATTTTGATTTTCAGCCGATAGCCCAGAACTTCCTAGCCTCCACCTTGGTGACCAGCGCCATGTAGTGCTTGCGGAGCATGGCCTCGGATGGCCGAGCGCGGTGGCAACCGTTGAGGCGTCACCGGTGTCAGATAACCAATAGCTCGCACAAGAATGGCGAGTGCAATCCTGCTTCCAGACTTTCCAGCCGATCGCCGCGCGCAACTTCCCTAAATCATCGCTTCGTATGTTCCGACTGACCGGCAGGGCCACGTTGTGTTTTTTGACCGCGAGCAGCCACTTGAACACCATCGGCTTTGGATAGACGACGCGCCGCTGGCGAACCTTCGTCGTTTGCGCCTCGACCCGAATCCAGCCTTCTTTGAAATTGATGTCTGCCCATGTCGTCTTTTCCGCTTCCTCCGGGCGCAGGCCGGCGAACGTCGAGAGGACGAACCAGCCGAAGATGCGCGGATTTACCTGCAACCATTTCAAGGATTGCCTAACCTCGTCCACCGTCATCACGGCGGGACTTGGCCGCGTCACCGTGATGGGCTCAAGACGGCGACACGGATCCGCCGCCATATAACCTTTACGGACGGCGTAATTGAACAGCGTTGAAAGCCGCCCACGATAGCAGCTTCGCGATATGAGATTCTTCGAGCGCAGATACGCATCCACGTCAGCGAGTCCAACTCTTTCAATCGGCATCTTCTCGCGACCGGTAGCGAAGCCGTTCAGAATCCAGCCGAGACAATCAATGTAGCGCTCGTTCCGGCCCGCGCTTCTCTTTGCGTCCAGCATTTCCTTTATCACTACGTCGAGAGCGAGCGAGCTGACCGGTGATTGCGTCTGCACCTGCAAGAACGCCAGCACGTCCACACCGCGCCGCTTCGCCTCATTGTGCACCATCACTAATTTCTCCTGCTCGTGTTGCGGGATGGATGCGAGCAACTGGCGAACACCGACCAGCTCGCCGCGAATCTTTGCTGCATGAGCGTCAGCCGAATCCCTGCTCGTGAAGAATTTGCGGCGCACTTTGCCGGTGTCGTGCCAGCGCACGCGCCAGCGAGAATCACCGCGAACTTTGCATCTTGAAATGAAAACACTCATTGCGTGGCAACAAATGTGGCAACGATATTTGACGCATCGAAAGGCCAATGAAACGCGCACACAAGTAATCCATGCACCAGAAACATCCGCCGCCCAGCGTGGCGGTCTCGATTTTATTTGTGTTCATAAAATTGTTCGTTTGCGCACTTGCGGCGAAGTGGATTGCGCCCGCCGCCAGCAAAGTAAGTAAAATTATTTTCATCGTCGCAGTTCTTTGACCCTCGCATAGCGAAGGCATTCAATCAAATCGAAATGAAATGTTCACTCGCGGATGATGGCCGTCAAATCCCAGTTCTTCAGCTTCACCATGTCGAGGCTGCGCACGGCAATGCGCAGGCCGTTCGTGCCCGGCAGGTCGCCGAGATTTTTCGTCGGCAGCACGAGCATGAACGGCGGCGCGTTGGTAAGAAAATTCTGCGCGGCCTTCATGTCACCCAAAATAATCTGGTTCGTTGCGACCTTGCGGAATTCCCAGACGAGGCTCGATTCCGTGTAGCCGAAGCAGCCGATTTTCGTTTCCGGTCGAACGTGCGCTTCCGTCGCAAGCCAGAGTTGTTTCGTGAGAAAATGATTTTGCGCGAAAGTAAAACCAGCGAATGTCAGCAGTAAAACAAAAATGGTCATTGCGATGATGCGTTTGCTGAACCACGCGAAAGCATTGCCTTCATTGGCGATTTGCCGCGCGAACCACAGCGCGATGCAGGGGAACGCGGGCATCGTGTAATGCGGCAGCTTTGTCCGCACCAGCGAGAAGACGCCAAAAACCAAAATCACCTGCACGAGCAGATACCAGCCGAGGTCATCGCGTTTGCGTTCCGGCCACCAGCGACGCAACGCCGACGGCACGCGCGTTGACCACGGGAAAAAGCTGACGAAAAAAGTCGCGAAATACAACGGCACGAGCGCGAGGAAACCCAGCGTGCCTTTCATGCCGTGACTGTCAATCACGCTGACCGAGCGATTCAGGACATGCTCGCCGAGGCCGACCTTGAGGAACGCATTGTTCGTCTGCGCCATCGCCGGCAAACCCCACACGGCCACCAGCACGACGGTAAGCGTGAGGCCAAGAATGGTTTCCAGCAACGGCAGACGGAACGAATTTTTCCGCAACGCCCGGCCAAGCAAAATTCCGCCAAGCGGCAGCCACGCAATCGGGCCTTTCGTCAGAAATCCCAGCGCAAGCGCGACGTAAAAAATCCACCACCAAAAGCGGCGGCGCGCTTGTTCGGGGCGCGTCAGTTCCCAGCCGCTCCACACGGCGAGCGTGCAGAAAAAAACCAGCGCCATGTCCGCCGTCGCCAAGCGTCCGATGATGGCGACGTGCAACCCGGCCACGAATATTGCACCCGCAATCAAAGCCGTTTTGTTGTCGCCGGTAATTTTTTTGCCCCAGCGCACGAGCAGCAGCGCGGTTCCCGTCGTGAACAGCACCGAGGGCAGACGCGCGCCGAACGGATTGTCGCCAAAAACTTGGTAGCTGGCGATCTGGCACCAGTAAATCAGCGCCGGTTTGTCGAGCCGCCACGCGCCGTTGAACCACGGCACAACATAGTCGCCGCGCTGCATCATCTCGCGCGAGGCCTCGCCGAAACGCGCCTCGTCGCGGTCGGTCAGCGGCAGAATCCAGTTGCCCGCGAGCAGCAGCGCGAGCGAAAAAAGCACAATGGCGGTTTGTGGGCGCGCGGCAATTTTTTCAAACCAAGATGACATAGCCATCGCCAGAAGGATGCAGGAGACGACGCGAGGAGTCGCTAATTTTTTTCAATTTAAGCCTCGTCACCTCGTCTCCTACAAATTTAGAAACTGCGATTTTGGCTTTTATTTGCAGGCGTAACGTATACCTTCGGCGGGTGTTCGTCATCGGAAAAATCCGTCCGCACGCATGGCCTTGGCTGCTGGTCGGCATGGCGGCCATCGCGCTGGCTTGGCTGCTCGAAAATCGCGTGGACGCCGCGCTGGTCGTGTCGCCGAAATCAGATTTGCACGAATTCGCGTGGTGGTGTTCCAAGCTCGGCGAAGGCTGGGTGGCGGCGGTCTGGGGAATTTTTTTCGCGGTAATTTTATTGCTGGTGAACCGTCCGCAGCTCGCGGCGAAAATATTTTTTGTCGTGCTCACGTCGGAACTCACCGGCCTCGCGGCGACGATTTTGCGAATTGTGGCTGGCCGCACGCGGCCGAGCAATCACGCCGTGCCGCAGGGATTTTATGGCGTGTGGCATGATGGCCATTGGATCATCGGTAATCCGGCGTTCAGTTCCTTTCCGTCCGGCCATGCGGCGTCAGCGGTGGGGCTCACGGCGGCGGCGTGGCTGTTCCATCGCGGCTGGGGTGCGCTTGCGGCGGTGTATGCGCTGGCGGTGATGTGGTCGCGCATCGCGCTGGAGTGGCATCATCTCTCCGATGTGGTGGCGTCCACGGTGCTGGCGATTCCGCTGGCGCTACTGCTGAAAAAAGTTTTGTTCCCGACCGTAGAATTTCAATTTGGAAATCTAAACCGCGCGTTACGGAAGAAATAATTCTATGTCCCAAACAACCGGTCGCCCGCGTCGCCGAGGCCGGGCAGGATGTAGCCGACGCTGTTCAACTGCCGGTCAATCGCGGCGGTGAAAATGGGTAGCGTCTTGAAACTATTTCTTACGCGGGCAATTCCTTCCGGCGCGGCGACGAGGCTCACGAGCCGGAGATTTTTCGCACCTTGCGCGCGCAAATAATCCAGCGCGGCCACGGCGCTGCCGCCGGTCGCGAGCATCGGGTCAATGAGAATGATTTCCACATTGCGCAAATTCTTCGGCAAACTTTTTTGGTAAAAGTGCGCGGCCAAAGTTTTTTCGTCCCGCTTCAAGCCGAGAAAACCGACGCGCGCGTGCGGAATTATTTTCAAAATGCCGTCGAGCATTCCCAAGCCGGCGCGCAAAATGGGCACGAGGACGATTTCGTTTTGCAACTGGGCACCGGTGGTTTTTTCCAACGGCGTGCGGACGGAAATTTTTTTCAGCGCGAAGGAGCGCGTGGCTTCGTAAGTCATCAAAGCCGCGATTTCATTGAGTAATTGGCGGAACTCCTGCGGCTGCGTCCGCGCGTCGCGCAACCGCGTGAGGTTGTGCTGCACAAGCGGATGACTTACAACGATGACGTTTTTCACGTTCAAGGCTGGTAGAGAAAATACATCAGACCCGCTTGCAGCTTCGGCGCTTCGACGCCGAAGTCGAGCTTGAGGTCGTGAGCCTTGCTGCTTTGACCGAACATCGAAAGAAAATTTGAAAGGTCATAGCGCTCGCGGTATTCGACGAGATTTGCCGAATCAAGGTGCGTGATGTCGAGTGCGCGATCCACGGTGTCGTCGAAATCGCCAAGTTCGTCCACGAGGCCGAGGTCGAGCGCCTGTTTGCCGGAGAGCACGCGGCCATCGGCAAAATCCGTCCAGTTGTCCGCGAGCGCCGCGCCTTGTTTTTTGTTCAGTTCATGCGCGGCGGTGCGACCATCGGCGACGACGCCCTTGAATTTTTCATAGGTCTCGTCAATCAAACCCTGCACCATCGCGTGTTCTTCCGGCGGAATTTCGGAAGGCTCGCGTTCGCCGCTCAACATGTCCTTGAACTTGCCGCTCTTGAACGTCGTGGGCGCGATGCCAACCTTGTCCATCAGGCCGCGATAATTGTAGCCGTGCATGATGACGCCGATGCTGCCGGTGATCGTGAGTTCGTTCGCGACAATCCAGCGGCAGCCGGATGAAATGTAATAACCGCCCGACGCCGCCAGGCTGCCCATCGAGCAGATCACCGGCTTGCCCTTGCGACCGGGCTTGCCGTTCTCGCCCGCCTCGTCCGTTTCAAACGCGCGAATGGCCTTGTAAATGTCGTCGGATGCCAGCACCTCGCCGCCGGGAGAATCCACTTTCAGGATGACGGCCTTGACGCGTTTGTCGTCGCTCGCGCGGTCAAGCTGCGCCTGGATGACATCCACCGCATTGTTGCCGTTGTCGTCGTAATCGTGGCCGGAGATGACGCCGTCCACCGTGATTACGGCGATTTTGTTCTGCGAATCGTTGTCCTCCAAAATACATTCTTCCAGTTTTGGCCCGACTTCGCGCGCGCTGGCCGTTTTGTAATTATGATTGAAGCTGAAAGTATGAATCACCATTTGACCGACAATCACCAGCCCGGCAAAAAACAGCAGCACCGCGAGAATGATGGAAATGATCATCCAGCCGCGCGACTTGCGCGGTTTCGGCGGCGGTGCGATGACGGGCGGTGACGACAGCGGCGGCGGGGTCGAACCAAACGGAAAAGGCGGTGCATCCATAATCCCCGCAAATTAACGCAAACCGGGCAGGTCGGCAAGCGGTGCTTCACCAATAATGATGCACCAGCGGCCGAATCTCGCGCGCGTAAAGCGCGGAGATTTTTTCCATCGTCGTCTGGGAAAGTGGTGGCAAATCGGACGCGGCAATGTTCTCCGCAACCTGCGCCGGGCGTTTCGCGCCAGGAATGGCGCCGGTCACGGCGGGAAATTCCAGAATCCAACGCAAGGCCAGTTGCGCCAGCGATGCGCCGGGCGGAACGAGTTTTTTTAATTCTTCCACCGCGCGCAGGCCGGTCGCAAAATCCACGCCGGAAAAAGTTTCGCCGCGGTCAAACGCCGCGCCATGGCGGTTGAAATTCCGGTGGTCATCTTTCGCAAACTTGCTCGCGGCGGAAATTTTGCCGGACAGCAAACCGGAAGCGAGTGGCACGCGCGCGAGGATGCCGACCTTGCGTTTCTGCGCCTCCGCAAAAAATAATTCCGCCGGACGTTGCCGGAAAATATTGAAGATGATCTGCACGGACTGGACGTTCGGAAACTCGATGGCCTTGAGCGCCTCCTCCACTTTTTCCACGCTGACGCCGTAATGCCGCAATTTTCCGGCCTTCACCAAATCGTCAAGAATGCCAAACACTTCCGGGCGGTAAAAAACTTCCGGGTGCGGGCAATGCAGTTGCAGCAGGTCAATCGTGTCCGTGTTCAGATTTTTCAGGCTACGGTTGACCCACGCGGTGAGATTTTTGCGGCTGTAACCTTTGACCGTTTGGACGGGCAGGCGGCGTCCGGCTTTGGTGGCGATGTAGAATTTTTCCTTCCGCTCCTTTTTTAATTTGGCGAAGAGCCGTTCGCTGCGGCCATCACCGTAAACATCGGCGGTGTCGAAAAAATTTACGCCGCCGTCGAGTGCCGCGTGCAACGCGGCGAGCGATTCGGCATCGCTCACGTCGCCCCACGAGCCGCCGATGGCCCACGCGCCAAAGCTGATTTCAGAGATTTTCCAGCCGGTGCGGCCAAGCGTGCGGTAATTCATGCGCAAAATTTAGGCGAATGCGTTGCGTAAGCAAGGCGGCAAATTTTTCAGCACCGGTTTACGAGCGAGGTGAAGTAACGCCGGAACGCCGCGTGGAGGGAATCTTCCGCCGCCTTGGGATTGGGAACTTCTTTGCGCGCGGTGGAGAACAGGTTCATGGTGGCGTTGGCCTCGTAAAAAATTATTTTTTCATCCGCGCCGACGTCGAAATCCATGCCGAACACGTCTAGCGGAATCCGGCTGCGGATTTTTTGGAGCGACTGCATGACCGTCCGCCCCAATCCGGCCTCGGCGTCCTGGCACAGGCGTTTTTCCTCGTCGAGCAAGTGCGGGTTTTTTAGATAAAATGCCACCCGCTCGTCAGACCTACGCGCATAAATTTTCCAATAGTCATCGTAATCCACGCGGACAAGGACGGTTTCATCGCGGACAAACGCCACACGGAGTTTGCGGTAAAACTCGCTGCCGTTTCGGCTGTCCACGAACTGCGTGACAAAAAACTTTTCCGGAAAATCCGCCGCCAGCACCGCGAGCAGTGCCGCGCGGTTGTCCACCTTCGTCATGCCGACGCCCATTTGCGAGGCGAGCGTGCGCGTAATCAGCGGATATTCGTAGTGCGACTCGATTTCCCGCACCAATTCCTCGCGCGTTTTTCCCGCCGAGGAAAAACGCATTGTCTTGGGAACAATGACGCCGGGAAGGTCCTCGACCAGCTTGGCGGAAACATCGCGCGTGGTTTGCACCGCCTGCGTGGGATGATTGATCACCGGCACGCCAAAGCTATCAACCAGCGCAATCACCACCGGCAGCTTGCCCTCGGAAATGATGCGCTCGCCATTGGTATGATTGTTGAGAATCAAATCCGGCTGCGGAATTTTGGCGCGCGCGAAATGCCGCGTGGCGTCGCCCTCAAAAACGAAGGTGAAATGAAATTCATCGCGTAAACGTAACGCAATCTGGCCGGGATAATTCGGGCAGGCGATATGCAGATGCTCAAACGACTTAAATTCACCGTCAACGATGTCGGGATTTTGATTGAGGATGAGAATGTTTGCCTGCTGCGTTGGCCGCCGCTCCGCAAGATACACCGGCGATTCCGCCACCCGCGCCTCAAGCGACAGGATATAAATTTTTTTGGCCTCGTCCGCCCGCCCGAGTTCTTTCAGCGCGAGACTTTTGGCATACAAAGCTTCATACTGCGCCGGATTTAATTTCAGTGCCGCCTCGCACGCCGCCAGCGCCTCGTCAAAATTTTTCAGCTCCAGCAAGGTGATGGCCTTGGTCACCCACGCTTTGAGGTAGGCGGGATTGGCCGTGAGCGCTTGCGCAAACGCCGGCAATGCCTCCGCGCGGCGCTCCGTCTCGGTCAGGGCGATTCCCAAGTTCGTCCATGCCTCCGCCGATTGGTCGTCCAAGGCCGCGGCCCGGCGCGCGAGCGGCTCCGCCTCGGCAAATTTTTTCAGTTTGATTTTGACCGCCGCCAAATTGTTCAGCGTGGAGACCCGGTCGGGAATGATTTCCAGCGCGCGCGCAAACTCGGTTTCGGCGGCGTCAAAACGGTTTTTTTCCAGAAGCTGCAAACCTTTGAAAAAAGATTGTCTGGCTGTTTCAAAATCATCCATGGGACGTTATTTAAATTGCCGCGCGGCATTTTTTTGCTGGCGGAATGCGAATCATCAGATTTCTGCGGATGTTAAAGCGTGACGCCGGAAAATCAACGCGGAACCGTTCTCGGCCACTGCCCACCAGATTTCTTTCGGAAGTAAAGCCGCTTTACTCTTTTCCGCTCGCGGTTAGAATCGGCTGATGGCTGGCGAATACGACTCCACTGAATTTGTTGACACCGATTTCACGTCGCAGAAATCTCCGTTCGCCGCGCCCGCGCCCGACCCGCTCCGCGCGCCGACGCGCGAGGATGTGGACCGCCGCGTTGTTGACGCGCAGCAAAAGCTCGTCGCGCTCAAGCGCGCGCAGGAGGAGCTGGAACGCGAACGCGCCGGGTTGGAAGAACTCCGCCGCCGTCAGACGGAATTCCAGACCGGTCGCGACGAAATCATCCAGCAGCTCACCCGCGGCCTCGGCCTGCTCGAAGAAGCTGAGTTTGCCGCGCGCCGCGAGGCCGAGCAGATGGTCAAAACGGTCGGCGATTTCCGTGCCGCGCTCGCCAAGGTGCAGGCCATCCACGACGAAGTTTGGACGAAAGAAAATTTTCAAATCGAACTTACGCGCGCGCTGACGACGATTGAAAACGCGCGGATGGAATGGAATTCCGCCCGGCTCAAACTGCCAGTGCTCGCGGGCGAAACCAAGCCGACCGCTGTCGGCGAAAAAAATTCCACCGCCGCGTCCGCCGCGCCGTCATTGGCGGAAATGGATTTCGGCTCGCTCTGCAAAATCGGGCTGGCGTTGACGTGGCCGCTGCTGCTCGTCGCGCTGGGCGCGCTGGGAATTTTTATCGCGATCCTGTTGCGAAAATAAAACCGCATGGCACTGTCGAAAAAAAAGCCCGACCCAATTTCCGAGAAGGCTCGCGCCTTGGCCGACCAGATTGCCGCACTAGAATCCGAAATCAAAATCCTCGACACGCAACTCACCCGCCCGCCGGAGCCAAAATTCCGCTCCACCACCAAGCCGCCGGGCGAAACTTTTTTGCGTGCCGACGATATTCCCGCACCCGCGCCCAAACCGAGCGAGCCGGTATTTGAGGAGGTCAACCGCACCAAGCTCGGGGCGCGCGACGACGCCGAGGCGGCGGAACTTTTCAACGAGCTGGGCGTGCGCAAATATGATCTGCCCGCGCTATTCAACCGGCTGCGCAATCATTTTCGCGGCCCGACGACCAGCAATCCGCGCCTCGTGAATTATCTCGCCGCTGGTGGCGTGCAGGGCCTGCGCCCGCTGCGCTACGAGAAGCGCGTGGCGCGCAACCGTTTTTTTGCGCTGGTAATTGTCGTCACCGTCGTGTTGCTGGGATTATTTTTGATGCTCAAACATTGAATGAAAGTGCCGCTGATTGAAATCCCGATAGCCACGCGCGAAGGAATTTTTCTCGCGCGCTATTCGGAAAACGGTCTGGCGGAATTAAAATTTCCCCAGGTGGGGCGAGCCCGAGCCGCTAACCAAGAAAAAGCCCCCGCCCAAATTCGCGGCTGGCAGCGTTTGACCGAAGCCGCGTTGAAAAATGTTTTGAGCGGTCGCGCACCCAAAAAATTTCCGCCGCTGGATTTGGTTGGGACGGATTTTCAGAGAAGCGTTTGGAACGCGCTGCGGAAAACTTCTTGCGGCAAGACGAAAAGCTACGGGGAAATTGCGGTTGCAATTGGCAAGCCCAAAGCGGTGCGGGCGGTGGGCGGTGCGTGCGGGGCGAATCCGGTTCCGGTTTTAATCCCGTGCCATCGTGTGCTGGCGGCGAATGGGAAAATTGGCGGTTTTTCCGGCGGACTGGATTGGAAGCGCGACTTGCTGGCGCGCGAGGGAATCAAAATTTAATCAGCGCGTTCAGTTTCTGGCGGTGGCGCGGGCGGCTTCGATTTCTTTTTTCGCTTTGGCAAAATCTTCGCGGTAATCGTCGTCCTTTTTCAATTGCTTGACGATGGCTAGGGCGAGGACGCGGCCGGCGTAGATGTCCGTGGGATAATGCCGCGCGATTTGCACGCGATGCCAGCCCATCAGTCGCGCGTGGGTGAGGATGGCGTCGCGCTGTTCCGGCAGCAAATCGGCGAGGACGAGCGCCAGCACCATCGTTTCAGTGGAATGGCCGCTGGGGTAGCTAAAGGATTTTTCCAGCTTGCCGTTGGCGAGGCTGGGGTCGGTGGTGAACGGGCGCGGGCGTTGGAAATGATCCTTGCCGAGGTCGGTCACTGTCTCGGCGTCGAGCTGAACTTTTTGAAAGAATGCGGCGGTTATGGGGAGGTTGGTTTCAACAAAAAAGCTGCCGACGGAATCGGTGAAATTAAAGACGGAGAATTTTTTTTCGGAATAGGCAGCCTGCTTGTCGGCCTCGCTGGCGGCGTGATAAACGGATTTCACTTCCTCCATGTCGGCGGCTTGCTCGGCGGAATCCATGAGCGGCGGCGGTGGGAGCAGCGTGGCGGCGTCCGGCTTGCCGGGTTCGAGATAATGCAGCTCACTTTTCGCAACCAACTTGCCGGGTTGCGCCATTGTATCGACTTGCGCGTGGAGCGGGGTGACAGCTAGCGAAAGGCCCAAACAGGCGGCGGTCAAAGACAAAAAATTACGTGGATAAATTTTCATGCGATGAATCAGAAACTTGAGTTTTCTAACGAACTTCAGTTGCCGCCGCTGTTAGGAATTTGATTGCCTTGGCAATCCCAATTGATGTCAGTCCGCGCCGGATCGTAGCCTGCAGGAACGGTTCCGGTTGGGCCGACAACAGTTCCGTCGGAGACGACGTAATTATATTTGAAATAGCCGGCATGACCGTCACTAAAGGTAATTTGACCACCTTGATTGTGGCGGGAGGAAAAGCGTGTCGTGTAACATTGCGGCGTAGCCAATGTCGTGGGGCTGGATCCGGAATACGGTGTTTCGTCCGAACGGTAACGAACGTCGGAGAAAAGCACGAGGGCAGAAGGATGGGCTATCATTTGGGTTTTCAAGGGCAGGCGCGAAGGTGCACTTAAACTTTCTAAATAGGTGGATTTTGAATTCATTCCATAACTGAACAGCGGGCGAGTTCCAATGTCCATTTGTCCGGCATTCGATTGATCCGGCCCATAAACGCCAAGCGCGTAAGCTGTCGGGCAAATAAAAATATTGTGGCCGGTGGACACGGAACCGGAGAACGCCGCCCGGTTTGCACTGAGGGCGTAAAAATACATTGGTTGACTGGCAACATACGAAGGCAAGGCATTGAACCAAGCATTGTCACCAATGTGGAGATTGACGTGATAAGAGTTGATGTTTTGCCAAGAAGGAGTGTCTAAATCACTTGAATTGAATTGAGCCGCTGGCTCATATCGGGGATATGGGGAAAATTGGTTGTTGTCCTCAACATACATGCAGGCGGCCAATCCCCACTGTTTTGAATTGCTCAAGCAGACGGTCTGTTGTGCCTTGGCCTTGGCCTTGGAGAGTGCGGGCAACAGCATCGCGGCGAGGATGGCGATGATGGCAATGACCACCAACAATTCAATCAGTGTAAAGCCCTTGCAAAGATTGCTTCTCTTGTCTGAAATATTCTTTTTATCCATGTCGGCAATTGTGCCAACCCAATGTTACAATCAGATGTCATCAATGTTACGAATCTGTGACTTGATTGTGTCTGCTTGTTTTATTTTTTAACCAAATGGTTACTTAAAATGTTGTAACCTAATTGTCACCTGTAAGCCATTTGTTTGTAACTTATAAGTGGATAATTACGGCGTCCGGAAAAGTGTAAGCTTTTAATTTTGTGCCGGGTCTTAAATCGAACCAACATCTAACTAAATGAAAATAAAAAACATTGCATCCATTGCTGCGCTGATTGCGGTCTCTCTGTTCACGGCTAATGCCGCGAACACTACCCTGACCGCTTGGACCTTTGACAACAATGGTCTCGGATCCAATATCAGCCCGACCCCATCCACGGGATTGGGTGCTGCGGCCAGCGTGGTTGCCCCATACGCTCCCGGCAATCAAACTATAGTTTCTCTTTCCGGCAGCAGCACGATTTCTCAGCCCTACAGCTGGCAGTTACAATCCGGCTGGTCCACCAATGCTCCGCTTGGCTCGCAGGGTGCGCAGTTTGCTGGCAGCACTGCGGGTTATTATCAGGTTCAAGTTTCTTTTGATGTCAATGCGACGGCAGATGCGGAAGCCTATTTGCAGGTGCAATACACGACGGAAGGCACGATCTGGCACAACGCTACCATTACTTCCGTCGGCACCGGGGCGACCATTTACAACAACAGCAGCACCAGCAACAGCCTGGTAGTTGGCTCTTATTGCAAGCTCGCGAGCGGTTGGAACAACCAAATCAAGGTGAGTCTGGTTGGCGTCTCGGGAGTTGACAATTGTGCCGCTTTTGCGATTCGCGTCGTCAATGCCGCGACGGGGACAAATTGTCTGACCACGACCGGCGCACATTACAATAACACGAGCGGCAGTTGGGCTTTTGACAACGTGGTCATCCAAGGCGTTTCCTACGACACCATTGCCGACTGGACTTTTGACAATCTTTCCAGCCTTCCCGCCCCCGTGAACAACCCGACGCCCGCTATCTCAAACAACACCGCCACCGCGGCTATCATCGGCTTCAATCTGCCGAGTTATGTTTTCGCCGATGGCAGCGTTGGCAGCACCAATTATGCTGATATACCGAAGAATGGTGTTCCGTATTCTTCCACTGGATCGGCGGGTCAATATGTCTGGCGTTTGCGCGGTCAGAATCCTGGCAACGGTTGGAACACCGCCGCGCCCATCGGTTCGCAGGGTGCTGAATTTGACGTTAGCACTCTTAATTACTCGAATGTTGTGTTGACTTTTGACCTTTATCAGACGAGTCAGGGCGAGGCCAAGATGTGTGTGCTTTACACCACTGATGGCTGGGTCACGACAAACATTGCCAACAATATTTCGTATGGTGCGAACCCGACTTTGATCGTTTCTAATAGCGCGGCAAATCCGCTCGACCTTCCCGGCACATATTTTTTCAACACTTTTGGTTCAATTTTTTTCAACAATCTGATTGTTGATTTCACCGGCGATCATACTGTGGAAAATAATCCAAACTTTGGCATTCGGATTGTGAATGCGGCCACCGGATCGGAATGTGTGAACTATTTGGGGCAGCCTTACAACAATGCCTCCGGCAACTCGCGCTTGGACAACGTAGCGATCAATGGTCAGTATGAAGGTTTGTTTGCGCCGGTGGTCACCAATGCTCCCGTGGCCACAGTGGATAGCCCGTTCACCAACACTTTTGCTGTCAACGCGGCGTGGGCTTTGAACATTAACAGCATCTATGTCAATGGATTGCTCGTGCCGTCCTCGGCTTATACGATTACTTACAGCAATATCGTATTTAACCCGGCTAACTCCACCGCGTTACAGGTGAGCGGCTTGGATAGCTTTGTCATTTATGCGAATGGTTTCACTACGGCCAAGTATAACCAGTTTGTTGCTACCGGCAAAGCCGTCAAATTGACGCTTACTCAGCCGGCGGCTCCCTCGACCAGCGGTGGCACTCTGACGCTTCAGCCGATGGAGGCGGTTACGGATCAATATGGTAACGGCACCACGAACCCCTATGCCAGCATGTATGTCGTCGCGAGCGTAAGCAACTCGGTCGCTTGGACTTTGGGAGGCAGCACCACTCAACCAATTGTGAACGGTTATTGTGTGTTCTCCAACCTGACCGCCACTGTGGCCGGTTCCACCAAAGTTACAGGTGCGGCAATCCAGTTCACTATTTACAACTACACAAACACCGCTACGAACGGAACGACTGCCACCAACTATTCCTCCACATTCACGATTGGGGTTCCGCCGGTTCCGTTCACGCTGGGTAACTTGGCGGCTATTCAAAGTGATACGGTCTCGAACAACACCACCTTCAGCATTATTGAGTTGCAGCCTTCCACCGCCGGCCAAAGTAAACCCGTCAACATCGTTCCAATTAGTGCCACCGGCGCAAATGCGTTACGTATGTCGCCCTCGGGTTCCGGAGGCCACTTGACATTGAGTGATGACGGCACGTTCCTGTGTTTTGCGGCCTATCAGGACGGCAGTTCGGTGACCCCTGACGAAACCTTCAACCTCAACCGCGCGGTTGGGATTATTTCCAACAATCTTGCCTTCGGCATACCGGTCAGTTATGTGTCCAGCTCGTTTGGCGGCAGCCAGGCTCGTGCCGCGTGCAGCCCGGACAACCAAAATTTCATCATTGATGATAAAGGCGGTCTTTATGTCAATAACACCTTGGTTTACGCGCAAAACAACATCAGCGTGAAATCTTTCGGTGGTGCCACTTGGGCGCTGACGGCCAAGGTGCCTTATCCGCCCCAGCCATCTATGTTTCAATTTGTAAACGGAGGTGCCAATCCGCTGCCGCCGGATGCGATTGATTGGTCTGATCCGGGCGACAACGGGCCGAAAGTTGTCACCTCTTTGACTCCCCCTTCGGATCCCGTCGCTCAGGACTTCTATCTGATCGCAACCAATGGAGCTTATAACATTGCCTATATCCTTGACCAAAACGGTGGCATCGGCGGAACCAACACCGTCATCAGCAAATGGGTGTTCAATTCCGATCCCGCAGTGCTAGTCTGGAGCAACGTCGGTCGGTGGACTAACATTGACAACGGTGACAGTTTGTTTGCCACCACCAACGGTGTGGGCGGTGTTTATCTGTTCTACGCAAATGGGGGCGGCGCCAAAAGCGGAAATTCAATTGTCCGCCTGACCGATCAAAACGTTGCCGGTTCGCTAAACATTATCTCCACCAACGTGATTTACACCGCACCCTCTGGCACTACGGTTGAAGGCGTTACCTTCGTCCCCCAGACCACGTCATATGGGACGGAATTGACCCCGCCCCCAGTGCTTACGACACAGCTCGTCTCGACCAATGGTTATCCGACGTTCGCATTGGGTCTGGCCTCGGACGATGGCATCTGGCGTTCCAATATCACTTCCATCACCGTCAATGGCAACCTGTTGCCGACCACTGCATATAACACTAATCAAGCCGGCATGTTGGTGTTCGATCCTGCTCAATATGCGCCATTCAAAACCGTGAGCACCAATTTGATTGTCATCAGTGCCACGGGCTATAGCACCAACTCGATTACCCAGGTCATCGGCGGCGTGGCGGCTAAACTTCTCGTCACCACCCAACCTAAAGCCCCGCCGACAAATAATTATGCCTTGGCGACACAACCGGTCGTCACGGTGGTAGATGCTGGCGGCAACCCCGTTTCCAGCACGGCCGTCATCACTGCTACGCCGGTGCAAGTCACCTGGACTTTTAGTAGTGGTGCTACGACTGTCTCGGCAAATGCTTCAACTGGTGCAGCTGTCTTCAGCGGCCTGACCCCTAATAACAGCACCCCGACTAATCCGATTCCAGTTGCCACAATTAGCTTCAGTTCACCTGGGCTTACCAGCGCAACCAACACCGCCTTCATTATTCCTGGCATTCCGCCGGCGATAACCCCGGCGGCATCACCCACAGTGGACAGTCCGTTCGTCGTTACCTTCACGGACAATTCGGCTTGGCGCGCGGTCATCACCAACGTCACCGTGAACGGTAGTGCGCTGACAAATACCGCCTACACTGTGGCCAGTGGCCAAATCACATTCAACCCGGCATTATCCAAGCTGCTGCAGACCAACGGAACGGATACCATTTCCGTCCTGTCGTCAAATTACAATGCCTCCATATTCACGCAGACGATTGGCGCTGGTGTCGCCGCGAAATTGATCATCATTAACCAGCCCTTGGATCCGCTAGCCGATGGTGGTGTCCTTACCCATCAACCTGTTGTGACCGTTAATGACCAATACAACAATTTGATTTCCACCACGGCCACAATCACTGCTGCACCGGGACAGAGCACTTGGACTTTGGGCGGCACTACTAATGTAGCTGCAGTGGCTGGCACGTCCACCTACGCCGGTCTGACCGCGTTCAGCACTAATTCAGTGAGCGGCGTCACCATTGTGTTCAGTTCCGGATCGCTCTCGACGACCAGTCTTCCGTTTAACATTCCTGCACCAATTATTTCAACTCTTAGTGGGGTGAATTTGAGCGGTGGAAAACTGGCGTTCAGCTTCACCAACGCGGCCGGCTTGAGCTTCTCGGTTCATGCCACGAATAACATCACAATTCCCAAGCCTTGGCCCGTAGTTGGAGCGCCTGTTGAAAGCCCGGCCGGAACTTATAACTTCACCGACCCGAACGGTGCGACCAACGCCCAATTGTTCTACTACTTGAGCCAGCCGTAAGTTGTTCGGGTAAAAAATTCAAAACGCCACGGGCGGGTTTCGCAAGAAACCCGCCCGTTTTTTGCGTTCTAAAATGAAAAATCCGCAAAAACCCCTTATTTCACGCGGGAAAGCACGGTGAATAACTCGACTTTTTTGCGAATTATCGCAGTCAATTCAAATTTGTCCGCCATTGCCAATCTTGGAAACCCAATTCCCTCCGCAATCGTCGGCGCATTGCGACCGCCAAAAATTTTCGGACAGATTGTGAGGTTGATTTCGTCAACCAAACCCGCGCGAAACAAGGCGTCATTCAATTCGCCGCCGCCTTCGCATAAAAGCCGGTTTACCTGCCACTTCGCCCGCAGCCAGTGCAGTGCAGCGTAAAAATTAATTTCTGTTTCGCCAAAAACTTTCACTTCATCTGCCAATTCCCGCAGCAATTTTAATTTTTTTTCCGAGGCGCGTTCCGTCGTCAGCACGATGATGGGCGAAAACCGTTTCTTGAAAATTTCCGCCGCCGGATCAATCGAGCCGCTGCCGCTGACAAGCACGCGCAAATTATATGCCGCTAGTCCTTTTTTAAGCCGCAGCTTGCGAAATTTTTCACCGCCCGTTCCTAAAATACTTTGCGAAATCTCCACTGTCCGTGCGCCGCACATCACCGCATCCGCCGTCGCGCGTAGCTCGTAGAGGTGTTCCAAATCCCGCGCGCTGCCAAATGAATGCACCGCGCGGTTCGCCGTCGCGATTTTTCCGTCCGCCGTCATCGCCATGTTGACGAAAATGAAAGGCAGTTTTGGATTTTTAATTTTTAGTTTTGAATTCACAAAATCAGCATCGCGTCGCCGTAAGAAAAGAACCGGTATTGCTCGCGAATTGCCTCGGCGTAAGTTTTCAAAATCAGTTCGCGTCCGCGCAATTCTTCGCCCGGCGAGGCGAAGGCGCTCACCAACATCAGCAACGTGGATTCCGGCAGATGAAAGTTGGTCAGCAGCGCATCCACGATTTGAAACCGTGCCGGTGGAAAAATAAAAATGTCCGTTTTGACCGCATAAAAATTGATTATTCCACCGTTCAATCGCGCCACACTTTCGAGCGTGCGTGTGACCGTGGTGCCGACGGCGATGACGCGATGGCCAGACTTTTTTGCTTCGTTGATGAGGGAAACGGTTTCCAATCCAACTTCAAACCTTTCTGCGTGCATCTTATGATCAGCAATGTTTTCAGCCTTTACGGGTAAAAAAGTTCCCGCGCCGACGTGCAGCGTGACGAAGCAAATCTTCACGCCGCGCGCGCGGATTTTTTCCAGAATTTCCGGCGTGAAATGCAAGCCTGCCGTCGGCGCGGCCACGGAACCGGCGGGTTGCGCGTAAACGGTTTGATAACGCTCCTTATCTTCAGGCAATTCGCCGTGGCGTTCGATGTAGGGCGGCAGTGGCAATTCGCCGAGCGCGTCGAGTTCGGCGAGCAGATTCGGCGTGCCGGAAAATTGCAGGCGACGTTGGCCTTCGGCGTTCACGTCGGTCACGGTGGCAATTATTTTGGTCGCGCCGCCGTTTTTGTCTTGCAACTGGATTTGCGTTCCGATTTGCGCGCGTTTTCCGGGTCGCATCATCGCCCACCAATCGTTTACGGCAACTTCTTCGAGCAGCAACATTTCAAATTTTCCGCCGGTCTGGGAATTTTTTCCATGCAAACGCGCGGGAATGACGCGCGAGTCGTTCAAAACCAAAACGTCGCCGGGATTCAAAAATTCCAGCAGGTCAGGAAACTGGCGATGTTCGATTTTTCCAGTTTTCCTTTGTAAAACAAGCAGACGCGAGCCGTCGCGGCGCGCGGCGGGTTGCTGCGCGATGAGTTCGGGTGGCAGATCAAAATGAAAGTCAGCAGTTCGCATTGGTGCAAGCGTAACGGAGCGGGGCGGGCGATGACAATTCACAGTTCGGATAAATTGTGAATAACTTTTGAATAATTATCGGTTTCGCCGTCCAAATTCCATTGACAAGGTGGCGTATTGTGGGTAGAAATGGGTCGTTGTGGGTGATTAAGCTGTTTGGCAAATCACTGTGAACAAAATGAGCGACGCCAAAACAATTCCGCAAACCGTTTATAATTCCTGCTTTCAGCATGGCGTTGACGAGAAGCGGCGTTTGCAGATTCCGGCGAAGTGGCGGCCGGAAGACGACGGCGTGGAGCTCACGATGATGCTCTGGCCGAAGCATAATGCGGGAATGTGTCTGCGCGTTTTGCCGCCGGTGCAGATGGCGCAGTTGATGGCGGACATTGACGCGATGCCGAAGGGCGACGAAAAGAAAATTTATCTGAAGCGTTTCATCGGCAGCGAATCCGCGCAGGTGACGCTCGACAAGGCGGGACGCATTTGCATCCCCGACGAAATGGCGCGCAAGGCAGACATCAAAAATGACGCGGTGCTCGTCGGTTTGCTCGACCGATTTGAGATTTGGAGTCCGGCACGTTACGAAAAAGTCAAGGCAGCGGACGCGGTGCTCGCGCACGAAGCCTTCAAATTCATGGAATAAAAAATATGAACCTAGGAAAATTACTTGGCGCGGGGAAAACCTTTTTTGGCGGCGGCGGCAAAGTGGCCTATCGCACGGACAAAAGTTTTTACCTGCCGAAATTCAACGCGGAGAAAAATCCGTTTGCGCCGAAGCCGGTCGAGTCATCGCCTGCGCCCGCGCCGGAAGTGAAAAAAGTTTCCGCCGCGCTTTTGGCCAAGACGCAAAAGATTCCGGTGTTCGCCGCGCAGCAGCCGAAACCGGCGATGCCCGCGCGTTCGACGAGTTGGACGGATAAACTAAATCCGTTTCGCGCGCCGCAGCCTGCGCGGCTTGCGCCGCAAAGCGCCACGCAGGTCGAGCTTTCGCTCGAAGCCGTAAAAGTGGTTCACAACGATTTGGCGGACGCAGACATCGAAGTTGTGCCCGTAAAATCCCGCACGGCGGCGACGCCGGAACCGGCGATGTTGCCGCCCGCACGCTCGTCCTGGGAATTTTTAGGCGAACGGCTCGTGAAACAATCTTGAACCATGCGCAGTGCCAGAATTCATTCACAAACCAGTGATGGCGGCGGAGGTGCTGGCCGCGCTGAAGCCGCACCCGAACGGGCGATACGCCGACGGGACGCTCGGTGGAGCTGGTCACGCGGCGAGCATTCTGGCCGCGAGTTCGCCGACTGGATGGCTGTCTGGGTGCGATCGCGATGGCGTCGCTCTTGAGGTAGCGCGCGCGCGGCTGAATGAAAAATTTGCCGGACGGTTTGAATTGCGGCGTGGAAATTTTGCAGAACTGGCGGATTGGGTTGCGAAAAAAAGTTGTGACGGCTTGCTGTTGGATTTGGGCGTGAGTTCGCCGCAACTGGATGTCGCCGAACGCGGGTTCAGTTTCATGCAGGACGGGCCGCTCGATATGCGGATGGATCACCGGCAAAAACTGACCGCCGCCGATTTGGTGAATGGCGAGGACGCGGAACCGCTGGCGAAAATTTTTTGGGAATACGGCGACGAACGCGATTCGCGCCGGTTTGCGAAAGCGATTGTTCACGACCGCGCTTTGCGAAAATTTGAGACGACGAAGCAGTTGGCGGATTTGATCGAGCGCCTCGCGCCGAGGCACGGAAAAAAAGCGCATCCGGCGACGAAAGTTTTTCAGGCATTGCGAATCGCAGTGAACGATGAAATCGGTTCGCTGAAACGTGGTTTGGAAGCGGCGGTGAAAATTTTGAAGCCGGGCGGACGGCTCGCGGTGATCACGTTTCATTCGCTCGAAGATCGTGTGGTGAAAGAGTTTGGCCGCGAAAAGAGTCGTGATTACACGTTTTCGGGCGAAGTGGACGTGCCGGAATTGCGGACGCCAATCGTGCCGGAATTGAAGTGGGTTTCGCGCAAGGCGATTTTGCCAAGCGACGAAGAATTGAAAGAAAATCCGCGTGCTCGCAGCGCGCAATTAAGAATTTTGGAGAAAATTTAAGATGGCAAAGAATCGTAAAAATCAGGCGGCGGCAATCCGGTTTGGGCCGGTATTGAAAGTCGTCTTACTGTGCTCGCTCATCGGCGGCTCGGCGGTCGGCTACGTCTGGCAGAAGAATGAGATTTATCGGCTCGGTCAGCAGATCCGCCAGCGCGAAACGAAACTCGCGCAGTTGCAGGGCGACAACAAAAGATTTTCCGACCAGATTTCAATTTTGCATTCGCCGGTGATGCTCGACCAGCGTGCGAAGGAATTGAATCTCGGCCTCGCGCCGGCGACGCCGATGCAAGTTGTGCGGCTGACGGAAATGCCGGTCGCACCGGAAAAGAGTTCGCGTCAGTTTGCCCAGCGGCCAGTGACCGAACTCACGCCGTAAATAAAAGTTAATTTTGGCCGCCGCTCGTGACGCCGTTGGTTGAGGAACCGATCGCCACGGGCGGCTGGCCGTTTTTTAGGATGACCAACAAACAACAAATTCGCCGCGCGCTGCTGCTGCTCGCCTTTCTTTCGCTGGCGTTTGGCGGTTTGTGCTACCGGCTCGTGGATTTGCAGGTGTTGCGTCACGACGAATTGAGCGCGGCGGGCGAGAAGAATACTCAGCGCGAATTCTGGCAGGCACCGCGGCGTGGCGACATTCTCGACGTGAACGGAAATATTCTCGCCACGAGCGTGCCGGTGAAAACGATTTGCGCCGATCCATCGCTGATGGGGAACTTTCAACCACTGATCGCGCACACGATTGCGCCGCTGCTGAAATTAAATGAAGCGGATTTGGTGAAACGGCTTACACCCTATTTGACACGTAATGCCAAGGGCGAAGTTGTCACAAATAATCTGCATTACGTCCGGCTGGCTAAAAATATTACCGAAGAAAACTGGCGGCAGGTGGCGGCGGCGATGACGAATCTCACTTTCGGTGTGGACGTAAAAAAATTGCCCCGTGCGCAAAGGGAATTTGTTCGTAATTTGAAAAACTATTCAGTGTTTTCCGAGCCGGATCAGATGCGTGTTTATCCGAATGGTTCGCTGGCGTCGCAGGTGATTGGTTTTCCCGCGTCGGAGGAGCAAAAAATCAGCGGGCGGATTGTGACGCAAATCGCCGGTCGCGATGGTGTGGAATTGGCGCTGCAAAAACAGTTGAGCGGCGTCGCGGGCTGGAAGGTCACCGAGACGGATCGTGCGCAACATGAGTTGGTCGCCATGCGCGACGAGGATGTGCATCCCCGCGACGGTTTGAATGTCGTGCTGACGATTGACTCGGTGGTGCAGCACATCGTGGAGACGGCGCTGACTGACGCGCTGAAAAAACATTCGCCGCGGAGCATCACGGGCATCGTCATGCGCCCGAAGACTGGCGAAATTCTGGCGATGGCGTCGCTGCCGAATTACGATCCAAACCAACCGAACACCATCACGCCGGAAACGCGCAATCGAGTGATCACCGATGTCGTCGAGCCGGGTTCGACATTTAAGATTGTCGTCGTGTCCGGCGCGTTGAACAACGGCATTGTCAGCTTAAACACGCCGGTGTATTGCGAAAATGGTGCGTTCGCGTTTGCTGGTCGCGTGTTGCACGATCATGAACGGCTTGGTAACGAAACGGTGAAAAGCGTCATCACGAAATCGTCCAACATTGGCGCGGCAAAAATCGGCATTCAACTCGGCGCGGATAATCTTTACAGCTACGCGTGGAATTATGGTTTCGGTCAGCGCACGGGCATTCCGCTGCCGGGCGAGGCGCGCGGATTTTTGTATCCGGTCAAGGATTGGAGCAAAGTTTCCATCGCGCAGATTCCGATGGGACATGGCGTCGCGGTGACGCGGTTGCAAATGCTTTACGCCATGGCGTCCATCGCGAATGACGGTTGGCTGATGCGCCCGATGATTGTGAAACAATTGCAAGAACGCGATGGCTCGGTGGTGCAACGCTACGCGCCGGAGCGCTTGCGCAAAATCATCGGTGAACAAGCAGACTTGGATATGATCACCGCGCTGAAAACTGTGCCTACGAAAGATGGCACCGCGCCGGACGCTGCGATGAAAAATTACGTCGTCGCCGGCAAAACCGGCACGGCGCAAAAGGCGGAAAACGGCGCTTACGCCTCGGGAAAATATATTTCTTCGTTCATCGGATTTTTCCCGGCGGATAATCCGGAATTGTGCATTTCGGTCGTGATGGATGAGCCGAAGGAAGGTTATTACGGCGGCAAAGTCTGCGGCCCGGTGTTCCGCGACATCGCCGAGCGTTGCGCGAGTTATTTGAACATTCCGCCCGATCCGAATCTGATGACCAACAATCCGTCCGCATTCGTTGTGGAAAACGGTGCGCACAAACTTTGAGGGTATGAACGAATCACGTCCGCAACTTTTTGGAATGCTCGCCGGATTATTTCTGGCGGCAGGATTGGTCTGTTCCGCGATGCTCGGCACGAGCGCGTGGGTGAAAATAAAAAACTCGCAGTTTATCAGCGTCAAAGGCTCGGTGCAAAAAGACATTGAATCTGACCTTGCGATTTGGTCTGGAAGTTTTCTGGTCGAAGGCGAAACGTTGCTCGACGCGCAGCATAAAATTCAGGCGAACCGCGAAATCGTCGGCAAATTTTTGCACGATTCGGGCGCGACGGATTACACTTTTACGCCCATTGGCATTGAGGAATTGAAGGCGTCGCAAAAATCCGCCGACGGCTATGTTTCACAACGCACGACTGGATATCGCCT
Source organism: uncultured Verrucomicrobia subdivision 3 bacterium (assembly GCA_903878805.1). GTDB lineage: Bacteria > Verrucomicrobiota > Verrucomicrobiia > Limisphaerales > UBA11358 > UBA11358. Next base: position 53,936 of record CAIRJF010000014.1, read on the forward strand.
GACTCAATCCGTTTCCGTCGAGTCCGCTGACGTTGACCGGCTGGACAAGCTCGATTCCACGCCGCTCGTGGAGCAGGGCGTGATTTTCACCGTCGCGCCGCCGCAATTTATTTACACCAAGGCGGGCGAAACCAAAATTGAAATGCTGGCCGAGGCGACGAAGGACGCCCGCGCGCGCGCCGAGCAAATCGCCACGCAAGGCGGTCGCGACATCGCGCGGTTGCACGACGCGGATCAGGGAATTTTTCAGATTACGCCGCAGCACAGTGTTGCGACGAGCTGGCAGGGCGAGAGCGACACAAGCTCGCGCCAGAAAACCATCACTGCTGTGGTGACCGCGACGTTTTTGTTGAAATAATTTTGTGGAAACAAGTTCGTTGAAATTTATTGCCGAAGCCTGCGGCGCGGAAATTATCGGCGACGCGGCGGGTGTGGAAATTAGTTCCGTCTGCACTGATTCGCGCGCGGCGAAAACGGGTGATTTGTTCTTTGCCATCACGGGCGGAAAATTTGACGGCCATGATTTCATCAATGAAATCGCGGCGAAAGGTGCGGCGGCGGTCGTCGTGGAAAAGAAAAAACTGCCGGCGAAACTGCCAGCGTGCGCGGTGCTGGCGGTGGACGATGTCCGCGTTGCGTTTGGAAAATTTGCGACGGCGTATCGGCGGCAATTTCATTTGCCAGTCATCGCAGTGGGCGGCTCGAATGGCAAGACGACGGTGAAGGAACTCGTCGCATCCGTGCTGCGGCAGAAATTTTCGACGTTGTGGAGCGAGGCGAGTTTTAACAACGACATCGGCGTGCCGACGACGTTGTTGCGGCTGAATAAAACGCATCAGGCGGCGGTGCTCGAAGCGGGCACGAATCATCCCGGCGAACTTGCGCCGCTCGTGAAAATGATTGCGCCGAAGTTTGGTGTCATCACGAACATCGGGCGCGAGCATCTGGAATTTTTTGGCGATGTTGCCGGTGTGGCGCAGGAAGAAGGTTCGCTGGCGGAACTGTTGCCAGCAGGTGGAAAATTATTCTTGAACGGCGATAGCGAGTGGACGGAAAAAATCGCGGCACGCGCGCAGGCGCAAGTTGTCCGCGTTGGCATTGGTGAAAAAAACGATTGGTGCGCGAAGAAAATTCGCCTCGATAAAAGCGGTGTGACTTTTCAGGTCGTCACGGCGAACGAAGAATATTGCGGCGCGTATCGGATTAATTTGCTCGGCCAGCATCAAGTGACGAACGCGCTGTTCGCCGTCGCACTGGGTGCGGAACTGGGACTCGACCGCGCGGAAATTCAGGATGGACTGGTCGCGTGTCCGCCGCCGAAAATGCGTTTGAATTTTTGGGAAGTCAACGGCGTGCGCGTGCTGGACGACAGTTACAACGCGAATGCGGATTCGACCATCGCGGCCTTGGAAACATTGTGCGGATTGCCGTTGCAAGGCCGGCGCGTGGCGGTGCTGGGCGACATGGCGGAACTCGGCGCGCACAGCGCGGCGGCGCACGCGGAGGTCGGCCGACGAGCGGCGGAATTGAAGCTCGGCCAGTTGTTCGCCATCGGCAAAATGGCGGCGGTGACGGGCAAAGCGGCGCGCGACGCGGGGCTGATGCGCGTGTTTGAATTTGCGGAGGTCGAGGCGGCGCTGAATGTGGTGAAAGGTTTTTTGAAGCCGGGCGACGTGGTGTTGTTGAAGGCGTCGCGCGTATCGCGGTTGGAGCGGATTGCGGAAATGTTGAAGACGGAGAAATAAAATGAGAAAATCTGACTTATGAAACTTTCAGAATTACAGCTTTATTTACGCGGCAGGTTAGAAACGCTGACTTTCCCAATTGCCACAGACGAACGCAATCGCTGGATTGAGCAACGTCAGCCTGAAATAGAAAATTCGGGCTTTGGTGAATATCGAACAGTAGATCATTATCACCTTTTTATAAATAGTGACCATGTTGTTGCGTCGCGTCTTTTGAATGATCAAATGCTCAACGTCTCCGATAATTACGACGCTCAATGGAAACGACGCGAACAACCGGATTCCAAGACTGGCGAATTTGCGCCTGAATTATGGCGTTTTCGATTTTGGATTACTGGTTGTGAGCAACCTTTTGAAGTCGCAGATTTAGATGAGCACGATTTCGTCACGATTTCTTGTTCACTGTTAGATTACGAACATCAGGGCAAATCTTATTTGACTCTTACAGACGAAGATGGCGAACCAATTTCATTAAGAATTGCAGACGTGATGCTCGCGGCAGGATTTGATTATAGAAATTATGAAATTAAGAACGACGACCCAAAAATAAGTCGCCTAAACTAGTTCTAGTTCATTGAATTTTTTGCGTTAAAAAATTGAAATGCTTTACCTTTTGAGCCAGCAAATTTTGGACTGGGCGCACGGCTCCGAATGGGAGTCGCGGCTGGCGTTTTTGCGCCTGTTCAAATACATCACGGTGCGGAGCGCGGGCGCGGCGGTCACGTCGCTGCTGTTGTGCTGGTGGCTCGGACCGAAAATTATCCGCTGGCTGAAGGATTTGAAATTCGGCCAGGAATACGCGGACAAGGCGGAGGAATCCGGTGTGCGGCACGTCGTGGACAAAAAAGGCACGCCGACGATGGGCGGAATTTTGATCGTCCTCTCGCTCGTGATTTCGACGATGTTGTGGGCGGAATGGAACGCGCAGGTGGAACTGACGATGCTGTCGGTTTTGGTGTTGGCAGGCTTGGGTTTTTACGACGACTACGCAAAAATCTTGAAGCAGAGCGGCGGTGGCACGCCGCCGCGCGTGAAGTTGATCACGCAATTTTCGCTGGCGATTTTTGTGGGAATTTATTTATGGAATCTGCCCGCGACGAGCGAACTGCATTTGCTCGGCGTGAAAAGCGTCTGGCACAGCAATCTGGTTTCGAGCGTGATGCTGCCGTTTTACAAATACCCGCTGCACGTCGGCGCAATCGTCGGCGTCATCATCGTGGCGCTGGCAATCGTCGGCAGCTCGAACGCGGTGAATTTGACGGACGGACTCGACGGTCTCGCGACCGGCTGCACGTTGATCGTGGGATTTGTTTTTTTATTTTTCACCTATCTCGCGGGCAACATCAAGGCGGCGGCGTATCTGCAAATTCCTTATGTGAGCGGCGCTGGCGAGCTGACGGTTTTTTGCGCAGCGTTGCTGGGCGCGGGGCTGGGATTTTTGTGGTTTAACTGCCATCCGGCGCAGGTGTTCATGGGCGACACGGGTTCGCTCGCGCTCGGCGGCGCGTTCGGGATCATCGCGGTGTTGATCCATCAGCCGTTTGTGCTGGTCATCGCGGGTGGCGTATTCGTGGCCGAAGCGGTTTCGGTGATCTTGCAGAAAGGCTGGTTCAAGTTCACGCGCATCCGCACGGGAACAGGCCAAAGAATTTTTTTGATGGCGCCGCTGCACCATCATTTCCAAAAAAAGGGCTGGCACGAATCGCAGGTGGTGATGCGTTTTTACATTTTGTGCGTGTTATGCGCGGTCGTGGCGCTGGCGACGCTGAAACTCCGGTGAAATGAAGATTGTGAATCAACAAAAAAACATCGCTCGGACGCGCTTTGTTGCTTGCGGAAAAGCCGCGCGGTTGCTAACAATTTCCGTCAGAGCGGCAGGGCGCATGCCGGTCAGCAAGAGTGTTTCACCAGTTCATCTTTCTGCCGGTAATTATTTTCACGACGAAGTGTCGTCCGGCTCTTAAAACAGGAATATAAATTTAAAGCGTTGCGAAATTTTTCGAGGGAAAGTTCCGCCGCGCCAAACTCAAAAATAAAATTACCTCGAACTAAAACGCCACCGCACTAAAACATATGAATAACCCGAATCCATTCGTCCCGAAAGGCTCGCTGCTCGAACAACAAAGCGCGCGCCGTTCCCGTCTCAAGCTCGCGGTGTTTTGCGTGCTCGCGGTCAGCGTCACCGGCCTCGTTGCCGTGCTCATCCAAGGTTGCAAACGCGAGAAGCCGGCTGATGAAATCCAGCCGTTGAATCTGGATACAAATTCGGTGGACACCAATCTGCCGACGATGAACGAAGTTTCCAATCCGCCCGTGGTCGTGCCGCCCGTGGCCACGAATCCGCCGGTGATTGTGCCTCCGGTCGCGCCTGTCCAACCCATCGCGCCCGCCGCTGGTGCCGAATACGTCATCGTCAAGGGCGACACGCTCGCCAAGGTTGCCAAGAAAAACGGTGTGACGCTCAAAGCGCTTGAAGCCGCGAATCCCGGCGTGGTTCCGACCAAATTGAAAGTCGGCCAGAAGCTTGCCCTGCCCGCTGGCGGCAGTGTGTCGGCTGATGCCAGCGCTTCGCCAATGGCCGTTGCCGATACCGGCGGCGCAACCTACACGGTGAAGTCCGGCGATACGCTCACGAAAATCGCCAAGAAAAACGGCACGACCGTCAAAGCCATCGAAGCGGCGAACGGTCTGACCACGACCAAAATCAAGGTCGGCCAGAAATTAAAAATTCCGTCGAAGGGCGAAGCTGCCGCGCCCGTTGCGCCCGCGCCGGTGGTGGACACTGCGCCCGCACCCGCGTTGCCGCCGGTTCCCGCGCCCGCTCCGGCGACGACTGCGCCCGCACCGGCGCAGCAGTAAGCCGCCGGTTTGCGCGGCCGGATTTTTGAAAAGTTGAAATGAAAGTCGCCGTCACCATTCTGGCCTTTTGCGTCACCAGCCTCCTCGCGCTGGGTCTGGTGATGCTTTACAGCTCCAGCATGGTGATGGTGGATAAGCGGACCAATTCCGAAATCGGCGCGCACATGCTCCAGATGCAACTGATCTGGTGCGCTCTAGGATTTATCGCCTGCGTCACGCTGGCTTCGCTCGACTACCAAATCCTAAAAAAATTCGCCTTGCCGGTTTTCGCCGGTTCGTTGTTTCTCGCCGCGCTGGTATTTGTGCCGCACCTTGGCATCAACCTCAACGGCGCGCACCGCTGGATTCGCCTGCCGGGCGCCACGTTTCAACCGTCAGAGATGGTCAAAATCGCCCTCATCATCATGCTCGCGTGGTATGGCGATTATTCGCAGCGGAAAATGAACACTATCAAGCGCGGCATCATCGTTCCCGGAATGATCATCGCGTTCGCGCTCGGCTTGATTTTTATTGAACCCGATCGCGGCACGACCATTCTGCTCGCGGCGGTCAGCGGCACGATGCTGATGATTGCGGGCGTCCGCTGGCTGCACGTCATTCCGCCGGTGTTGCTCGCGGCGGCGGCGCTGGTTTATTCGCTCATGCACGACTCCATGCGCAGCGGCCGCATCACCGCGTGGCTCCATCCCGAGGCGCACGCCGGCGGCGCGGCGTTGCAGGCGGAGCAGGCCAAAATCGCCATCGGCTCCGGCGGACTCACCGGCCTAGGCCTCGGCGACGGCATGCAAAAGCACGGTTTCCTGCCGGAAATCCAAAGCGATTTTATTTTCGCCAACATCGGCGAAGAACTCGGTCTCGTCGCCACGCTGCTTGTTGTTCTCGCGTTTCTCGTCATCACCATTTGCGGACTCTTCATCGCGTTGCGCGCGCGCGACCAGTTCGGCTGCCTGCTCGCGGTCGGCGTGACTTCGCTGATCAGTTATCAGGCCATCATCAACATCGGCGTCGTCACCAGCTTGCTGCCGAACAAGGGACTCGCGCTGCCGTTCATCAGCGCCGGCGGCTCCAGTTTACTCGCGATGCTGATGGGCGTCGGGATTTTGTTCAGCATCGCGCGGCAGGCCGTGCCCGCAAAAATTTCCGCCTCCGACTTTGTCGCGAACGACAATCCCTTTGCCGCCAAGGCAGCATGAATTCCTCCGCCAACGAGAAACCCCTCATCGCCATCGCGTGTGGCGGCACGGGCGGACACCTCTTTCCCGGTCTCGCCGTCGCCCGGCAATTGCAGGCGCGCGGCTGCGACGTTGCGCTACTGATCTCGCCCAAGGAAGTGGATCAGCAAGCCGTGAAATCCGCGTCTGGCCTGGAAATTCTCACCCTTCCCGCCGTCGGTTTGCAGAACCGCAATTATTTTTCCTTTGCCAAAAGTTTCTGGAGTTCCTTCCGCGCCGCGCAGAAATTTTTCAAGCAACGCCAACCCGCCGCCGTGCTCGCGATGGGCGGATTCACCAGCGCGCCGCCGGTTTTCGCCGCGAAATTTTGCGGCGAAAAAACTTTTCTGCATGAGTCTAACACCATTCCCGGCCGCGCCAACCGGTTGCTCGCGCGCTTTGTGGACATGGCGTTTATTGGGTTTCCCGAAAGCGCCGCGCGCCTGCGCGCCCAAAAAACTGTTGTCACCGGCACGCCAGTTCGCCCGCAGTTTTCAGAATGCAGAATACTGAATCCAGAATCCAACCGCCGCGCGCTCGGCCTTGATCCAAACTCGCCGGTGATTCTCATTGTCGGCGGCAGCCAGGGCGCGCGCGGCTTGAATGACCTGATTTTATCCGCGCTGCCGTTGCTCCAAAACCGTGGCTGGCAATTTCTACATCTCACTGGCGCAAGCGATTTTGAAAGAGTAAATGCCGCCTACGCAGCGAACGGAATCAAAGCAATCGTCAAACCGTTTATGGTGGAAATGAATATGGCGCTGGGCGCGGCGACGGCGTGCATCAGTCGTTCCGGTGCGTCATCCTTGGCCGAAATGGCGGCGATGCGCTTGCCTTCGCTGCTCGTTCCGCTGCCGACGGCAGCGGACAACCACCAATATTTCAACGCGCTCGCGTTTGATAAAACCGGCGCGGCAAAATTGTTGGAACAAAAATCATCGCCGGAAAAAGTGGCCGCGATGCTCGCCGAAATTGTCGGCGACGCAACCGCGCGGCAACAAATCCAATCCGCGCTGGCGCAATGGCATGCGCCCGGAGCGGCGGCGGAAATTGCCCAAAACATTTTGAACGCGCTGGGAGAAAAGTCCTCCGTCGTTCCCAAAAGCGGTCAGCAAACCGGAATGAAGGGTGAGCTGAATTTGAAAGTTGTCGCATGACGCTGGCCGCTGACATTTCTGAGATGCCAACGCCAAACAAAAATAATTTTGCCGGTGAACTCGCTGCCTTGGTTTTGCCTGCGACCGTCTTCCGGCGCGACGAGCCGATGGCGAAGCACACGACGCTGCGCGTCGGCGGGCCGGCGGATGTTTATGTCGAGCCGGCGTCGGAAGCTGATTTGGCCTTGATTTTACAATGGTGCAGCGAGCGTGGTGTGAATTTTTTTATTCTGGGACGCGGTTCAAATTTGCTGGTGCGCGATGGCGGTTTTCGCGGTGTGGTGATCTGTCTGTCGTTACCAGAATTTTCGCGGATTGAAATCGATGGCACCCGCATCCGTGCAGGAGCCGGCGCCAAACAGAAAAATGTCGCGGTTGAGGCGAAGCGCAACGGCTTGAGCGGCGTGGAATTTTTGGAAGGTATTCCCGGCAGCATCGGCGGCGCGCTGCGCATGAATGCGGGCGCGATGGGCGGCGAGACTTTTAATGCGGTTGAATCGGTGCGCGTGATGGATTTCGGCGGAAACATTTCTGAATTATCGCCGGCAGAAATGTCGGTGGCGTATCGCAGTTGCGCGACGTTGAAAAATCTCATCGCGTTGAGCGCGGTGTTTCAATGCAAACCGGAGCCGCGCGAGGAAATTGAAAAGCGCATGAAGGCATATAGCGAAAAGCGCTGGAGTTCCCAGCCAGCAGCGCCGAGCGCGGGTTGCATGTTCAAAAATCACGTAACGATTCCAGCGGGCAAACTGATCGACGAACTCGGCTTGAAAAACACCAGGATCGGCGGCGCGCGGATTTCGCTGGAGCATGGAAATTTCCTGGTGAATGACGGCGGCGCGACGGCGAAGGATGTGCTGGAATTGATTGGGATTTTGCGGGCGAAGGCGAAAGCGGAGCGCGGCATTGATTTGCATACGGAAGTGGAAATTGTAGGCGAAGATTGATTGACAACCAAAGTGGTTCCGTTATGGTTGCGTCATGATAAGCATCACCATCAAGGGCATACCCAAGGAAACTCACCGGGAGTTAAAAAAACGGGCAGCGGCGCACCGGCGGAGCTTAAACAGCGAAGTGATTTGGGTTTTGGAATCAACTTTGGGTGGCGTGCCGGAAGCCGTCCACAGACTTCAACCACTGGAAAAAACGGACAAGAAACTTGCGCGAAAAAAGTGAGTGAAAAATTAAAAATTACGGTCATGCTCGGCGGACCGAGCGCGGAACGCGAAGTTTCCCTGCGCTCCGGTGCGGCGGTGGCGGCGGCATTGCGGTCGCTTGGTCACACGGTCAGTGAACTCGACCCGCGCACGCCGGACTGGGTTTTACCTGCGTCGACGGACGTGGTTTTTCTTGCGCTGCACGGAACGTATGGCGAGGACGGCGCGGTGCAAAAGCAGTTGGAAAAACTAGGTGTGCCTTACACCGGCTGCGATGCCGAGGCGAGCCGCATTGCCTTCGACAAGGTGCTGACCAAGCAATGCTGCATCGAGGCGGGCGTGCCGACGGCGAAATTTGTGGCGGTGCATTCGGCGGCGGCGGATTTTCCCGGCAACCTTTCGCTGCCGCTGGTGGTCAAGCCGACGCGGCAGGGGTCAAGCGTAGGCCTGCAATTTGTCGAGCGCGGCGAGGACTGGCCGACGGCGCTCGCGGTAGCGCTGCAATTTGATTCGGAAGTTCTGGTCGAGGAAAAAATCATTGGTCGCGAGACAACGGTGGGAATTCTCGGCGGAAAAGTTTTGCCGGTGGTCGAAGTGCGGCCAAAGGCGGGCAGCTACGATTACGCCAACAAATACACCGCCGGCGCGACGGAATATTTTTGCCCGGCGGATTTTGACGCGGCGACGACCAAAAATATTCAAGCCGCCGCGCTCGGCGCGTTTCGCGCGATTGGCGGACGCGACTATGCGCGGGTGGACGTGATGGTGCGCGCGGATGGCGCGCCGGTGGTGCTGGAGGTGAACACGCTGCCGGGCATGACCGAGACCAGTTTGCTGCCCAAAGCGGCGGCGGCGGCGGGTTTGAGCTATGCCGAACTTTGCCAGCGCATGATTGAACTGGCTTTGGATAGAAAAAGTTTTGCACCGAGCCGCCGGCAAATCTCTGCCACCAGAGTTTCCAACTCCGGTTTTATCAGTGCGGCTTTGCGGCTCTGTGGTTTTGTGTGAAAAACTATGTGGTTCAAGCGCGAACAAAATAAAAACCGCCGGCTGCACCGCCATCATGTGCTGGACGTGAAGCTGCGCTCCGACCAGGTGCAGGCGACTCGGCTGCGGCTGGCGCTGCTTGCGCTGATGGTTCCGCTTATCACCGTGCTGGCGCTGTATCTCGTGTGGCGCGTCGGCGAGGCGACGCTCAATGCTTTTGTTTACGACAACGCTGATTTTGCCATCTTGCAGATTGACGTGCAGACGGACGGCGTGATCGCGCCGGATCAGTTGCGCCGTTGGACCGGCGTGAAGCCGGGGGCAAACCTCATCGCCCTCGACCTCGCGGCGGTGAAGCGCAACCTCGAACTGGTCTCGCTGATTGATTCGGTTTCCGTCGAACGCGTGCTGCCGCGCACGTTGCGAATCCGCGTGACGGAGCGCGACCCGATTGCGCAGGTCAATGTGCCGCGCGCGGATGGCGCGAACGGTATTGCTGTTTCCGTTTTTCAACTCGACGCGGACGGCATGGTGATGCAGCCGCTTGACCCGCGGCTTTGCACGGTTCCGCTGGCGCAGATGAACTCGGAGTTGCCGGTTATCGAAGGTGTCAATGCGTTTCAATTGCAGCCGGGTCGGCGCATAGAATTGGCGCAGGTGCAGGCGGCGGTGCAGTTGATCGCCGCGTTTGCGAAATCGCCGATGGCGGGGCTGGTGGATTTGCGGCGCGTGGATGTTTCCGCGCCGGGCGTGCTGGTGGCGACGACGGAGCAGGGCAGCGTGGTCACTTTCGGCCTCGACCGTTTCGACCAGCAATTGCAGCGCTGGCGGCAGATTTATGATTTGGGACTGCGCCAGCAGCGGGCGATTGGATCGGTGGATTTGGCGGTGGCGAACAATGTGCCGGTGCGTTGGATGCTGGCCAGCGCCGCGCCGGCGGGCGGGCTGCCCAAGGCGGTGAAACCTAAAAACCGGAGAAAAAATGTTTGACGATTCCAACATCATTGCCGGCCTCGAAATTGGCACTTCGAAAATCTGCATCGTTGTCGGCGAGCAGAATGCCGACGGCGCGCTGAACATCATTGGCCTCGGCCAGGCGCGCTCGCGCGGCGTGCGCAAGGGCGAAATCTGCAACACCGAGCAGGTCGAGGAAGATTTGCGCGCGGCCATCTTCGAGGCCGAGCAGATGGCCGATGTGGAAATCCGCAGTGTTTATCTGGGCGTGAGCGGCGGACATATTCGCGGTTTCAACAATCGCGGCGTGCATCCGGTGGTTTCCGCCGACCGCGAAATTTCGCAGGACGATGTTGATGACGTGGTGAAAAATGCGAAGGCCATTAATTTGCCCGCCGAGAACACGATTATTAACCACGTCCGCCAGCATTTTTATGTGGACGGGCAGGACGGCGTGACAAATCCCGTCGGGATGCTCGGCGCGCGGCTGGAAGTGGACATGCACGTCATCCACGGCCACGCCAACCGGCTCCAGAATGTCATCCGCCTCGTTCGCGCGACTTCGCTTACGGTGGACGATGTGGTCTTCAACGGCGTTGCCACATCGCTCGCGCTGTTGACGAATGAGCAGAAGGAACTCGGCGCGCTCGTCATTGACATTGGCGGCGGCACGACGGAATTCGTCGCGTATTCCGACGGCATCATCCGGCATTCCGGCGTGCTGGCGGTCGGCGGCGACCATGTTTCCAACGATCTGGCCTACGGTCTGAAAGTGCCGTTGAGCCGCGCAGAAAAATTGAAGCTGGAACACGGCACTGCGATTCCCACCGAGGCCGGGCGCGGCCAGACCATCAGCATCACCAACGAACTTGGCCTCGAACTCAAGCGCATCAATGTCGAGCATCTCCAGAAAATCATGTCGCTGCGGCTCGAGGAAATTTTCCAGCTCATTGCGCAGGACTTGGAGCAGGCCGGGCTGACCGATTACATGCGCGCCGGCGTTTTTCTCTGCGGCGGCGGCTCGCGGGTGCGCGGCCTCGTGCCGCTGGCGGAAAATGTTTTTCAAATGAACGTCACGCCCGGCCATGCTTGTGCCGTGAGCGGGCTGACGGCGGCGCTTGACCAGCCGGAATTTGCCGCCGCCATCGGCCTAGTGAAATACGGCTCGCTGCGCAACCGCAGCCGCAGCGCGCGACCGTCATTCGTGACCGGCATCAAAGGCGTGTTCGGAAAATTGCTGCCGCGCAACTGAAAGGTTGAACATGGAAAATCAACATCCGCTTTTTGAAACGCCGGAAATTTCCGGCCAGCCCTCCGTGCGCATCATCGCCGTCGGCAATGCCGGCGACGCGTTGCTCGGCGCGCTCTCCACGACGGAATTTGCCGGTGCGGCATTCGCCGCCATCAACACCGATGCCGCCGCGCTCGCCGCATCCTCCGCCAAGGTGAAGATCCATCTCGAAAATAAATTATTCCGCGGCCTCGGTTCCGGCGGCGACCCCGAACGCGGCAAGGCGCTCGCCGAAGAACAATTTTCCATGCTCAAATCCGCCTGCGAAGGTGCGAACGTCGTTTTCATCCTCGCCGGTCTCGGTGGCGGCGCGGGTAGTGGGATTTCGCCGGTGCTGGCCAAAGCCGCGCACGAAGCTGGCGCGCTCGTGCTGGCGTTCGTCACGCTGCCGTTCGAATGCGAAGGCAACCGCCGCGAAGCGCAGGCGCAGACCGCGTTGGAACAATTAAAATCCGCCGCCGACGGCGTCATCTGTTTGCCGAGCCAGAAAATTTTCAAGCTCATTGACGAGAACTCCACCCTCGTCGAAACCTTCCGAGTCACCGGCGGATTTCTCACCGAAGGCGTGCGCGGCGTGTGGTCGCTGCTCTCGCGGCCGGGGATTATTCCCGTTCACTTTGGCGATCTGTGCCAGTTGCTCCGCGACCGCCATGCGGAAAACGCCTTTGCCTTTGTCGAAGCCTCCGGGCCGGGGCGCGCGCGTGAAGTGGTGGAAAAAATTCTCAACCATCCGCTGCTTGACGAAGGCCGCGCCCTCGCGGAATCCGATGCCGTGCTCGTGAGTCTGACGGCGGGCAAAGATTTGACCATGGCCGAGATCAACCGCGTGATGGAACAGGTCAAGCGCCAGTGCGTGCACGCCCAGATTGTCATGGGCGCCTCGGCGGATGCGGGTTTGCAGGATAAACTCTGCGTCACCATCATCGCTGCGCGCCAGAATGCCGCCAGCAGTGTGACCCCGCGGGCGGAGAGCCACAGCGCGACCGCCACTGCCACCCACTCGCATCGGGAACCGGCGTTGCCGCGCCAGCGCAAACGCGGGACGGTGGCCAAAGCGGTGCAGGGACAACTGCCGTTGACGATTATCTCCAAAGGCCGGTTCGACAAGAGCGAACCGACGTTGCATCGCGGCGAAGATCTGGACATCCCGACCTTTATCCGCCGCGGCGTGGCAATGAATTAACTTCAATTTCGCGACCAGGCGGTGAGCACGTTGTTCGTGCCGAAGATCAGGCGGAGTTTGCTTTCGCGATAAGTCGGGGTGGATTGCATGACCCCGACGCCCATGCCGCCGTTGTAATAGCCTGTGCCGAGGCCAACGCTGCCGCCGGTGGTGTAACGCGAAACCCATTCTGCGACCGTTGTGCCGTCGGTCAGTTTCGCCTGCTTATCGGGCGGGCCGAGTTCCGTCACCGCGTGGTCAAAGGTGAAAACACCCACGCGGGCGTTCCAATCCACGCTGTGCGTGGCGCAGCCGAAGATGAAGAGTGCGATGAGGAGCGTAAGAATTTTGCCGGCGAAATTTTTCTTCATGGACACAATCTAATCGCCCGACCAGCTTAACGCAAAGGGGAAAACCGATAAGGAATGCAGGAAAGCAGGACAAGAAATTCCGTTCCTAAATTCATGCTTTCCTCATTCATTTGGTTTGGTCGTGAAACCTGCGACGACGGGGCGATGGTCGGAGCCGACGCCCCAGTTGGCAATTACAGGAATAAAACTTTCGTGTGCGAGCCAGAATGGTTTCATCGCGGGACTCAATAAAATGTAATCAATGCGGCTGTAAGTGTCGTTTTTGCCAAAGTAATACGTCCAACTGACGTTGCGCGGCTCGAAGTAGGGCGGTTCGCCGTGGGCGTTGTCGCCGTTGCGCTCGGCGGGGCGCGTGTCGAACAGTTTGGTTTTGCCGTGACCGATGATTTGCCGGATGGCAGACGAATCTTTTTCGTCGTTGAAATCGCCGAGGACGATGAGCCTGGCCTCGGGATTTTGAGCGAGCCGCGCATCAACAAGGTTACGCAATACTTTCGCTTCGCCGAGGCGTTCCTCGGCCTCGTCCGCGTCGGGCGTGATGAGATGTGATTTCAGGTGCGCGGCGATGAGCGTGAAAGTGAAGTTGGTTGCGGACTGGATGTCCACTTCCGCGAAGCCGCGCTTCACCTGAAAGCGTTTGCCGTCGAGCAGATAGGATTCGTTCGTGTGCGGCCGCCGCGCGACGATGGGAAATTTGCTCAACACGGCGAGGTGGATGTTGGTGTCGAAACTTTGCACGTGTTCCCAGAATGGAAAATCGAGTCCCTCGGCCTTGAGTGAGGCGCGCAATTCCAGCAGCGCGTTGGTCGTGCCCATTTCCTCGAGCGCGAGCACATCGGGATTGATGGCGCGGATGGTTTCGCGAATTTTCGCTTTGGCCTCGGCGGTTTTGACTTGGGAACGCGAGGCGGTCGGCTGGTCGAGATAATTTTCGACGTTGTAAGTCGCGACGCGGAAAGTGTCGGCGAAGGAATTCAGGTCAGCCAGTAGTAAAATGAGAAGGGCAAGGCGACGAATCATGCGGCAGATTAAATAGGACGGGCGTCGGACGAAAGAAAAACTGTTGAAATCGGCCAATAAAACCGGGGTTTTAATGGGCGAAAAATATTTTGAACAAATTGATGGTGGCTCGGTCTATTATTCTGATTGGTTTGGGTTATGGGTTAAAGCGCCTGACTTTTATTGGGTTTTAGTCAGGCGCTTTTTTTTGCCCAAATCGGACTAACCTGCTATTTTTCACCCATGTCTCGAAAAGCCAAAAGCAAAGTTTCCCCGCTGAAGTTGGACGACAAGCAAAGTGAGCGCGATACGCGCGAACTGAACATTGATAAAGTCGGCGTTCGCGGGCTGCGGTTTCCCATCCAAGTGCGCGACCGCGTTCGCCGTATTCAAAACACCGTGGCGACGCTGGGGATGTTCGTGGATTTGCCGAAAGAATTCAAAGGCACGCACATGAGCCGGTTTGTCGAAGTGCTCACGTCGCACGGCAATGTCATCCACGTTGAGAACATCACGGAGATTCTGCAGGAGTTGCAGCGGAAACTGAATTCCGCCACATCGCACTTGGAAATTGAGTTTCCGTATTTCATGAGCAAGAAGTCACCGGTGTCGCGGCGGGAAAGTTTGATGGATTACGTGGCGCGTTTCGACGCGGCGGCGTGCGGGAAAGAAACGGATTTCGTTTTGACGGTGAAGGTGAACGTGACGACGCTGTGTCCGTGTTCCAAGGCGATTGCCAAATACGGCGCGCACAATCAGCGCGGCGAGGTGACGGTGGCCTTGCGCTTCAGGAAAACGGTGTGGATCGAGGAAGTCATCGAGATGATCGAAGCGTCGGCGAGTTCGGAACTTTACGCATTGCTCAAGCGCCAAGACGAAAAAGCGGTGACCGAACGCGCATATGAAAATCCGGTGTTCGTCGAAGATTTAGTGCGCAACGTGGCGCTGCGGCTCAACGCACATCCGCTGGTGACTTGGTATAAAGTTGAGGCGGAGAACTTCGAGAGCATCCACAATCACAACGCTTATGCGTGCATTGAGCGTCGTCCGGAAATCCGCATCAAAATGGCCAAACTGCCGGCGGGAAAGCGTTGAAAGCAGCGAAAATTTCCAAAAATTTGTGTGGCGTATTTGATTCCTTTTGATACATTCCCGCGCTCTTGATGAACTGGCATTGTTGCCAGGAATAATTTTAATTTTGTGACCGCAAAGAAAAAAATGTCTAAAAAACCTGCCGCGCGCAGTAAATCGCAGGCTGTTGCCACGTCGGCCGCCATCTTGGGTCGCCCGGTGGCCAAGGCCAGCGCCGGTCCCGATTTGAAGAAAGTGAAACCGGAATGGCAAAAGTTCTGTCTCCATTTGCTGGAGTTGCGTGAGCAATTGACCAAGCAGATGAGCGGCCTCGCCGAAGAATCGGCGCAGGAAATGGCCGGTTACAGTCTGCACATGGCGGATTCCGGCACGGATAATTTTGACCGCGATTTTGCGTTGAGCTTGTTGTCGTCCGATCAGGACGCGGTTTTTGAAATTGAGGAAGCGCTCAAGCGCATCGAACGCAAGACGTATGGCGTTTGCGAATTGACCGGGAAAAATATTCCCAAGGCGCGTCTCGAAGCGATTCCGTGGACCCGTTTTACGGTGGACGCACAGGCGCAACTCGAACGTGAAGGGGCGTTGAAATCCCGTCGCCTAGGCGCACTTGGAACGATAGATGCCGTCGGTGCCACCACGGATGTGGACGGCGACGATGACGAACACGGCGACGAACCGGCAAAAGCAAACAAAGACAAAGAATAATTTATGGCTCGCGAAACCATCACCATCGAATGCTCGGAAGCACGCAAGGAAGGCAAGTCGCCTTCGCGCTACACCACCAGCCGCAATAAAAAATTGCAGACGGAAAAGCTGGAAGTGAAAAAATACAACCCCGCGCTCCGCCGCCACACCTTGCACAAGGAGATTAAATAATTTATGCCCCGCAAGACCAATACCGATAAGAAGACTGACAAGCGCGGCAAGAGCGTCCGCGAACAGCGCACGCCGCGCCCGAAGCCGAAGTGCGATTTCACCATTGACGCGCTCGACTACAAGAACGTCACCTTGCTCCGCACCTTCGTGACGGATCAGGGCCGCATCCTGCCGCGCAAATACACCGGCCTGCCCGCGCCGTATCAACGGCGCATGACCGCCGCCATCAAGCGCGCGCGTCAGATGCTGTTGATGAAGTAATTCTCCCGCCGCCTCGTTTCGCCAACGTGAAACGGGGCGTTTTTTTCTGCAAATCAGTTGCAAACGATTTGCAATTAAATCAAACTGCTGCTGTCACCATGGAATACTTTGTTTTACTTTCGAGCATCGCCCTCGGCGCACTTACCGTTTTCTGGTTGCGCTTGACCGATGCTAAACGCGTGAAGGTGCTCAATGCCTTCACCGGTTCGTATTTGCTCACGCTGGTGATGTTGCATCTGTTGCCGGATTTGTATGAACCGGAAGCTGGCGTCGCGCTGAAACCACTGGTCATCGGCGGATTCATTCTTTTTGGTTTCTTTCTGCAAATCGCGATGGATTCCATTTCGATGGGGATTGAACACGGACACGCGCACGAAATCCATGGGCGGATGGCTTTCGGAATTCTTGCCGGCTTGTGTATACACGCATTTGTCGAGGCGCTCGCGCTTGGCAAATCGCCGGAACACCAGACCGCACACGATCTGGCCGCGCATCATTTTCTGCTCGTCAGTGTTGTCGTGCATAATTATCCCATCTCCATCGCGCTGCTGGGAATGCTGCTGCAAAGCGGCATGAAAAAATCATCTGCGCTGCTGTGCCTCGGCCTGTTCGCCGTCATGGCGCCGATTGGAATGTTTACCAGCAGCTACACCGGCCTCGCAGTCTATTCGCGCTACCTGATGGCGATTGTCATTGGCATTTTCATGCACATTTCTACGACCATTTTGTTCGAGAGCGAAGATCACCACCGCGTTCCGGTCGGGAAAATGATTGCCATCATCGTCGGCCTGATTTTGGGAATCGCCTGCGTCATTTTTGAAGCATGAAGAAAACCTGCGCACACAAGCATGCGGAGAAAAAGCAGGAACTATCTTCGCTAACCGGACGGCTACGCCGCGAAGCGCATAAAATCACGAGCCCTCGCGCCGCGATTCTTGAAATTTTACGCCACCACGCGCATCCGCTGACGAACAAGGAAATTTTTGCTGAACTGCCGAAAGGCGAATGCGACCTCGCCACGATTTACCGTGCGATGCAATTAATGGAAGAACTGGGAATGGTGAAGCGCTTTGACTTTGGGGATGGTTCCGCGCGGTTCAAACTGGTCGGCGAAGGCGACGAAAGCCACCATCATCATCTGATCTGCACCCGCTGCGCCGAGGTGGTGGAGATTGGAGAATGTTTTCCCGAGGAAATCGAGCGCCGGATTGCGAGAGCGAATGGATTCACCGGTGTGACCCACCGGCTTGAATTTTTTGGCCTCTGCCCCGGCTGCCAGAAATGAAAAAGGCGGCGATTACTCGCCGCCGACATCTCAAGCTGTTTCCTCGGCCATCCAATCGCCGAGTTGTAAGTATTCTCTTATTTTTCTGCGCTCGTGTCTGTTCTTGAGCGACTTTTTGGTGTGATGTTCCGTCTTACGGAACGGATGTTTCGGATTGCGAATCACTTCGCCGATT
Organism: uncultured Verrucomicrobia subdivision 3 bacterium; assembly: GCA_903878805.1. Classification (GTDB taxonomy): domain Bacteria; phylum Verrucomicrobiota; class Verrucomicrobiia; order Limisphaerales; family UBA11358; genus UBA11358. The sequence goes on from CAIRJF010000014.1 coordinate 71,518, forward strand.
ACTTCGATGCTTTTCATCATAGTATTTCCTTTCATTTACCAACATCGAACTGACAGCGTAAACAATGCCAACTACCATCAGCTCGAAATCTGCCTTAAAACTTCAATTTATCAGACGTCACACCCTAAACATCTGTTCAAAAATTTTCAGACAAAACAAAAAGAGCCAGAACACCATTCATTTTCCACGCGTTTGGCGACTAATTTTAATTTCAATTCTACAAACGCCCGCTCCACTTCGCCAAATTCTACCGCCAGAATTCCGGCCAGCACCAAAGTGCCGCTCGGCTTCAGCCGACTCACAATTCGCCGTTTCTCGGCAATCAGCAAGTTGGAAATCAGATTTGCGCAGACCAAATCATATTGCCGCACTGGTTTCAGCGGCAGTTTGGTCACATCGCCGCGCGTCAGCGTGAGTTTGGCGTCAACACGGTTCTTGCGCGCATTTTCCTTCGCCACGCGGACGGATTCAGGATCAAAATCAAACGCATGAACCGGTTGATAACCCAGCTTGGCGGCGGCAATCGCCAGAATTCCCGATCCCGTGCCGATATCCAAAATTGATTTTGCTTTGGTGGGGCGAGCGTTCGCGCGAGCCGCTCGCACAATTTCATTCAAGCAAAACGAAGTCGTCGGATGCTGGCCAGTGCCGAAGCTCAAGCCGGGATCAAGAATGACCACCGCTTGATTTTTGCGCGACTTTTGTTTGCTCCAGCTCGGTTTGACCAGCAGCGATTCGCCAATTTCCATCGGGTGAAAATGGCGCTTCCAAGATTCCTTCCAGTCCTCGCGCTTCACCTTGGAGATTTCAATTTTGCCCGCGCCAATTTTAAGTCCGCAACTTTCAATCCGATTCAATCCGTTGGTAATTTCCGCGCCCATCTTTTTTGTATCTGGTTTTTCATCGCGGAAAATGCTGATCGTGCTGACGCCGGTTTCCAGATTGAAGTAGGACGCCGTTGCCGCCCCGAAAAGTTCGCCAAGCATTTCAGTCACGGCGTCCTCGGCTTCGAGCGAAGTCGTAACGGAAACGCACCAAAGTGGTTTGTTTGATTTCATATTATCCGACCAGATCGCGCCATGGTGTGAAATTCAGCAGTTCAATTTCCGCCATGTGTGGATGCAACGCGACCTGCGTGATGCTGGCATATTCCACCTCAAAAGAATTCGTTTTCGGCAGCGGCAACTCCAGCAGAATTGCCAGCAACATTCGAATCACGCCGCCGTGACAAAAAATGGCGACGTTTTCGCCCTTATGTTTATTGACGATTTCGCGTAGGCACGGCTCAATCCGCGCGCGGAAAGTTTTTCCACTTTCACCGTTTGGCGAGCCGGGATGTTCGATTTGGTCCAGCCATTCGTGAACAGCAAAATTGAATTTGTCACGCACCGCCGCCCAGTTCAGTCCGGTCCAGTCACCGAAATCAATCTCGCGCAGGTCGTGAAAAATCGTTTGCTTGTGACCTTGCGTCTTGAGTGTGGGCGCAAGCGTTTGCTGGACCCGTTTCATCGGGCTGGCGTAAACGGCATCAATCGTTTTGACACGCAGATATTCAGCCAGAATTTTCGCCTGCTGTTTGCCGCGTGGCGAAAGATTCATGTCAATCCGCCCGCCGAAAACGCCGTGATAGCGTGCTTCGACTTCACCGTGACGAATCAGCAGCAGCCGTGTCGCGGGCGGCTGCGGAATTATTTTGCGCGGAGATTTTTTTGGAGCTTTCTTTTTTGTAGCCATGGAAAATTAGCCTTGGGCAATGGCTGCTTGTTGTGCGGTGAGCAAATCTTTAATGCCGATTTTGCCGAGTGCGAGCAACTCGGCCAGTTGCGAGTCGGAGAAAGTTGCTTCTTCGCCGGAACCTTGCAGTTCAATGAATTCGCCGTTGGAATTCATGACTAGATTCATGTCCACGCTCGCGACTACGTCTTCGGTGTAGCACAAATCCAGCAGCGGTTGTCCGGCGACGATCCCGACGCTTACCGCCGCGACACCTGCGAGAATTGGGCTGGAAGAAATTTTTTTCTCGGCGATAAGTTTTTTCACCGCGAGCGATAAAGCGACGAATGTGCCCGTGATTGCTGCGGTTCGTGTGCCGCCGTCGGCTTGCAAAACATCGCAGTCCACGCAGATTGTGCGCGCACCGAGTTTCTCCAGATCAATCGCCGCGCGAATGGAGCGGCCGATGAGCCGCTGGATTTCCGACGAGCGGCCGTCGAGTTTGCCTTTGGAAATGTCGCGCGGTTTGCGGGTCAAAGTGGAGTAGGGGAGCATTGAGTATTCGGCGGTGATCCAGCCGCCCTCGACTTTTTGTTCCTTCATCCAGCGCGGGACGGATTCCTCGATGGTCACGCCGCAGATGACGCGGGTGTTGCCCCATTCGATGAGCGTGGAACCGGCGGCGTAAGGCGCGATGTGGTTTTGAAAACGCAGCGGGCGGATTTGATTGGCGTTGCGCCCGTCGGCGCGGATGGAGTCAGACATGGGCAACACTCTATCGCGCCAGAATACTTGAACGCAACGCGGAAACTTTTTTCACCTCAAAAAATTACGGCGTGGACAGTCGATAGAAGCGCGTTGGTAAGGTCGCGGCGTCCGGGTCGGTCGCCTGCCATTGGCCGCTGGCGTCGGCGGTGTTGGTGGAAATATTCGTCCACGATTTCAGGTCGGCGCTGGCTTGGAGAATGTAATTCGCCCCGGCCGTGCCGCTGGCATTCAGCGTGATGCCGCCAGCGGAATTACGGCTGACGTTAGTGATGAACGGCGGCAACGATAGTGTGGTTAAACTGGTTTGCGTCCGCAAATTATCATTGCCACCGCCGTTGCCTCCGCTCGTCACGGTCAAAGTGGCTTTGGCACTAGTCGCGCTGCCGGCAAAATTGGCGACGACGGCGTAGTAAGTTGCCATATCGGTGGCCTTGGCGTTGGCGATGGTGAAAACAAAATTCGTCGCGCCGGAAATTACTTTGGTATTTTTATACCATTGGCAGCGCAGCGGAGCCGTGCCGGTGGCGCTCGTGCCGAAGCTCACGCGTCGACCGCTGCGCACCGTCTGGCTTACCGGCGATGCGGTGATGACGGGCGGCACAAAAACGGTCAGCGCGGTTGGCGGGCTGGTCGCGCGGCCCACGGGATTGCTGACCAAGACATTGTAAACGGCAGTTTCGTTGGTCGTGAGCGAGGTGATTTTGAGGACGTTGGTGGTCGCGCCAGAAACATTTCCGCCGTCCACCAGCGCGACGCCGTTTTTGAACCATTGGTAGCGCAACGGCGCGCTGCCGGTCGGGCTGATGGTAAGCACAGCATTTGTTCCTGAGCGCGCTAAACCGCCCGACTGCGGTATGGTGATGCGCGGAGCCGCCGCGATGCTCGGCGGAGTCAAAACTGATAATTTCGCCGCCACGCTGGTGACGCTACCGTAAACATTTTTTACAATGACAGAATAATTAGCGCTGTTTTTCGCCGTGGTTTTCAACAGCGTCAGCGAACTGCTGGTCGCGCCGGAAACGGTGGCGCTGTTCGCGAGCTTCGCGCCATTTTTCAACCATTGATATGTCAACGGATTGCTGCCAGTGGCAGCGACGCTGAAAACGGCGTTGCTGCCCACGGCCACAAACTGATTGGCGGGCGGGACGGTGATGATGGGAGCGACATTGACGGAAATGGTCGCGTTAGTGCTGGTGATACTGCCAACCACATTACTCACCACGACGAAGTAAGTTGCGACTTCATTCGTTGTGAGTGCAGCGATGGTTAAAACATTTGAGGACGAACCGGAAACGTTCCCGCCATCCGCCAACGCCACGCCAGACTGGAACCATTGATAACTTAACGGGCCGGTTCCGCTCGCATTGACCGAAAGTTTAATGGTGCTGCCGAGCGCGCCAAACTGGCTGGCCGGTTGGGTGGCGATGCTGGGCGGAGTTTGCACGGTCAATGTGGCGGTTCCGCTCGTCGCGTTCCCGGCGGCATTGGCCACGGTGACAGAATAATTTGCTGCGTCAGTTGTGGCAGCACTGGCGAACGTGAGTGTGGCACTCGTCGCGCCGGAAATGTTCACGCCATTTTTCAACCATTGATACGTCAGTGGCGCGGTGCCGCTCGCAATGACGGTGAAGGCAGCAGAATTTCCCTGCGTGACAGTCGCGCTGGCTGGTGCGGTGATAATGGTCGGCGGCACCAACACCGTCAGCGTCGCGGAGGAACTCGCGATGGAGCCAACGATGTTGGTGACCAGGACAGAATAGCTCGCCGCGTCATTCGTCGTGACGGCGGTCAGAGTGAGAACATTCGAAGTCGCACCGGAAATGGGTGAACCATTTTTCAGCCATTGATATGTCAGTGGCGCAGTGCCGCTGGCGGTGACGGTGAAAGCAACATTGCTGCTTTGCGCGACAATTACGTTTGCCGGTTGCGACGTGATTGCGGGCGGCGTCAACACGGTCAGCGTGGCGGTGCTGCTGGTGACGCTGCTGGCGGTATTACCGACGACGACCGAGTAATTCGCTGCATCCGTCGTGGAAATATTGACGATTGTGAGCGTTGCGCTCGTCGCTCCGGAAATGTTAACTCCATTTTTCAGCCACTGATAAGTCAGCGTTCCGCTACCGCTGGCGGTGATAGTGATGGAAACATTGCTCCCGGCAACCGCCGTGACGCTGGCTGGCTGGGTGACAATGGTCGGCGGCACCAGCACGGTCAGCGTCGCGGAGGAACTCGCGATGAAGCCGACAATGTTGGTGACCAGGACAGAATAGCTTGCCGCGTCATTCGTCGTGACGGCGGTCAGCGTAAGAACATTCGAGGTCGCACCGGAAATGGGCGCGCTATTTTTCAGCCATTGATAAGTCAGTGGCGCGGTGCCGCTGGCCGTGACGGTAAAAGAAACATTGCTGCCTTGCGCAACAGTTGTGTTTGTCGGTTGCGATGTGATGGCGGGCGGAGCCAACACCGTCAACGTGGCGGCAGCGCTGGTGGTGCTGCCAACGGCGTTGGTGACAGTTACCGAATAATTCGCCGCGTCCGCTATCGTCACATTGGCGAGGGCGAGCGTGGCGGAAGTTGCGCCGGAAATCTTAACATTATTTTTCAACCATTGATAAGTGAGCGGAGCCGTGCCGCTGGCGGTGACGCTGAAAGTAACATTGCTGCCGGCGAGAATGGTTGCGCCGACCGGCAACGCCGTGATGGCCGGCGGGATAGCCACGGTCAACGTGGCAGCTGGGCTGATGACACCTCCGAGACAAGGACATTCTGGGCTTGATGGCGCAGGCGGAAAATGCTGAAGGTAATTATCCGGCTGGAACCACATTCCCCACCGGCGCGAAATTGGTGGTGGTGACCGGCGATAATCCGCTTTTTCAAGTGTTGGATGCGAACAACAATCTGCTGGTGGATGTGTCGGACATTCTCTCTTCCGCCGATGGCACTTTTGGCAATGACATTTATAGCGGCAAACAGAGCGATCTCACCGGTGTGGCCGCAACCGCCACAACGGATCTGCACATTTTGACGGTCAAATATGATGATACAGGCATAGGCGGGAGTGTCGGCGTTAAATTTTATATGACCGGTTTGATGACGACCAAAGTCACCGAAACCGTGGCGGTTGCGGGAGTTTATACCCGCACTGAGTCCGTCAAGCTCGCCAGCGGAACCGGCGAAGGCAGCTATCAAGGTCAGGACTTCGTTCTCACGGGAACTTTGAGCGCGAGTGGCAAAGGCACTTTAATTTTGCCGCCGTAAGATTTTTCACCAAAGTTGAAATTCAGGTTGGTTCGACATAATTGAAAAGTGTCGAACCAATTTTTTAGCGCCAAGATTCCTTGATGAAATGAGACCCAAAGTTGTTTTTTTAATTTTGCTGATTGCCTGCGGCATTGTGGGCATGGCCGTTTATCTTTCCAACGCGCCGCGAGTGGAGCCGGATGCCGCCGCGCCGCAAACGGTCACAAATCCTTTGCCGGTGAAAATGCCGGTCGCCGTAGCCTTTATTCCGCCGCCGCCCGTGACGAATGCGTCGTCCATCGCACCCAACACGAACACCGCCGTTTATGTGCAGGAACGCAACGCCGAATTGATGGCGCTGGCGATGAACAATGACGCTGCGTCCTTCAACACCATCTGGTCGGAGCTATCCAACCCGGACAAGGAAATCCGAGCGGGCGCGCTCGCGGCGGTGGTGCAGTTCGGCGACCGCTCGGTCGCGCCGCGCCTGCGCGACCTCGCCGCAAAAACCGGTGATGCCGAGGAAAAAGTCGCCATCCTTGATGCCGCAAATTTTCTGGAATTGCCGCCACTCACGCAGTTGCACAACCCGCCGCCCACGAACGCGCCGCAATAATCTCGCCGCCGCTCACGGCTTGCCGCGTCACTTTTTCCCAATTTCCAGACCGGCGAAAAGATTTTCCAGATTGTTCAAACCTGCTTCGTGCTTCACATTGAGCATCTGCCGCAAAAAATCCACGCCTTCCTCAACCGTGCGGACGGATTTCGGCAGCAGTGCGCCCGCCGCATTCGCATGGCCGCCGCCCTGAAATTTTTCCGCGATTCGGCGCGCCTCGCCGTTGCGGCTGCGGAAGCTGGCGAAGATGACATTCTGCCGCCGGAACAAAGTCACCAGCACCGTGTATTTGGTCGCACCGCGTTCGAGCAGTTGATGCACGATGGAATTGGTGTTGCCCACGATGTTGTCCACGAAGCCGACCGTCGGCGAGATTTCAGAAATGTTTTTTTTGCTCCACTCAAAACCGATCGGGTCTTCCACGCGCCGTTTCACCGCCATGACTTCGAGCAGCGGATGGTTGAGCAATTTTTCCAGTTCGCCGCCGATGAGTCCGTGCAAATTCCAGAACTGATAAATCTTCACCAGCCCCGCATAGTCACCGGCGACCTCAAAATCCGGGTCGTTCTCCAAAAATAAATCCGCCACGTTGTTCAGGTGCACCAGCCGGTCGAGCGCGGGTGAGCCGAGGCCGTTTTGCTGGCACAATTCGTAGGCGAGCAGGCCGGCGGATTTTTTTATGTCGTGATGCAGATGCGCGTTTTTGGGCGCGACTTCGGTGACATGATGATCCACGACGAGCCAATCCTGTTTGTCCATGCGCGTTTCAAACGTAAAATCCGTCACCCACGCCGAACGTTCGCGCAAGTCGCGCTGCTTCCAGAAATTATAGTGATACGCCTGCAAGGGAATTTTCTCGCCGTAGATTTTGTGCGCGAGCCGCTGGAGCAGCAGCCCGGCAACGAAACCATCGAGGTCGCTCTCGTGGGTGATAATGACTTCCGGCTTTGGCAGCGTCAGCATGGCGGAAATTTAATTCACCGGCGCGCGTGTGGCGAGCGGTGAATTTGGCGGAAAATTCTTTTGAAATCCGGCGCACTTGGGTTCAAGCTCTCGGCACGGCACAATTTTCAAACGAATTGTTGCTGCAAAAAATTCATGTCCAATCCTGTGCCAACCATTTCATCCGACCCGCTCGCCCGGCTCATCCAGCAAAATCAATTCGTCGGCTGGCTCGGCGCGGCGGATTTCACGCGCGCGCTGGTGTTGACGAGCGATGTCTGGAAGGCGGTGAATTGTAATTTTGACCGAGACATTGTTCGATGTGTAAGCCGCGCTGGGCGGCGCGGTGTATTTCAACGAGAGCGTGCCTGCGACCGCACCGGTTTTTCTGTAGGTGAACAAGCCCACGCCGGTTTCCTCGCTGAAAGTTCCGTTGCGAAATGTGAACGCCAGCACCGAGCTGTCCGGCTTGGTGACTGTCATCGTCATTCCGTTCAATGATGTTGGCGCGGCAGAATAAGTCATTTTCAGCAGATTCGTCTTCGAGCAGTTGCCGCTGCGATCCACGGCATACGCACGCAAAGTGTTCGTATTTGGAATCAGCGTCAGATTTACCCACCAGTTGCTCCAGGCATTGCCTGTGGAAACCGGCTGCCAGGCGTCGCCGTTCAAGCTGTAAAACACATTCGTGACCACATCATTGTCACGCGCCGTGCCGGTGACATAAACCGCCGAGTTCGTCAACGCCGTGCTGTTCGGCGGTGTCTGAATCGTCAAGGACGGCTTTTGTGTGTCGGCAAAATACGCCGTGAATGAAACGCCGTTGGTGAACGTGAGTTTTGATTTGCTGTTGGTATGGCTGCCGTCCGCGTCGGTGAAAGCCCAGCCCGTGAAGGTGAAACCTGACTTTGGTTTCGCAGTCATGTTGTAGGCTTTGCCATTGGTCAAGGTCTGGCCATTGTAATTCGGGCTGACCGAACCGTAGTTCGCGAACGGCACGATTTGCACCATGACCGGCACCGAAACCGGCACGCCAAAACTCACGCTGGCAGCGAGCAAAAATACAAAGAAAACTGCGGCAAATTTTGCAGCAAGGCGGGCGCGCGACAAATTCATAATCATCAATTCAACACCAGATGTTTGAAAAGGATGCGCGATTATACCGTGAAGTCAATTGCCCTGCGTCGCGACATCCATTTCTTAGCTCATTTCGAGTTGCGGTCGCGCAGCAAGGCGTTCGCCCTGAAAAATCTCTTTGAAATCAAGCCCGCGCACCGCCACAATCAGCGTTCGCTAAAATTCTGCATTCGGAATTCTGGCTCCTGAATTCTCAAAAAATGAAACGCACGCACCATTCCAACGAACTGCGCCCGGCTCACATCGGGCAAACCGTCACGCTTTCCGGCTGGGTTCATTCCCGCCGCGATCTCGGCGGTCTCATCTTCATCGACATCCGCGACCGCGAAGGCCGCACGCAAACGGTTTTTGATCCTAGCGATTTGACGCCGGAACTGTTCGCGCAAGCCGCGTCGCTCCGCAGCGAATGTGTTGTCAGCATCACCGGCAAAGTCCGGCAACGTCCCGAAGGCACGAACAATGCAAAAATTCCGACAGGCGAAATCGAAGTCGGCGTGACCGCGCTCGAAGTGCTGAACATGGCGGAAGTGCTGCCGTTCGCGGTGGACGATCCCGAAGTCGCCAGCAAGGTGAACGAGGAATTGCGTTTGCAGTATCGCTATCTCGATTTGCGCCGTCCCGAAATGGCGCGCAACCTGAAAGTGCGTAGCAAAGTCGCCATCGCCACGCGCAGCTACATGGACGAGCAAGGCTTCCTCGAAGTCGAGACGCCCACACTGTTCAAGTCCACGCCCGAAGGGGCGCGGGAATTTCTCGTGCCGAACCGCCGCGAAGCCGGCACGTTTTACGCGCTCCCGCAATCGCCGCAGCAGTTCAAACAAATTTTGATGGTCGCCGGCGTGGAAAAATATTTCCAGCTCGCGCGCTGCTATCGCGACGAAGATTTGCGTGCCGACCGCCAGCCCGAGTTCACACAAGTGGACATCGAGATGAGTTTCATTGACCGCGAAGACATTTATTCGCTCATCGAAGGCTTGCTCAAACGCGTCTGGAAAACTGCGCTGAACCTTGATGTGCCCACGCCGTTCAAGCGGATTTCATTTGAAGAAGCGTTGAACCGTTTTGGCATTGATAAGCCGGACACGCGTTTCGGCATGGAACTGGTGGACATGACGGAAGATTTTCGCGCGAGCACATTCAAAGTTTTTTCCGGCACAATCGCCAATGGCGGCGTGGTAAAAGCGCTCAACGCAAAAGGCATGGCCGGCGCAACGCAAGGCCAGATTGAAACGATGACCGAATACGCCAAGAGTTTTGGTGCGAAGGGACTCGCGTTCATAAAGGTGGAAGGTGGTGAATGGAAATCGCCCATCGTGAAATTCTTCAGCGAAGCCGAAAAAGCCGCACTTACGTCCAAACTGAAAATTGAAGAAGGCGATTTGATTCTCTTCGCCGCCGACCAATGGCTCAACGCCTGCGAAATTCTCGGTAAAATCCGTCTCTATTGCGCCGACGTGCTCAAGACGCAGGGCAAACTCGTGATTGATCCGAAGCAATTTAATTTTCTCTGGGTCATCGAATTTCCACTGCTCGGCTTCGACCGCGAGAACAACCGCTGGTATTCCAGCCATCATCCGTTTACCGCGCCCGTGGCCGAAGACATCGCGCTGCTCAAAACCGACCCGAAAAAAGTCCGCGGCCAGCATTACGACGTGGTCGTCAACGGCGTCGAACTCGGTGGCGGCTCCATTCGTATTCATCAGCCTGACGTGCAGAAAACTATTTTTGAGGAACTGCTCGCCATTCCGCCGGAAGAAACGAAACTGCGTTTCGGCTACATGCTCGATGCGTTCAAATACGGCGCACCGCCGCACGGCGGCATCGCGCTGGGATTTGACCGGCTGATTGCGATTCTCTGTGGCACGTCCAGCATCCGCGACGTCATCGCCTTCCCAAAGACGGCGAAAGGCACGGACTTGATGACCGATTCGCCCTCGACCGTTTCGCCGAAACAATTGCGCGAACTTTATCTTGAAGTGAAGGTGAAGCCGCCGACACCGCCGCCGGCCAAGCCGTAGTCAAAAATAGGTGCTGACTTGGAAATGATGGATTGGAGCAAATTAAGCCGGTCTTTCATTCGCGTCTTGCAACTGCTCGTCATCGCGTATCTGCTCTTGCTGCTGGCGGTGTGGATTTTTCAGCGCCGCCTGATTTATTTCCCGACGAAAATTCCTGCGGACATCGTTGTGCAGGCTGGTGCAGAACACGGCTTCATTCCGTGGAAAAATTCTTCCGGCCAGATCATCGGCTGGAAAATTCCGGCAAGCGGAGCCGTAGTCGGCAGTGTCCTGATTGTCCACGGCAACGCCGGTTGCGCCATTGATCGAAACTACCTTGCGCAGCCGGTTCACGACGCGGTGTCCGCAGACGTTTTTGTTATGGAGTATCCCGGCTACGGCGCGCGCGAAGGTTCGCCCGACAAAAAAAGTTTTGTGGCTGCGGCGGAAGAGGCGTTTCGACTTTTACCAACCAACGCACCGCGCTACGTCGTGAGCGAATCCCTCGGCACGGGCGTCGCGTGTGAACTGGCAAAAAATCACCCGCAAGAAGTTGCGGGCATGGCGCTGCTCGTGCCTTACCACAACCTTGCGTCGGTGGCGCAGCGGCGGATGTGGTTTCTGCCCGCGTATTTTTTGCTGCTCGACCGTTTCAATCCCGAAAAATGTTTGCGCAGCTACGGCGGCCCGGTCAAATTTGTCATTGCGGGCGCGGACGAAATCATCGGCCCGGCTTCCGGCCTGCGGCTGGCCAACGGCTACAATGGTTCAAAAGAATTGCAGATTTTTCCCGGTGCGCACCACAACGAAGTTTCCGGCCAGTCGGCGGTTTGGTGGCAGGAAGTTTTTTCCTTCTGGCAACAACACCCATTGCCTCAATAAAAAAAGGGACGGCCTGATGTGGCCGTCCCTCGCGAGATTTTTTTTGTTTATTGTGGCGGGCTGCTGCTGGTCGGCGGGGTTGCTGCGGGCGGAGTGCCGCCGCCAGCGCCACCACCGGCTGGCCGGTTACGCTTCATCATTGTCTGCCATTTGGTGAACTGTTCTTCCGTCAGGATCTCCTTGATTTGCGTCTGCGCGTCAGTCCGAATTTCCTTCAGCTTGGCACGCTTGTCTTCCTGCGAGAGCGTGGTGTCTTCCCGCAGGGCGCGGACTTTGGCCTGCTGGTTCGTCATGACGGTTTTGAGCTTGGCCTTCTGGTCGTCGCTCAAGCCGAGTTCCGTGGCGATTTTTTCCATGTTCGGACGACCGCGCATGCCGGGAGCGGGAGCGCCAGCCGGGGGCGTGTTCGTGTTTTCCTGCGCCTGCGCCGCGATACCGCCAGCGAACAGGCTGCTGACGACGACCGCTGCCAGCGCCAATGTTTTGTTCAATTTCATATTTTACGTTTTTGTTGTCGGATGTGAACCGCCGGTTTTTTCAGCGGGTTGAAAGGTCAGACGCCTTGCGACCTTGCAGGTTACAAATTCCGCAAAACCTTCGCCGCCGCCTGCACCGTCTTTTCGATGTCCGCCGCCGTGTGCGCCGTGGAAATGAAACCCGCTTCAAATTGCGACGGCGCGAAATAAACTCCCGCATCCAGCATCCCATGAAAAAATTTCTTGAACCGTTCGCGATCGCTGTGCATTGCGTCCGCCACGTTGTGAACCGGCTCGCTTGTGAAGTAGCCGCAGAACATCGAGCCACAGCGGTTTAACCGCACTGGGATATTTGCGGATTTCGCCGCGTCCATCATTCCCGCTTCAAGCTGTTCGCCAATTTTTTCCAACCGGTCGTAAGCACCGCAGCGGTCGAGTTCCTCCAAATTTGCCAGACCCGCCGCCATCGCAATCGGATTGCCGCTCAACGTTCCCGCCTGATACACCGGTCCGAGCGGCGCGAGATAATCCATGATTTCCGCGCGTCCGCCGAACGCACCCACCGGCAGTCCGCCGCCGATGACTTTGCCGAACGTGGACAAGTCCGGCGTAATCCCAAATCGCTCCTGCGCGCCGCCTTTCGCCAAACGAAAGCCCGTCATCACTTCGTCAAAAATCAGCAGCGCGCCATTCGCCGCCGTGATTTCGCGCAGAAATTCCAAGTAGCCAGGCTTCGGCAAATAAAGTCCCGCGTTGCCCGGCACCGGTTCCACGATGATGCCCGCGATTTCATTTTTGTTCGCTGCGAAAATTGCCTTCACCGCCTCCACGTCATTGTAGGGCGCGACGATGGTGTGCGAGGTGAACGCCGCCGGAATACCCGCGCTGTCCGGATGCCCGAACGTCAACGCGCCGCTGCCCGCGCGCACCAGCAGAGAATCCACATGACCATGATAGCAGCCGTCAAACTTGATGATTTTGTCGCGTCGCGTGAATCCGCGCGCCAGCCGGATGGCGCTCATGCAGGCTTCCGTGCCACTGCTGGTCATGCGGATTTTTTTAACGCTCGGAACGAGTTCGCAAATCAACTTCGCCATCGTCACTTCCAGCGGATTTGGTATCCCAAAACTCGTGCCAAATTCGGCGGCGGTTTTTATGGCGGAAATAATTTTCGGATGCGCGTGACCCAAAATTGCCGGGCCCCAAGTGCAGACGTAATCAATCAATTCATTTCCGTCCACGTCCCAAACCTTGGAGCCGCTGGCGCGATTGACGAAAAAAGGATTCCCGCCGACGGCGCGGAAAGCGCGCACCGGCGAATTGACACCGCCGGGAATGTATTTCAACGCCTCGGCAAAAAGTTTTTCTGACTGCGTTCGGTTCACAAAAATAAATTAACGATGTGTCGCCAGCTTTGCGAGAATTTCGTCTGCCGAATTTTTCGGCGGCAGTTCGACCCACTCGCAATTTCCGTGGCGACGAAACCACGTCAGTTGCCGTTTGGCGAACTGGCGCGTGCGGGTTTTCACCAGCTCAATCGTCTCTGCCAAATCCCGTTCGCTTCGTAAATACTCGACCACTTGCCGATAGCCGATGGCCTGCATCGCAAATTTATTTTCCGCCAGACCGCACTTCAAAAGCTGCTCCGTTTCCGCCACAAGTCCGCGCCGGAACATTTCATCCACGCGCACATTAATGCGCCGGTGCAAATCTTCCGTCGGGCGCGTGAAGCAGAAATAGTTTTGAGTTTTAAGTTTTGAGTTTTGAGTTTTCCAGTCGGCGCGTTGTTCGGAGAATTTCTTGCCGGTCAAGCGGATGACTTCCACGGCGCGGATGACGCGCCGTGGGTTTTTCTGGTCAATTTTCTCAAACGTTGCTGGATCGCGTTCCCGCAATTCGGCCAATAATTTTTCCTGCGGTGTGGCTTCCAGTTCGGCGCGCACGTTCGTGTCGGTGGCGGGCGCATCGCCAAGTCCTTCAAAAAATGCTTTGAAATAAAGTCCCGTGCCGCCGCAAAAAATTGGCGTTTGTTTTCGCGATTGAATTTCGGCAACAGCCGTTTGCGCGCGACGAATGAATTGCGCGGCGTCGAAGGCTTCGTTCAAATCGCAGACGTCTATCAAGTGATGCCGCACGCGGGTGCGTTCGGCGGGCGATGGCTTGGCTGTGCCGATGTCCAGTCCGCGATAAACCTGCATGGAATCTACCGAAATAATTTCACCGCCAATTTTTTCTGCAAGCCGCAGGGCGATTTCTGATTTGCCGACCGCCGTCGGCCCGGCGATGAAAATTGGCAGATGGGAGCTTGCAGATAGAAGTTGGGTTGCTGCCATGATCAGCTTAGTTTGACCTGGGCGTTTTTTCGCCAGAAAAACAACACGAGGCCGGCAATCAGAATCGGCGCGCTGACGAGTTGCGCCGAGGTGAACAGGCCGGCGTGGATGTGGTCGGCCGGATAATCGCCACGAAAAAATTCCACTGTGGTGCGACAAATCGCGTAGCCGATGAAATACAGTGAAATGATTTGTCCGTCGAATTTCTTGCGTCGAAACAACCACGCGAGTGCGAGATACAAAATCAGGTTCAGCAGCGCATCGTAAATTTCTGTCGGATGGACGCCAGCGCCGTGTGTTTCGTGGTCAGCCGGAAAGTGAATTGCCCACGGTAAATCGCACGCGCGGCCGTAACAACAGCCATTGAGCAAACAGCCGATGCGCCCGAAAACACTGCCGAGCGCGATGCTGGGCGCGAGAATGTCCGCGATTTTCCAGACGGGAAGTTTTTTCCACGCGAGATAAATAATTCCCGCCACGCTCGCGCCGATGAGTCCGCCGTAATAAACAAGTCCGCCGTGTTGGATCATGAAAACTTCGCGGAACGGCTGGTCGGCAAATTCCTGTTTCCAGTAGGTCGTCACATAACCGATGCGCGCGCCGATGATGCTGCCCACCATCAGCCACATGGTGACATCGGCGATGATTTCGCCGTGGACGTTTACGAGCCGCGCGCGGCGTGTGGCCGTCCACAAACCGGCGAGAAACGCCAGCGCCATCATCACGCCATACCAGCGGACGGGCAGGGAACCGAGATAGAAAGCAATCGGATGCACGGCTGCAAGTTAAGGCGTCGCGGCGGAAATTGAAATTTGAAACTGCGGTCAGTTCAAATTCGTCGCGACGCTGGCGCGGGGAAAATTCGGCGCGTTGTGCGGAATCAAGTTGGGCGGCACGGGTGGAACGGTCGGTGGCAGCGGCGGCCAGAGCGGAACATTTTTCACGAGGTCGCGCCAGGTCTGCCGTTCGCCCGGCGACAGCTTGGACCAGCTTTCAGCGTTCTTTAAAAACTCTGAACGCTCGGCGGGCGTCATCCCGGTGAACTTGGCGTAATTGCGCACGCAGGTGAGCCGCTGGCGCGGCGGCAGTTGGTCAAATGCTTGTAAAGTTTTTTCCATCTGTGCGCGCTCGGCGGCGGAAAGCGTTTTGAGCGCCTGCGCTTTTTCCGGCGGCGTGAGTTCAAAAAACTGGCCGAACTGCGCGGCGATTTTTTGCTGCTCCGGGCTGGTGTTGGTGTCGGTGTCGGTGGTTTCCACGCGTGCAAAATAATGCAGCGTGGCGTCATTCGTCAGAAATTCCTGTTGCAATGGAGGCGGCAGGATGTCCCATTGCATCAGCCGGGCGTTGACGAGTTCGCGCTGGCTGTCGGGGATCAGCGCCAGTTGTGCCTCGCGGTTCGTCGGCGCGAGCCGCAGCAACGGCGTCAGATACCAGCGCAGTTCCGTCGCGCGCAGGCGCAGTTCGCGCGCGTCCGCGTCGAGCGACTGATATTCACGGACTTTTGCGAGGATAGTTGCGCGGGCTGCCGGTGGGCGGTTGGCAAGAGCGGTGTTGCGCTCCGGCGGCGTCATGGCGAGCAGTTGCCGGAAAAAATCCACTGGCGAATGGCGTATGCTTGGTGGCGGCGGAATGAGACTGGCGGGAACCGGTGAAATTTTTTCCGCGTCCGGCGACGGCGGATTTTGCGCGGAAACGGAAACGACCGCAGCCAGCGCGAAGACAAAAACGAATTGAAGCAATCGGCTCATTGCAGCGCCGCCAGCAGTTCGCCGTCTGCGCGGGCCGGCTGGCTCATGCGCTGGATGACATCGAGATTCTCCAGCGCCTCCGTGCTGGGCAACGGTTGCGCGGTGGCGACCGAGGCGATCGCCCGCGCCAGCGCGCGCTGGCGGAAACTTGTTTCGTAACGCTGGAGGCTGATACCGGCAAAAATCAAAATGGCGGCGGCCACCGCCACGCGGGGCCACAGCAGACGCCAGTTCAAAGCCCAGTCACGCGAACGCGCCGCCTGCGCCTCCTCGAGTTCAATAGCTGCCAAAACACGCGCGGAGAAATTCGACGGCACGGACGCTTCGGGAATTTTCGCGAGCACCTCCGTCAGGCGCGCTTCCAGTTGCAGTTCCGGTCGGGTGCGCAACTCGGTGCGCTCGGCTGCAGAAAGCCGCCGCCAAAGAGCTTCGCTAAAATTAGCCGGTTTGTTTTCCATCGCTAAAATTAAAAACCAGCGGCTGCACAAAGTTGCAAGAAATTTCAATTTTAACTGCTGCGACACGGGATGACAGTTTCCATCCGGAGCAAAAGAAGTTTTCTATTTCAAATTTGTTAAAGTCACTGTCCTTGGCTCCGCGTTTATGTTATCTCTTCTATGTATTTGATGACCACGATGATGACCACGACTATCACACCCGTCAACGCCCGCGAACGCTTTAACCGCGCCGCCCGCTGCGAGTCGGTGGATCGTCCACCCGTCTGGCTGATGCGCCAGGCCGGCCGCGCTCTACCGGAATATCGCAAGCTCAAGGAGACTTTCACCTTCGTCCAGCTCGTCCAAAACCCCGAGCTCGCGGTCGAAGTCACATTGCAACCGGTGCGCCGCTTCGGTTTCGATGCCGCGATTTTGTTCAGCGACATCCTTGTGATCCCCGAAGCGATGGGCCAAACCTATCATTTCAAGGAAACCGGCGGCGTCATCATGGATTTCGCCGTGACGAGCAAGGCGGACATTGAAAAACTTTCCGTCGAACGCGTCGTCGAGCGGTTGAGCTATGTGGACAAAGCGCTGCGGATGTTGCGCAAAGAACTCGGCGACCAAACGGCGCTGCTCGGCTTCACCGGCTCACCGTGGACGCTCGCGACGTTCATGATGGAGGGCGCGAGCGTGCCGAAATACAGCCGCGCGCTGCAACTGTTTCGCGAAGATCCAAAAACTTATTTCGCACTCGCAGAAAAATTGACCGCCGCCATCACCGCGTATTTGCAGATGCAAATCGACACGGGCGTGGATGCCGTGCAAATCTTCGACAGCCACGGCGGGCACTTGGCCGCGACTGAATTTCAAGACGCTTCCGGCCGTTGGACCAATCAAATCATCGCCAATCTTGGCGGCAAAATTCCCGTCATTAATTTTTCGCTCGGCACGCATGGTAACTGGCCTGATCTCATCGCCAGCAGCGCGAATGTGCTCGGCATTGATTGGCAGACTTCCATCGCGGAGGCGCGGAAAATCATTCCAGCCCACATCGCCATGCAGGGAAATCTGTCGCCGGTGAGTATCGCCGAAGCCACGCCGGAAGTGGTCGCGACGGAAACGAAGAATATTTTGGAAGCCATGCGCGGAAGGCCCGGACATATTTTCAATCTCGGCCACGGTTTGACGCCGGCGGCAAAACTGGAAAATATTCAAGCTTTGGTGGACACTGTTAAAAGTTTCAAATGAAAACGCTGAACGTCGATCTCGATCTGGTGAAAAAATACAACGTGGCCGGGCCGCGTTACACCAGCTATCCGCCCGCGACCAAGTTCACCGACAAGGTGACGTGGGACCAACTTTCCGAAAAGATTGAGTTCAATAATCAGACTCCGCGCGACCTTTCAGTTTATTTCCACATCCCGTTTTGCGAAACGCTCTGCTGGTTTTGCGGCTGCACCACCGTCATCACGCTCAACCACGACAAAGGCCGCGATTATATTGATTATCTTGGCCGTGAAGTCGCCAAACTCGCACCGCGTTTGAACAAAGATCGCAAAGCCGTGCAATTGCATTTCGGCGGCGGTTCGCCGACGTTTTTGCGCCCGGACGAAATTCGTAGGCTTGGCGAAATCATCCACAAACACTTTACGTTTTCGCCGGACATCGAGGCAAGCGTCGAGGTGGACCCGCGCCGGCTCACGCGCGAACATCTCGTGGCGCTGCGCGAAATCGGTTTCAATCGCGCCTCGATGGGCGTGCAGGATTTTAATCCCAAGGTGCAGGAGGCGATTCACCGCATCCAGCCGCGTGAAATGACGCAGCAGGCGATGGATTGGATGCGCGAACTCGGGTTCGGTTCGATCAACTTGGATTTGATTTACGGCCTGCCGTTTCAAACGCCCGCGACATTCACCGAGACGATTGAAACCGTTTTGGAAATGAAGCCGGATCGTCTCGCGGTGTTCAGCTATGCGCATGTGCCGTGGATTAAACCGGCGCAAAAAATTTTGGAAGATAAAATTTTGCCGACGCCGGAATCAAAACTGGAAGTGCTGAAGCTCGTTATCGAAAAACTCACGGCGGATGACCAGTATGTTTACATCGGCATGGATCATTTTGCGAAGCCGACCGACGAGCTCACCATCGCGCAGCGAAACAAAAATTTGCAGCGGAATTTTCAAGGTTACAGCACGCGTGCCGGCTCGGATATTTATGCATTCGGCATGAGTGCCGTGTCGCAAACGCCCGATGTCTATTGGCAAAATGAAAAGGAGTTGCCGAAATATCAAACCGCCGTGGACGCGCAAAAGGTGCCGTTGCACAAAGCCTACATCGTGAGCGACGAGGACAAAATCCGCCGCGAAACCATCATGCGAACGATGTGCGATCTCTCGCTCAACTTCGCCGCGATGAGCACAAAGCTCGGCATCAACTTTGAACAGCATTTTGAAAAAGAACTTTCCGCGCTCGCGCCGTTCATCGCCGATGGTTTGGTTAAAAAAAACGCCACCGGCCTCGAAGTCACGAACTCCGGCCGCCTTTTCATCCGCAACATCGCGATGTGTTTTGACAACACGCTCGGCGCGGCGAACGAGCGCCGGCATTCCAAGACGATTTGATTGGGCGAATGAAATCTGTCGCAATCATCGGCGCTGGCATCACCGGGCTGACTGCTGCGTTTTATCTTAAACGCCAAGGTGTGCCGGTCACGATTTATGAGGCAAGCGGCCGCGTCGGCGGCGTAATCCAATCCGTTCGCAAGGACGGTTTTCTCGCCGAGTTCGGGCCGAATACGATCCTCGAAACGTCGCCGAAAATCGCGCAACTTGTGCGCGATGCCGGACTTGAATCACGCAAACTAAACACCGATCCAAAGGCCGAGGCGCGTTTCGTCGTGCGTTACGGTCGGCCAATTGAAATGCCTGGCAAGCCGCTCGGATTTCTCACCACGCCGCTCTTCACCGCCAAGGCCAAGCTCGCCGTGCTGCGCGAGCCGTTTATCAAGCCGCGACGCGATGGTGTGGAAGAAAGCATCGCGCAGTTTGTCGTGCGCCGCTTTAACCAGGAATTTTTGGATAACGCGATTGACGCGCTGGTTGCCGGAATTTACGCGGGCGATCCACATAAACTTTCGCTGCCCCACGCATTCCCCAAACTCAAGGCGCTAGAAGACAACTACGGCTCGATGATCAAAGGCCAGTTTTTTGGCGCGCGCGACCGGAAAAAATCCGGCGAAGTAGCGAAAGACCGCGCGCCAAAATTTTCCTTCGACGAAGGTTTGCAAGTTTTGCCGGACACGCTCGCGGCGCAACTTGGCGATGCGCTGAAATTAAATTCGTCCGTGACGAAGCTCACGCAAATGAAAGACGGCTGGCGCGTGACCACGGCGCAGGGCGAGACGGAATTTGGCGCGGTGATTTATTGCGGCACGGCGCATCGATTGGCGCAGCTTAACGTCGAGGCGAAATCTTCATTGAACTTGGAAACTTTTTCCGAAATCAGTTATCCGCCGGTGGCCAGCGTAGTCCTCGGGTTTCGCCGCGAAGACGTGACGCATTCCTGCCAGGGTTTTGGGATGCTGATCCCGAAGATCGAGGGCTTCAAAATTCTCGGCACGATTTTCTCCTCGGCGCTATTTCCGAATCGCGCGCCGCATGGCCAGATCAATTTGACCAGCTATGTCGGCGGGGCGCGTTATCCCGAACTCGCTTCGTTGCCGGCGGATAAATTAGTAGAAGTGGTGCTAGCAGATTTGAGTGTCTTGCTCGGCGTGAAAGGCAAGCCGAGCTTCGTGCACACCGCTTTTTGGCCGAAAGCAATCCCGCAGTATAACGTTGGCTATGGCAAATATCGCGAACGGCTGAATGACATCGAAAGCAAAGCGCCCAATCTATTTTTCGCCGGGCATTATCGCGACGGCGTCTCGCTGGGCGATTCCATTGTGTCCGGCGTGAACATCGCCGAGCGCATCGCCAAGTGCGTATAATTTCGGACTGGCCCGCTCAAGATCGCGCAAGTGCTTCAACTCCACCCGCACCGCGTGCAATTTTAGGCGGAATTTCCGGTCAGCAATTTCCAAACGCGCAGTGCCTCCGTCACGCCCCACGCCTGCGCGTCGCAGCCGCGTTGCGTGTGCGGCGCGTCGCCGTCGAGCAGTTCGGGAATCTGGCCGAGACAACCTTCGTTTAGAATTTTTTCCGAGCTGCCGAGATAACTTTTTGCCGCCGCCACCGCTTCAGGCGAAAAATCCCACACGCGTGCGAGTGCTTCGCAAAATGTTGGGAACGTCCAAGTCCACGCCGTGCCGTTATGATACGCCGGTTTGCGGCGCGTGTCCTCATCGCCTTCGTAACGCGGCCAATACGGCTCCGCCGGATTATTTAACAGATTGCCATCACGCCAAATCGACAGCGGAACGGAAACCGGCAGCGGCGCGAGCGAGCGCAGCGCGCCCGGCACGACCAGATATTTCTGCGCCGCCGCGACGCAGAGTTGCGCATGTTCGCCCGTGACGAGGCCAAGGCTCACGGCAAATAAACAATTATTCCGCAACGCATCGCTTGCTGTCGCGTCTCGCGCAATCACGTTTGATTTGGCGATCAACACGTCAGCGAACCAGCCTTTATCTTCGAGCCAAAATAGTTTCTCGAACGATGCCGTCGCGTGATCGGCGAGGTCACGCCATTTTTTTTGTTCAGCCTTTTCGGAGTTTTTTTCCAGCAGTCGCAGCAACCGAATCCACAAAACCTGAATCTCTACCGGATAACCTTCGCGCGGCGTTCCCGCCGGATAATTTGTGTCCATCCAAGTGAAATGGCTCGGGCTCCAAATGAGCGCGGAGTCATTATCCATGCGGATTCCGTTGGGTGTGCCTTTGGAATAATTTTCCGCGATGCTCGCCAACACGTCGCGAATCGTGCGGCTGCCGTCCACGCGCACGTTGAAAAACTTTTTGTCAGCCAAGTCTTCGCACACGACGGCGAACCATAGCGGCGCGTCGCTGGTGTCGCGATTGGAAACGTCGTTGCCATGAATCGTATTCGGCAACGTGCCGTCCTTTTCAAATTTAGCGAACGTGAGTAAAAGTTGTTTCACTTCCGCCGTCATGCCTGCTGCCAAAAGTCCGCGCGCGCAAATCAACGAGTCGCGTCCCCAATCCAAAAACCACGGATAACCAGCGATGACCGTCTTGCCTTCGTCGCGGCGCACGACGAATTGTTTCGCCGCGCGTTCCAGTTGAGCTTGAAAAGTTTTGTCGGAATTTCCGTTTTCAAACTTCCGCTTGCCGTTTTTTGATTCTCCAAGTTCGGCCGTGAGCACGAGGGTTGTGTCTGTGCCCTTCGCCAAAGGAATTTCAAACCAGCCCGGACTGTAAGCATCGCCGCTGCCGGTCTGGCCGCGCGTCTGCTCGACGGGATGCGGAATGTTCTCGCACCATTCCGGTTGTGGATGATAAACGCCGCCGTCGGCTGCGACGCGGAGCTGTCGGTCTGAAGCCGGCGTGAAGGCAAATCCAACCAGATTTTTATTTTTTATTTTTGCAGCATCCAACGTCCGCGTGTTTGACGAGAAATGAAAATCCGCGCCGTCATTGCGTTTTGTCTCGCTATGAAAATTTCGATCCTCGATGTCTACGCGCACAGTCAGGCTCACTTTGGCATCGGCGGGCAATTGTTTTCCGCGTGCCAGTTTTTCTGTCGGACGACTGAAATGAAAAACGGTGGTGTTCTCGCCTTCGAGCATTTCGGCACGCAATTCGATTTCCACCGTGCGGCCATCGCCGGCGTTGGCGATGAAATTCCAGACGGCGGGCGAGCCAGATTGGAACGATGCGAGACTTTTGAAATCGAGCGGCGAAAGAAAACCGTCGGCGTTCACCCAAACGCGCAAACGTTTTACAAAAACGTGGCGATCCACGGGCACGCTCGGATGCAGGCTCGCTCCGAGCACGCAATCGTATTTAGAATTCACCCGGCCAAAATCAACGCACAAGCGCGCCATGCCGCCTATGCCATTCGTCAGTAAAACCAAATCAGTAGGAGCCGGCAGCTTGCCGCAGGCTGCCGGCCGCGTTGGTTCGGGTGCAAGAAAACGTATTGCCGCAGAAATTTTTTGCGAAGTCGCGGCGTAGCGTTCCAAAACCAATTCGGTTTCCGCGGCTGTTTCGCGCGGGGCAAAAACGGCGATGTGGCGGTTGTCGACGGCGATGGATTGAACGTGCGTTTTTGAATTTTGAATTTCAGATTCCGGTTTTTTGGTTTCCAGCGTCGCACGAAATTGCGCGGAATCTTCCACCAGCAGCCAGTGGCCGGGCGGCACGAGCGTCACGCGGCGGGCATCGAGCAATGTCCATTCAACGACGCGCGGAAATACTTTTCCGGCTTCAACTTCAGTAAACAAATCGGCGAGTGGAGTTTTAGCGTTGCGCGCGGCAAATTCGCTGGCTGCAGCCAGAAAATTTTTCGGCGAGGCGGCGACTCTTTTCGCCAGCCAGCGCCAATCGTATTCGTCCACGGTTTCGGTGGAAACGATTTTACTCAATGATTGCAAGGCAAACGCAGCCTGAGCGCGTGCACGGCGATAATCTTCTCCGCTTAAGCCAACGGGTTTTTCTGTCAGCGCCAGACAAAATGCTGCGCCGGGCAGAAGGTCCAATTCCGTCGCGTTTTTGGCGACGGACATTTTTGGTAGCGGTTGCGCAAGCAAATCAAATTTGAAATCGGAAATCTGGAATTTGAAATCGTGGGCGAGGGCGATAGCGCTTTCCTGTTCCACATCGGTGTTAACCAAAATTAGAACCGTGTCTTTACCTTCGGCAGATTCGCGGAGTAGGGCATAGACCGGCGAGTCGGGCGTGCTCAAGCGCGTGAGTTTGGCGCCGTCAAAAAAGCACGGATGGTTTGAGATGAGTTTATTGAGCCGCGAGAGTTCGGGGACGATGTTGACAACGTTGTCCCAGTTTAAACCGGTGGTGCCGTGGACGCGGATTTTTTCCGTGGCAAGCCATTCCACGCCGCAGGTGAAACCGAAGCCGCCGCTCGGACTCGTCAGCGCGCAAAGACGATTTCGCAACAGGGACCACGCGCAGCCTTTGTCAGCAAGGCGACTGTTGTCGTGCGTTTCGGAATAATTGACGTAGCTGCCGATGCGTTCGTTCTGGCGGTTGGCGTAATCGAGATACCACGCAACTTCGCGGCCCGAATAATTTTGGAACAGCTCGGAGTAGGCCCATTGCATGCCACCTTCGGTAAGCAAGCTTTCGGTGGCATCCCACGAACCGCCGAGACCTTCGAGCAAGAAAATTGCTTCGGGGAATTCCTCCTGCACGCGAGCAATGATGTATTGCCACGCAGCGGTCGGAACTTTGTAACCGGCATCGCAGCGAAAACCGTCCACGCCGCGACGACACCAGACGAGCAGCGAGTCGGCGATTAAATCCCACAGCTTCACGTCGTGCTGCTCGAGTTCGACTAAATCTTCCCAAACGGTTCCCCATGCGCCGGGGCTGGCGAATTCGCCGTCGGGCTTTTTCAGAAAAAATTGCGGATGATTTTCCTGCAACGTGGAACCCCAGCCGGTGTGGTTGATGACGATATCAATGAACACGCGGGCATTCAGCGCGTGAGCGGTTTGGGTGAGCTCGCAGAATTGGTCAATGCCGGTCGTGCGTTTGTCGAACTCGACGAGTGCAGGATCCACGGCGGTCAAATCCAGCGCGGCATACGGACTGCCGGTGCGACCGAAACGCGCGTAAGTCGTGGGCGTCGGGTGCACGGGCAGCAGATGAATAATTTTGCAGCCGAGCTTGTTGACGATGAAAGGCAGTTGCTGCGTTAGGTCGCGAAATTTTCCCGATGGTGGCAAGGTGGCGTAGCCTTGCGCTTCGAGCGATTTGAGCTGCGTCTCCAATTTCTCATCGGCAGTGGAAGCGAGATTTTTGGTCGCGCCGAAAAGTCGGGTGAAAGCGCAGTAAATCGTGTTTGCCGTGCGTGCGAAATTCGGGTGGACGGAAATTCCCACATCGGAACCGTCCGGCCAATGCTGCCAGTTTTTTTCGTCGAGCAGATAAGCTTTCGCTTTGAAGTAGCCGACTTCGGCGAGGGGCAGTTCGATTTGCCAGCCGTCGGCGATGCGTTGCATTGGCAAATCGCGCCACGAGGAATTGGCGACCACGGCTTGGCCGGCGTGGGCGGAAATGATTTCCTGTCGGCGGGCGGCGGCGCGGCCGAGGTTGGTGCGCAGACGCGCGGTCCAGTTTTTTTGAGCCGATAAATTGGTGTCGGCACGGATGGTGAAAAGAATTTTGTCGCCAACGAAACGCAAAACGCGGTCGCCGGGGGCCGGAGCCATGACTGGTTTGGGTAAATCCACCTGCAAAAGTTTTAGCAGGAAGCAGTCATGGGCGAAATAAAAATTGGCTTTGGTTTTTTCTTTGGGTTGCGTTGGCGGCGTTGGCGAATTAACTTGGCAGCGAATTTGCTGAAAATTCATCAATGGCGACGCCAACATTAAATCCGGGTGAGGAAGCTCAATTGTTGCAGACGATTGAGATGTTCGAGGTGATTGTGCAGTCGCAGCCGGGCGATACGCAGTCGCTGGAAATCCTGAAGGAGGCTTACTCGAAGCTGGGACGCGAGGATGAGTTGATTGGCACGTCGAAGCGGATTGCGCAGGCGTATTTGCAGCAGGGGCAGTTGTCCTCGGCGATTCTGGAATACGAGACGGTGTTGCAACGGCGACCGGAGGATACGGATGTGCGCACGGCGTTGCGCCAGATTGAGGACAAGGCCAGCAGCGCGGTGGTGCAGCCGGCGACGGACGCAGTGGCCCAAGCGGCGGTGTCCGACACTGCGGTGGCTCGGCGCAAAGCGGTGCTCACGGCGTCGGAGGATGTAGATGACGGGCGCAAGACGATGTATAAGATTTATGTCGAGAGCAAGCTGATCACGGCGGGGGATTTTGACTTGTGCTGGCGGAATGTGGATTTGACGCTGTCGCCGACGGATGCGGTGGAGCCGTTTATCCAGATGCTGCACGATAAGGGAATTTTCCTGATTGATAAATCGCTGAAGCTGATTTCGGACAAATCGCGCATGGCGTTTTTGCCGCTAGACCGGTATGACGTGGACATGGATTTGTCGCGCGGCTTTCATCCGGACGTGTGCCGGCGCTGGTGTGTGCTGCCGTTCGACCGCATGAGCAAGGCGATTCTCGTGGCAACCTCCAATCCCTTCAATCAGCAGGCGGCCAAGGAATTGTCCGAGGCGACCACGCACCGGTTGCTGTGGTATATCGCCCCACCGATTGACATCGTGGCCAACCTCCGCAAAGTTTTCCGCTGACCATGGCCAAAATAAAATCATTTGCC
Organism: uncultured Verrucomicrobia subdivision 3 bacterium; assembly: GCA_903878805.1. Classification (GTDB taxonomy): domain Bacteria; phylum Verrucomicrobiota; class Verrucomicrobiia; order Limisphaerales; family UBA11358; genus UBA11358. Next base: position 97,180 of record CAIRJF010000014.1, read on the forward strand.
GAACGCATCGCCGACGCCCTCGTCGAGGACGGCCTGTTGAGCGCGAATCAAATCGAGGAACTGCTGGAGCGACAGAAGAAGGAAGGTTCGCGGCTGGCAAAACTGCTCGTTGACAAGGATAAGCAATACGTCAGCCCAGACGATCTCGCCGTGAGCATGGGCCGTGTGCTGAATGTCCCGCCGATCAATCTCGCTCGCATCAACATTTCGCCAGATGTCAGCGACCTGGTGCCACGCGATACCACACACAACCACAAGCTGGTTCCCGTCAGCCGGCTGGAAAACCGCCTCTATCTGGCGATGGCGGACCCGTTGAACGTCATGGCGCTGGACGACGTGAAGCGCATCACGAAGATGGAAATTTTTCCGCTCATCGCGTCGGAAAAAGCCATCAACGACAAGCTGAACGCCATTGACGCCGCCAAGACCGGCTCGATGGAGGACATCATCCAGGACGCCAACAAACGTCGCGAGGTGGAAGCCTCCTCGGACGAAACCGTGGAGTCCGTGCGCGAAGCGATGGAGGAGGTCAACCTCGACCAACTGGCCGCGTCGAGCGAGGAAGCGCCGGTCATCAAGCTGGCGAACCTGATTGTGTTGCAGGCCATCAAAGACCGCGCGAGCGACGTCCACTTGGAGCCGTTTGAAAAAGTCATGCGCCTGCGCTACCGCGTGGACGGCGTGCTCATTGACGCCACGCCGCCGCCCAAGCAGATGCAGCTCGCGCTCGCCTCGCGTTTCAAAATCATGTCCAACCTCGATATCGCCGAGCGCCGTCTGCCACAGGACGGCCGTATGCGCGTCAAGGTGGCCGGACGCGATTTCGATTTGCGCGTGTCCGTTCTGCCGACCGTCCACGGCGAAAAAATCGTGCTGCGCGTGCTGGACAAATCCAATTTGTCCGCCAGCCTCGACAAGCTCGGTTTGGACGAACACACCTTCAAGCAGTTCAAAGGCGCGATTGATGCGCCGCACGGTTTGATTCTCGTCACCGGCCCGACCGGTTCCGGCAAAACGACAACGCTTTATTCAGCGCTCAATGAATTAAATAATCCGCAATGGAACATCATCACCGTGGAAGACCCGGTGGAATTTCAAATCCCCGGCATCAACCAGGTTCCGACAAAGAAAGACATCGGCCTGTCGTTCGCGAACGCGCTGCGCTCGATTCTCCGCCAAGACCCGGACATCATCATGATCGGGGAAATCCGCGACACCGAGACGGCGGAAATCGCCATCGAGGCCGCGCTCACCGGCCATCAAGTTTTGTCCACGATGCACTGCAATGACGCGCCCGGCGCGATTGCGCGCCTGGATGACATGGGCATCGCGCCATTTTTGATTTCTTCCTCCGTGATTTTGTCCTGCGCGCAACGCCTCTTGCGCCGCATCTGCTCGCATTGCAAGGAGGCCGTGACCTATCCGGCGAAAATGTATGAGGATCTCGGCATTGACCCGGTGGTGTTTGACGGTGTGCAGCTCTATCGCGGGCGCGGCTGCGACCGCTGCAAAAATTCCGGCTACGTCGGCCGTATGGCAATCATCGAGGCCATGACCATCTCCGACCAGATCCGCAAACTCATCATCTCCCGCGCCAGCACACGCGAAATGGCCAAGCTCGCCGTCAATCAGGGAATGCACACCTTGCGCATGGTGGCGCTTGACCGCGCCCGTGAAGGAGTTTCGACGCTTGAGCAGGTCATGCTTGGCACGTCGGCCTACTAATTAAAAATTCTGGTTGGGGTTGTGCGCCGGCGGCCCGGACTGCATCCACGGCGGCAACTGCGCCTGCCAGCTCGGCCTGACTTGCACCGGTTTGGGCGGCGGTGTGCTGATGGGCGGCAGCGGTGTGATGCCGGCCGGTTTTGAAAAATCCGCTTCCAAGGGAGCAACGTCCCGTCCGTTCGGATTGGCAAACGGTCTCGCCTGCATGAACGGGTCCGGAGTCGTTGCGGCTGGAATTGAAAAACGCGTGGGCGTCTCAATTTTTTGCGGCGGCGAACTTGGTTCCATCAAGGCGCGGAACCGTTCCATGGCCGCTTCCTGTTCCGGCGTCGCCGGTGGCTGCGTCGGCTGGGTGAACACGGTGTTCCATGCCGAATTCTGCCGGCCATCCGCGCCTACGGACGGGTTGCCCGAATCGCCTGCGTTCAAAATCTGGTTAAAGTAGCGAGCGCCCGGCGACGTTTTTTGCAGTGACGGATGCAGCGGATCGTCCTCGTTCTGGTTTTTGAGCGAAAAGGGATTGTTGTCGTCCTGATTGCCCCATGGCACGCTGCCCGCACGCCCATTGGTGGCCGAAAACTCTTTTGAGCGGCTCGTGCGCAGCAGAAATTGTTCCTCCAGCGACAGTTTTTTTTCGGCGTCCCGCAGCTTGTTCGGAACTCCCATGATTTCTTCCGGCGTCTGGACACCGAGGATTTGCTCCGGCGTGAGCAGCGTCCAGTTGCGGCGTTTGTCCAGCGCTTCCTTCACGGAAGGATCATTGTTTAAGGAAATCACCGGCGCCGGCAATGGCAGGTCGGGCGTGTAATCCTTGAACAATTGATGTGGCGCATTGTAATCACCCGAATGATGCTCCGTGCTGGGCATGAAGGAATTTGCCTTGTCCGCCGAGGCCTCCGCCGGTTTGGAAAAAATAATCGTCTCCTGCGCCCGCGCCGAAAACGCCAGCGCCGCCGCTACCAAACCAACCAGAAATCTGTCGGAAAATAAATACATCTTGCTCCCTACACGCTAGAACAATGGACAAGTGCCGTCAAAATCTATTCAAACCCGCAACGGCCTCACTGCCGTTCATATTCGCCCTTGCCGAGACGTTTATAGACTTGGAAGCCGGATTTTTTTGCGGCCGAGATGGAGAGCGGCTTGAGCTTGTGCGGGGTGCTGAAGCCGGAAATAATTTTCCGCACCGGTTTTTTGCACGCGGGACATTTCACCAGCGGTGCGGCCGAGAGCGGACGGTTCAGCGTGAACGTGCCGCCGCAGATTTTGCAGTCACCCTCGCACAATTCGTATTCGTAAAGCGGCATGACCAACTCTGCTTCACGTTCAAGGTTTCGGCAAGCCCGCGATGGCCGCCTGCATTTCCGCGAAATGCGTCTGCGGACTCATCGCATCCGTGACGTGGACGATTTTTCCATCCGTGCCGATGAGGAAGCTCACGCGTTTGGCCATCTTCATCACGGGCATTTTTACGTCATACGCGGCGGCGACCTTGCCATCCGTGTCCGCGAGCAGCGTAAAGTTCAAATGATATTTCTCGATGAATTCCTTGTGGCTTGCGGCGGAATCAAAACTCACGCCGATAACCGCCACGTTGTTTGTCTGCAAATCGCCCATGCGGTCGCGGAAACCGCAGGCCTCCTTCGTGCAGCCGCCGGTGAAATCTTTCGGGTAAAAATACAGCAGCACATTTTTCTTCCCGGAAAAATCCGCGAGCGAAACCGTCTTGCCATCCTGATCCGGCGCGGCAAACGCGGGCGCGGTGTCGCCCGCTTTGGGCATCCCGGCAAAAACGGCGGTGGCGGAACTTAGCAGCGTGGCAATAAGGAATTTTATTTTCATGGCAGATTTAATCGCTCAAAAACCGAAGCTTGGCAAGCGCCGTTAGGATTTTTCGCGCACGAAACGGCGGCAGCCGTTTTGCAGCCACAGCCACCAGACCATCCAAAACGCCTCGGTCACGATGCCGCGCGACAGCTTGGAACTGCCCTCGACGCGCTCGGTAAAAGTGATCGGCACTTCCACAACTTTGTAGCCATCGCGCCAGAGCCGGTGCGTCAGCTCAATTTGAAAACTGTAGCCGTTCGATTTCACCGCGTCGATGGCGATGGCTTGCAGTGCGCGTCGTCGGAAACATTTGAAACCGCCGGTCGGATCGGTGAACGGCATCCCCGTGATGAGCCAGACGTAAATGCCGGCGAACCGGCTCAACAAAAGCCGCTTCAGTGGCCAGTTCAGCACCCGCACGCCGCCATCGTAACGCGAGCCAAGCACGAGATCGGCATTTTGTGCGGCCTTCAGAAAATTCGGAATCTCCTCCGGATCGTGGGAAAAATCGCAGTCCATCTCGAAGATGAATTCATAATTTTTCTCCAATGCCCATTTGAAGCCCGCGATGTAGGCGCGTCCGAGGCCGTTTTTTTCCGCGCGGTGCAAAACGTGGAGCTGCGGATGTTTCGCCGCCAGTTCGTCGGCAATTTTCCCCGTGCCGTCGGGGGAATTGTCGTCCACCACCAGCACGTCCACGCCGACTGTCAGCAAAAGGAGCTTCGCCGCCATGCGCGGGAGATTTTCCCGTTCATTGTAAGTGGGCACGATGATGAGCGTCTGGTTCATGCGGCGGCGTAGATTGTTAAAAAATTTTGATGCGAAAACAAGCGGACAGTTCGCGGACAAATTCGTTTTGGCTTTCTTGACCGCGTAAAATCACGCAAGCTGTCACCATGTCAGGACTTATCGCCATCGTTGGTCGCCCGAATGTGGGCAAATCCGCGCTGTTCAATCGCATCGTCAAACGGCGCATCGCGATCGTGCACGATGAACCCGGCGTCACGCGCGATCGCGTGACGGTGGAGGCAGAATGGCATGGCCGCCCTTACACGCTCGTGGACACCGGCGGTATCGGTTTGCTGCGCGGTGAAAAGTCCGACGACGTCATTGTGCGCGCCGCCGTGGAGCAGGTGGACATGGCCATCGAATCGGCGGATTCAATTATTCTCGTCGTCAACGTGCAGGACGGTATCGTCCCGCTGGATCGCGAAGTCGCGCAACGTCTGCGCAAGAGCGGCAAGCCCGTGCTCGTCGCCGTGAACAAAGTGGACACGCATCGTTTGGAAGAAGCCGCCATGGACTTTGCGCGACTCGGTTTTGAAAAAGTTTTTCCCGTCAGCGCCATTCACGGCGAAGGCATTCCTAATTTGATGAACGCGGCCGCGGCGTTTTTGCCCGCGCCAGTGGCTGAAGCGGAAACGGAAGTGGAAAGCGCAGACACGACGGTTGAAACTGACGGCGACGAATCCGCCGCCAAGCCGTTGGCCCCGCGCAAAGTCGGTCCGCTCAAACTCGCCATCGTCGGTCGCCCGAACGTCGGCAAGTCGTCCATCATCAATGCGCTTACGAATTCCAAGCGCGTCATCGTCTCGCCCATCGCCGGCACCACACGTGATTCCGTGGATGTGCCGTTTGAGGTGGAAACGGATGGCGTGCGGCAGAAATATATTTTGATTGATACCGCTGGCATGCGCAAATCGCGGCAGGTGGACGACTCCGTGGAATTTTTCAGCGTGCAGCGCGCGCAGGAATCCATTGCGCGTTGCGACATCGCCGTGCTCGTCATTGATGCCGAAGTCGGCGTCACCGAGCAGGACAAAAAGATTGCTGACACCATCGTCGAGCAGCGCCGCGCGTGCATTCTCGTCATCAACAAATGGGATTTGTTCGCCGCCGAAATCCGCAAAGCGCGCGAGGATGAAATCGCCCGGCGCGAAGCGAAAGAACGCACTGAAGGCACAGCGAAGAAGCTCACGACCTTGAGCGAATTCGGCGCGTGGGTGCAGGATAAATTATTTTTCCTCGATTACGCGCCCGTGATTTTCACGTCCGCCACGACGGGTTTTCATTTGGATCGTTTGCTCGAAGCCGTGCGCTACGTCGCCGCGCAGTTGCAGCAGAAAATTCCCACGGCGATTCTGAACCGCACCATCAACGACGCCATCGAACGGCGTCAGCCCATCAGCGCCGCCGGTCATCGCCTGAAATTTTATTACGCCACGCAAGTGCGCCAAGCGCCGCCGACGTTTCTGCTGTTCGTGAACCGCGACGAATTATTTTCCGACCAATACAAGAAGAGTCTTGGCAACGAACTGCGCGCCGCGTTCGGCTACGAAGGTTGTCCGATTGTGCTCGTGCCGAAGCCGCGCCCGAAAACAGTTTTGGCGAAACGCAAATTCCGTGACGCCGCCAAAACGCCGGGGAAATTCGGCAACCGACCGTTCCTCCGCGCCGACGGCAAGCCTGGCGAGAAAGCCGGCGGCCGTCCTTTCGCGCGACCGTTTGGCAAGCCGACTGGAAAACCCGGTGGGAAGCCGGGCGCGAAGCCGTTTGTCCGTTCGTTTGGCAAACCGGGCGAAAAACCGTTTTACAAACCCATGGACGGCGCGAAGCCGACGTTTGCCAAAAACCGCGGCGAAAATCGCGGCAAGAAATCGCATCCGCGCGGCAGCAACCGCGCCAAGGGGCGGCGGTAAAAAATCTTGTTCACCGGTGGGAATAAGTCGCGATTTGGCCGCGCTAATCTGCGGATTCCATTGATTTCATTTGGGAATAACGTTCGCGTAACTTTCTTGCAAAATTTTCTTGAAAGATACCACCGGTGGTAGCATGATGGCTGCCGTTCCCCAATTAGTTGGGGATTCGCAATTTTGAGGAAAAACTCGTTTTTCTTGGGAATTGACGGTTTTTAAGTCCCGGCGCGTTTCTGTCTCGCTTGAAACCGACCGGATCAGATCTGAAAAATTAAACCTGGAGAATACCATGATTGATGCCCGTGAGGAAGTCTCGGCACCGGCGCCGAAAGCCGCCAGCCGCCGAACCAACAAAGTTTCTGCAACCCGTTCGATGAAACCCGCCAAGTCCGAAACCAAAAAGTCGCTCCGCATCGAACGCGTGTTCAGCGATGCCAAGGTCAAGCCGTTCGACCAGATTGAGTGGGATAAGCGCACCGCCGAAATCACCGATGACGCCGGCAAAGTCATTTTCAAACAGGAAAATGTCGAAGTGCCGAAGTCCTGGTCGGTTCTGGCGACGAAAGTCGTCGTGTCAAAATATTTTTATGGCGAGCAGCATACGAGCGAACGCGAAACTTCTGTGCGCCAGTTGATTCACCGCATCACGCGGACGATTTCGGATTGGGGCATCGCGGACGGATATTTTTCCAAGGCGGACGGTGAAATTTTTTATGAAGAACTTACCTGGCTTTGCCTGAACCAATACGGCGCGTTTAACTCGCCGGTGTGGTTCAACGTCGGACTTTATCACGAATACGGTGTCGGCAAAAATTCCAGCAAGGGCAACTGGTTTTATAACCGCGAAACCGGTGAGGCCGAGCGCGCCAAAACTCAATACGAGTATCCACAGGGCAGCGCGTGCTTCATCCAGAGCGTCCAAGACGACATGGAATCCATCATGCACCTCGCCTACAGCGAAGCGATGCTGTTCAAATATGGTTCCGGCACCGGCACCGATTTGACGCCGATCCGTTCGAGCCGCGAGAAATTAAGCGGTGGCGGTCGTCCGAGCGGCCCGATGAGCTTCCTGAAAGTTTATGATCAAGTTGCGAATGTCGTGAAGTCCGGAGGCAAAACACGGCGTGCGGCGAAGATGAATACTTTGCACGACTGGCATGGCGATATCGAGGAATTCATTGATGCGAAGCAGAAGGAAGAAAAGAAAGCTTGGGCGCTCATTGAGCAGGGCTACGACGGTTCTTACAACGGCGACGCTTACGGTAGCGTGATGTATCAGAACGAAAATCTTTCCGTCCGTGCCAGCGACGAGTTTTTTGAAGCCGCGTTGTCCGGCAAAGAATGGTGGACGAAAACCGTCAAAGGTTTGCCGCTCCAGAAAAAGGATGCGGCCACGTTGCTGAACAAAATTGCCGAAGGCACGCACATCTGCGGCGACCCCGGCATCCAATACGACGGCGCGATCCAGAAGTGGCACACCTGCAAAGGCACTGAGCCGATTCATTCGACCAATCCGTGCAGCGAATACGTTTTCCTCAATAACACCGCGTGCAATCTCGCGTCGCTCAATTTGATGAAGTTCAAGCGCGAAGACGGCGTGTTCGACATCGAACGCTTCAAGGCCGCCGTGCGCATCTACATCACCGCGCAGGAAATCCTCGTGGACAACGCGAGCTATCCGACCAAGGACATCGCGGAAAATTCCCACATTTTCCGCACACTCGGCCTCGGCTTCGCGAATCTTGGTTCGCTCTGCATGAGCTACGGTTTGCCTTACGATTCTGACGAAGGCCGCGCGCTCGCGGGCGCGATTACGTCCATCATGACCGGCCACGCCTACGAACAGTCCGCCGAAATCGCCGGGAACATCGGCGCGTTCAAAGGTTATCGCGATGCGCGATGCGCGGGCGTGGAAAAAACGGTCGCGAAGGACAACGTCGAATCTATGCTCGGTGTCATCAAATTGCACCGCGATGCTGTGGAAACCATCCAGCCGAGCGCTGAATTTAATTATCTCAAGACCGAGGCGCGCAAGACTTGGGATGGTGCGCTCGCGAAAGGAAAACAATTTGGCTATCGCAACGCACAAGTCACCGTGCTCGCGCCGACCGGCACGATTGCGTTCTTGATGGACTGCGACACGACCGGCGTCGAACCCGACATCGCGCTGGTGAAATACAAATTGCTCGCCGGCGGCGGGATGTTGAAGATTGTAAACCGTGGCGTGGGCGATGCGCTGCGCCGTTTGAATTACAGCGAGGCAGAAATCAAAAATATTCTCGCGCACATCGAGAAGTTCGACACGATTGAAGACGTCGAGGAAAATAGCGCGACCATTAAAAGCGGACTCAAGCCGGAGCATTTGCCCGTGTTTGACTGCGCGTTTAAGCCGTCGCGCGGCAAGCGCAGCATCGGCTACATGGCGCATCTCAAAATGATGGCTGCCGCGCAGCCGTTCATCAGCGGCGCGATTTCCAAGACCGTCAACATGCCGGGCGATTGCACCGTCGCCGATATTCGCGACACTTATGTTCAGGCGTGGAAGATGGGTTTGAAATGCGTCGCCATTTATCGCGACGGCTCCAAGCGCTCGCAGCCGTTGAACACGAAAAAGACCAACGAAGGCGGTGACAAATCCGCCAACGCCGCACCCGCGCTCGACGCCCGCATCAAGGAACTCGAAGCGCAGGTGGCCCAGTTGCAGGGCGAAGCCGGCAAGCCTCTTCGCCGCCGCCTGTCCGACACGCGCCAGGCGCTCACGCACAAATTCAATATCGCCGATCACGAAGGTTATCTCACCGTCGGCTTGTTCGACGATGGCACGCCCGGCGAATTGTTCATCACGATGGCCAAGGAAGGCTCCACCATCGGCGGTCTCATGGACAGCATCGGCACGCTCACCAGCATGGCATTTCAATACGGCGTGCCGTTGGAAGCGCTCGTCCGCAAGTTCGCGCACCAGCGCTTCGAACCGAGCGGCTTCACCAAAAATCCCGAGATCCGCAACGCGTCATCCATCACGGATTATGTTTTCCGCTGGCTCGCGTTCCAGTTCATCCCCGGCTACCGCGAAACCATCACCGGCGTCCGCAACCAGCCCGAGCTGTCCATGCCCGGTCTGCTTGAGGAAATGAAAAAAAAAATAAACCGCCCGGTGCCTGAACTGCCGATTTCCGACGACACCGACATTCTTGATGCCAAGGTGGACGCTGGTCATACGCGACGTGCCCTGACGCTCACCTCAATGATTACCAATCAGCAGGATGCGCCGACGTGTCCAAACTGCGGCAACGTCGTCGTTCGCAACGGGGCGTGCTACAAGTGCCTGAACTGTGGCGAGAGCCTCGGCTGCTCGTAAGAAATTCATCAACAAAAACGAGCCGGAGAATTTACGTTCTCCGGCTCGTTTCGTTTTGGTGGCAGACAACTGGTGTTCGCACCTGCGGACAAAATTAAAATTTGAACCGCCAGTTCCTCACGCGAATTTCCGTGATTTGGTCACGCGGCCGACTTCGACCCATTCGACCACAAAGATATTTCCTTCGGCGTCAAAATACGCGCTGTGCGGCGCGGCAAACTGGCCGGGGACGAGGAAAGTTACCGGACTTCACAGTCAGCTTTGGTGATTGAAAAAGCGGCGTTGAAGCAGGAAAGACAGCATCTTCACAGGACAGGCTCAACTTACTGGAACGAACCTACCAAGGAGTTCGTAACACCTTGGAATTGGCGGGGAAAATGCAGATTGAAAAATCTCCACAGGAGATTTCAGAAGTCGTTCGCAAAGCTGGAACGAACTGCCTGATTTCGCGTAAAACCGTTTCCTATTCTTTTGCCCAACCTTACGATTTTATCCCGTCGTTATTGGCTTCTAGCCACGTCTCCACCTCCAACCCGTCTCCGTCGCTCGGCGACGAAAATGGTGGAAGTATTATATGGTGCCCACGACAGGACTTGAAGGACTGCAATAAACCGTCAAAACCCAAGTATTTACAGGCTATTAAAGCATAGTGTCTTTTTAGTGCCTTCAAAGCAAATCACCTTGCAGAAGGCCGCGCTTAATTAAATGCGCGCCTTCGTTGCGGACATTATTTAATTCACGCTGGACAGGGACAAAATCAAACGGCGTTTCATCTGGATTTTTTAACGTCCATTCCATCGCAAAATCATTTTTTAGCCAATTGTCGTAATTGTGTGGCTCAACTACAAATGGCATCCGATTGTGAAATTGCGTCACGGGTGCAACGGGGGGGCGCGTGAGGATGACGACGGAAAAAACATCAATCTCCACGTCGTATGGTTTGCGCTGCGTCACGCGCCAAAGACCGGCAAAGCAAAACGGCTCGTCATGCCGACGCATAAAGCGGATCGGTGTTTTGTCTTTCGTCCATTCGTAAAAGCCGTCAGCCGGAATTAAACAGCGTTGGTGAAGGTATGGCTTAAACGTCGGCAGCGAGGAAATCGTTTCCGATTTGGCATTGATTAAAGGCTGGTCGCTAAAATTGGTATTCCAGCCCCAAGACATTTCTTTTTCCTGAATTTTCCCGCCATTATTAAAAATGACCGGAATATTTTGTTTGGGGGCGATATTGTAACGCGCGCCAATGGAGAGAATTATTTCAATTTCGCCAATCAAAATTGAAATTCCTTCTTTCGTCAGGCTATACCGCGCGCACATGGCGGCAATTTAGCCCGAAATTTCCAAGAGCCAAAATAAAACCGGCGATAAAATTATTTCACAGAGTTTCCCGCAAAAACCGATCAATTTCGCCAGCCGGTATAATTATTTTCCGCAAGGCTTTGGAATTTTTTAATAATCCGCGCTTAACGAGCCGATGGACGGTAATGTAAGAAAAACACCCAAAATTTCCGCCGTCTCGCGCATGGTATAAGCCAGCCGTTTATTTTCCGAATTTTCCGGTAAATTTATTATTGCCGGTAACGACGGAATAATTGGCCGTTTTTCCGAATTTAATTCTGTCAGCAACATTTTCAGATTTTCGCGGCTGATGGAAAATTGCCCGTTGAATTGGATAGTAATTTGATCTTGGTTGGTTGGTAGATTCATAAATTGATCGGTCGGATTAAATTACAGGAAAATTCCGACCGACCATCCATCCCCAAACCGTCCGATTTTCCGTGATGTTCCGGCAGGAATTGGCGGAATTATCCCTTATCCACGGTCAGTTATGCTTTTTGTCCGTCCGTCCAAGTAATAATTCCGTCCGGCGCGCATTGCAGCCAAGCGGAAAACCGACCGTCCGGCGATAACGCCGAATAAGCCGCTGTTTTGCCAAAGCCAAGACTTTTCAAAGATATAACGGCGAATGCCGATTTTGGGTAGTGAACCACTGAAGACAGAAAGTTTGCTCATGGTGATAAAATATTTTGAACTGCGAGCGGGTAGAATAAATTTTTCGCCAAACGCGTGGCAAGCGAATCCGTTTTTATTTTTGCGACAGCCGGCGATAAATTGCGTCAGCTCGCGGGCGACGCCGCCTAAAGTCATCGCGTG
>CAIRJF010000015.1 GCA_903878805.1 uncultured Verrucomicrobia subdivision 3 bacterium
ATGCTTTTTTCACCGCGATCCGCTGCCCGTAGCAGCCGAATCTTGTCTTCCGTCGTATATCGCTTGCCTTTCATTAGTCTGGTCCTTTCGTTGGGCCCAGACTAACACATCACATGGCCTGAAAAAGTCGAGTCACGTCAGCCCGATATGGCCATATTTATTTGTGCCGGAACTTTGATCTTAGCCGCAATGAGACAGATATTGATTGGACTACAACGCTGACTGGTGAAACTGCCCAGCCAAAGCAAGGGTTTGGAATTGATCCGACTGGAAGCACCGCTGGCCTAATCAATTTTTTCAAAAATATGTCAGACGATTCCGTCTATGTAGCGTTTTGCGTTTATGAGGACTCGTTTCCGGCGTTTATCCGCGCCAAACAGCTAGCCTCAAATTGCGGATTGGCTTACGGATGGGAGCCATTCCAAATATCGGATGGCCCTGTGTCTTTTGGTGCTGTGGGACATACGCCAAAGCCGCAATAACAACCTGTGTGACTGATCGGCGAATGACGAGGGCTGAATCATAAAAGCGCGCGCAGCATTTTTCGTTTCAAGCCGTTGCGGAAACTTCGCGCAGGATAATGTTTCAGATCGTTTCTGTCATCAGCCGACCTGCCAATAATTTCGCCGCGCTGACGTTTCAAATCAATTTGTCGGGCGTAGCAACCAAAAGCGAAAACTGGGCGGCGTGTCGGCCGGGTGCGAGTAACACCAGTTAAAGTAGCAGGTGGGGCAATCTAGCTCCCCATAAAACAAAGGCAACAGCTGGCCGAACGAAAAGTAGCAGGTTGCACCATAAAGGCAGGTCTGCCGGATGGGTTGGGGCGGGGAGAAAGTTTTCCTAAAAGGGTGGCATTTCTACCACGTTGATCGGGGGATCCGAGCTCGAGGAGGCGGGACGCACGACAGCACGCATTTATCGCCGGACAAATAATTTTCGTTGTGGTGCGCGATGGTGCGAATACGCCCAAATTTGCGCCGCGATTGAGCCGTGGCGTGTCTGACGCACAATCAGCCACTTCGACTCTCGCGCCTGTATTCTTTGCGCGCGGCAGGGCAGCGCGTGCGCTACAAGATTACATTGCCAGCTTGAAACGGTAACGGGTGGCGCGCTTGGTTGTGCCCTTTTCAACTTCAATCAGCAGGCCGTCGCGGACGAGTCCATGTAACATGGCATTGACCTTGTGAAGATTGGTCGTGTCCATAATCTTTGCGGCATCACGAACACCCAAGAAAAAATGGCTTTGCCCTTGTAGTCGTTGCAAGTGATAGCAGGTAGCGATCAGTCGCTTCAATTTGACGCTACCGTAGCGTTCAGCTTGCAGCGGAAATGGGATTGTGTCTGCACGGCGAACCGCCTCGTCAAGCGGGTTGGCTCCCAGCGCCACTTTGGTTTTGGCAAAAGTATCCTCGAAGTCAAAACGCCACTCGTCAAAATCGGAACCGGGCGGCAGTAGTGGCCGGTCCCGCTTCTTCCTGCATCGGCGTGCAGATGAAAGTGCATTGTTCCACGCGCGCGACGTCGTTTGAATTTGAGCGGTGATAATAACAGCCCGGCAATTTTTCCTGATTCAACTTTACGAGGATGCCTTGCGCCACCGCTTCGGCGGTCAGCAAATCCTTCTCCCTCGCCGAGCCGTCGCACCAATGGACTTGCTCCGGCTGGCAGAGTTCAGCCATTGATTTCACCCACGTTTGCACAAAGGCGTTTGCGGGAAGGCCGTTTTTATTTTCCGTAGTCATTTTGATTTGGTTTTTTATTTCAACTCTGCCGCCAATTGTTCGCCGAGCGCGGCGGCTTCCGCAATCGGTCGTTTGCCCTCGGCGCGTTTCACCGTTGCATCGCGGAAGGAAATCGCCTGGAGCGAAACCTTGTCGCCGCTGATCTCCGCGTGCGC
>CAIRJF010000016.1 GCA_903878805.1 uncultured Verrucomicrobia subdivision 3 bacterium
CCGGCTGGGCTATGAGAGTCCGGCGGTTTTTGCGGCACGAAGTTGTCCATCTCCAGCTCCGTTCGGGCTACGCCCTCACTACGCAGGAGATGGACAAAGAACAGACAAAAACATAAACTCAACCCAGTCCCAAGACTAACATATGGAGTGGCACAGAAAGTTGAGTCCGGTCACCTATGATAAAAACAGCTTTAATCGGCGCGATGTTTGGTGCGCTTGTCCTCGCCGGTTGCGACCGTGACCAGGTGAAAGTTTATCATGTTGATGCCAGCGATTCCGCCCCGCCCGTGCCGCCGCCGGACGCCGCGCCTGCGGCAATAGCGACAGCGATGCCATCCACCATGCCCGCCGGTCTGCCTGCGCCGGACAACAGCGCGCTGCCGCCGTTGAAATATACTTTGCCCGCCGGCTGGCAGGAAAAACCGCTGACTCAATTGCGCGTGGCCAGCTTTGAAATTTCCGAAAACGACAAAAAGGCGGACGTGAGCGTGATTCCGTTGGGCGGCATGGCGGGCGGCGATTTGCCGAATGTTAACCGTTGGCGCGGTCAGGTCGGCCTCGCGCCCGTCGAGGAAGCGGCGGTGCAAAAAATGACCGAAAAAGTTTTGATTGCCGGACAGGATGCCGATTTGTTCGACATCGCGGGCACCAACCCCAGCAGCGGCGAAGCGCAACGCATTCTGGCCAGCGTGCTGCATCGCGACGATGCGGCGTGGTTTTTCAAGATGGCTGGCGACGCAGATTTGGTTGAAGCGCAAAAACCCGCATTCATCTCGTTTTTAAAATCCTTCCAGTTTGGCGGAACCATTGCCCCGTCCGCGATAGATTTGAGCAAATTGCCGGAAGGCCACCCAGCGATTGCCGGAATCAATGCGGGCAATGCGACCGCCCCCGCGACTGCTGCGGACACCATGCCAACCTGGACAGTTCCCGCCGATTGGCAGTCGGCGCCGTTGTCGCAATTTTTGATCGCAAAGTTTGCCATCGCCGGCGCGGACGGCGCGCAGGCGGCGGTAAATGTCAGTTCGCTGGCCGGCGATGGCGGCGGTCTGCTGGCGAACGTGAACCGCTGGCGCGCACAACTCGGGCTTGCGCCGGTTGCCGAAGCGGATCTCGCAAATCTGCCGACGATTGTTGCGGCTGGCGGCAATGCGACCTTGATTGAGTTTTCCGGCACGGATGGACGCACTGGCAAATCTTCGCGGTTGGTCGGCGTGGTGCTGCCGCTCGGCGGCCAAACGTGGTTTTACAAATTGATGGGCGACCCGGACATCGTGGCGCAGCAAAAAGATGCGTTCACGAAGTTCATCCAGTCCGCCAAATATCCTGATGTCCATTAAACAAATCACTTCAATCTTCACGTCGTTGCGGCTCACGGTGGTGCTGCTGGCGTTCGCCATCGTGCTGGTGTTCATCGGCACGCTGGCGCAGGTGGACGAGGGGCTGTATGCGGCGCAAGCGCATTACTTCCGCCAGTGGTTCGTGTTGGGCCTGCATCTCTTTGGCAAAAGCATTCCGTGCCTCCTGCCCGGCGGCTATCTCATCGGCACGCTGCTGCTGGCCAACCTTGTTTGCGCGCACCTCTATCGGTTCGAGCTTTCCCGGAAAAAAATCGGCATCCAGCTGGCGCATGCAGGCGTGATTCTTTTGCTCGTCGGCCAGCTGGTGACGGACATGCTGGCGCGCGAGATGCAGATGCGCTTCGCCGAGGGCGAGACGAAAAATTATTCCGAGAGCGCGACGGACTGCGAACTGGTTTTCACCGGCGGCGCGGAGGCGACGGCGATTCCGGTAAAATTATTGCAGCCTGGCGACACGTTGAAAATTGACAGTCTGCCCTTCGCCATCCGCGTGAAAAGTTTCTGGAAAAATTCAGACACGTCCTTCCGGGCGCCGATGCTGCAAAACGCACCGCCCATCGCGAGCAATGGTGTGGCGCTGAACTTTGATTTTCGGCCGCTGCCGGCGGAGAAGACGATGGACCGGAAAAACATTCCGACGGCGGTCATCGAGCTGGTTGGCACGAACGGTTCGCTCGGCGAATGGGTCGCCTCCGACTGGTCGGGCGAGCCGGCACTGGTCGCGGCGGTGCAGAATAGCTACGCGCAGCCGCTGGGCGCGGCCATGGCGCAGAAGATTGCCAGCCAGTTGAGCGCGCCGCAGTCGGTCGCGGTCAACGGCCAGTCGTTCACGTTCGTGCTGCGGCCGACGCGGGTGCGCCACCCGTTTTCGCTGACCCTGCTCAAGGCCACGCACACGGTTTATCCCGGCACGGACATCCCGAAGGATTTCCGCAGCCGCGTGCTGCTGGCCAATCCACAGACCGGCGAAAAACGCGAGGTGGAGATTTCCATGAACCACCCGCTGCGCTACGCGGGGCTGACGTTTTATCAATACCAGATGACGGCGGGCGACTTGGTGGAGCGCGCCGGGCAGACGCCCTCGTCCGTGCTGTCGGTGGTGCGCAATCCCGGCTGGCTCACGCCCTACGTCGGCTGCGCGCTGGTCGGCGCGGGCTTGGTGATCCAATTCATGTTTCACCTCGTCGGCTTCATTTCCAAAAGAAAATCGAAATGAAAACAATTTTCCAAAAATGGCTGCCGCCGTTCCTGATGTTCGCCATGGCGCTGTGGTTTTTCGGCAAGGTGGCGGCGCCGCCGGACAAAGACTTCGCATTCACCAAATTCGGCGAACTGCCCGTCACCGCCAACGGCCGCGTGCAGCCGCTGGATTCGCTCGCGCGGAACTCGTTGCTGCAATTGCGCGAGAAGCAGACGCTCAACCTCGAGCCGTGGCGGGGCTGGAACGAAAAACCAAAAATTATTTCCGCGACCGAATGGCTCGCCAACGTGATGCTGAACCCCGCCGTCGCGGATAACTGGCCGGTCTTCCGTCTGGACAACCCCGATCTGATTTCATTGCTAAAACTGCCAGACAAGGACACCGCGAAAAAATCCGACGGCAAACATTATTCGTGGAACCAGATTTCCACGAACGTCGGGGCTTTGGAAAAGGAAAGCGACCGGGTTGAAAAAATCGAGGCCGCCAATCGCACGGCCTACGAGAATGCCATCGCCAAGATGCACGAGCGGCTGACGCTTTACGCGCAGTTGAAAAATGCCGTGCAGCCCGCCGACGCGGCGGACTGGCCGGCAGAACTGGCCGCGTATGAAAAGCTCATGCCTGCCGGCGTCGCCGCCATCAAGGCGCAGCAGGCGGGTGCGGACTACGACAAGACTAACTTCAACACCTTCGTCGCCTTCATCGAGACGTTTCAATTCATGGCCGGCCTAGAGCCGCCGCTGATCCTGCCGCCCAACGGTTCGACGCAGTGGCGGCGCATGGGCGACGCGCTGCTCGACGCGCCCAGACCAAACGGCGTGCCAATTGACGACGCCATCCGCACCTACGCCAAGATGGCGGGCGCGTTCGCGGCCAACCAGCCGGATGCGTTCAATGCGGCGTTGAAAGATTACGATTCATTGCTGGTGCCCACGCAGTCGAAAGCCATGGCGAAGGCGCGGGCGGAAGTGTTCTTCAACCAGATGGAGCCGTTTTACCACGCGATGGTAATTTACGTCCTCGCCGGGCTGCTCGCGATTTTTTCGTGGTTCAATCTGTCGGAAACTCTGCGCCGTTCCGCCGTCTGGCTGATTGCGCTGGCGTTTGTGATTCACACGACCGGCCTGATCTACCGCATGGTTTTGGAAGGCCGGCCGCCGGTGACGAACCTTTATTCCTCCGCCATCTTCATCGGCTGGGGCGCGTGCCTGCTCGGCATCATTCTCGAAAGATTTTATAAAAATGGCATCGGCGCGGTCGTGTCAGCGGGCGTGGGCTTCCTCACCCTCATCATCGCGCATCATCTCGCGCTCGAGGGCGACACCATGGAAATGATGCGCGCCGTGCTCGACACCAATTTCTGGCTCGCCACCCACGTCGTCGCCGTCACCACCGGCTACGCCAGCACCTTCGTCGCGGGTTTCCTCGCGCTGATCTACGTCGGGCGCGGTGTGTTCACCAAAACGCTGGACGCGGCCACCGGCAAAAATCTGGCGCGGATGATTTACGGCATCGTCTGCTTCGCCACGCTGTTCAGTTTTGTCGGCACCGTGCTCGGCGGCATCTGGGCCGACCAGTCCTGGGGCCGTTTCTGGGGCTGGGATCCAAAAGAAAACGGCGCGCTCATCATCGTTTTGTGGAACGCGCTAATTTTGCATCTGCGCTGGGGCGGCATGATCCGCGACCGCGGCCTCGTCGTCTGCGCCCTCGGCGGCAACATCGTCACGAGCTGGTCCTGGTTCGGCGTCAACATGCTCGGCATCGGCCTCCACAGCTACGGCTTCACCGAGGCCGCCTTTCAATGGCTCATGCTCTTTGTCGCCAGCCAACTGGCCTGCATCGCCCTCGGCCTGCTGCCAACCAAATGGTGGAAAAGCTTTCAACCGTCCAAACCGTGAAAAATCTTGCACCGCATCTGACACCGGGAAAATTATTTCAACTCTGCCGCCAATTGTTCGCCGAGCGCGGCGGCTTCCGCAATCGGTCGTTTGCCCTCGGCGCGTTTCACCGTTGCATCGCGGAAGGAAATCGCCTGGAGCGAAACCTTGTCGCCGCTGATCTCCGCGTGCGC
>CAIRJF010000017.1 GCA_903878805.1 uncultured Verrucomicrobia subdivision 3 bacterium
CACGCGATGACTTTAGGCGGCGTCGCCCGCGAGCTGACGCAATTTATCGCCGGCTGTCGCAAAAATAAAAACGGATTCGCTTGCCACGCGTTTGGCGAAAAATTTATTCTACCCGCTCGCAGTTCAAAATATTTTATCACCCTTATTCGGTTGGCAGAAATCTGCGCGCCGTCTAATCTGCACCATGCGGTTGCACGACCGATATTTGTTTCGCGAACTCCTCACGCCGCTGGCTTACTGCCTCGGTGGCTTTCTGGTTTTCTGGATTGCGTCTAAAAAGGAATGGTCCATATTTGTCACGACAACCACGTTTGTCACGATGACGACCGTTGTATAATTAGTTACAGATTCTCCGCGCCATTGTGGATCTACATTTTGAATCAGAGAATTGTGCAAGTAATCCGCGCTATCGACAATGGTATCGCAACCAGTCAATGCAAGAGCAGAAACGGCTGCACCAATTTTTAGAAGATTGGAAATATTCAACGCTCTAAAAAATACTGATTGTCTTCTGGTGTGGCTAGAAATAATGCTGCCAACAAATAAGCACTTCTGGTATTCCGCGCTCGCAACTTACTCCTGACACGCTCGCATTCAGTGATACAGCATTTCTGGCCGAGATAAATTTGATTAGAGAAAACTTTCCCTGCTCCAGAAACCCTTTTTCGCTGATGCCATAGTAGCCAGCTGTTCCAGACAGATTAATTTGCCAACTTGAACCCAGAGCACGCGAAAGACCGACTTCAACTTGCGGCCCAATATCAACACTGCTATCCAAACCTGAACCTGCGAGCAGCGAGCCTTTCAACACGCGGTCAGGCGTCAATTGAAATTCCACGCGGAGGCTGGCGTTGACTGACTTTTGTTACGCGTCATTTTAAGGCGATGAAGCCGGACGCATTCCGGAATTATGACGCGGTGTTGAGCAACTTTAATTGGTATAATTCATTTACCTAAATCAAGAGGCCAATAAAACACTGAATATAGTGCTTATACAATAGCGAACCGGCATATTGATCCTTTAAGACCGAATCCTTCAACAAACCACCAAAATAAGAATGGGGTAACGCCCTCGCATTTATCTGCGGGCGTTGATGTGAGCCATGATAATAAGCGGAAGTATTACAATCAACATCAGTAAGCATTTGATGCCAAACACCGGTGCTGTCGGAATTCGTGAAACTCCGGCTGGCGAAGCTGGAGGCCGGGCAGCAGCGCGGCATTCCTTTCAATGAAGCCATCGGCAACGACACCCTTGGCCTGGACATCATGGCGCGCGGCGTGTTGCAGGATTGGCTGGCCACGATGTTCAATCAATACGACCGGATCGCGGCCAAACTCCTGCCGGTGGTCGAGGCGGCCACCATCAAGCCAAAAATCATCCCGCCCATTGGCGAACCGCTGTTCGCCAAACGTGGCGCGAAGGTGAATCTGGCTGAATGAAAGGAGTTGCCATGACCGAGCCACATCTGTTTGAAGAAATGCTCACCACCTATCCGGCTGAAAAACGGGAACTGGCGCGGATGGTTTATCACCGCTTCGCCGACGGCGACAGTGAACAATTTTTTACCCAACTTTTTCTCGTGCTGGATGTCTATGCTCATTATGTCGAGCGCATCCCCACCCGGATGATTTCGGCCAATGCCGATTCGCTGGCGACGTTGCAGGAGATGCGGGAGGAAATCAGTTTGCTCGCCAAAACGATTGAGACCCTCAATGTCAATATCACCAATCACGCCGAAAAAACGGACGAGCTTTGCCGGATCACATTGGCCAAATGCAGTGAGACCGTCGCCGGTGTTGAATTGATGGTGAAAAATCTCGGTGCGCGGGTGGACACCAAGACCATTGTGAAAGGCATTGAAAACGCTCTGAACTCCGGCATTCGCCGGGAGGTCATTTCACCGTTCATCCAGCGCACGGAGGAGCTGGCGCAACAGGTCATGCCCACGCTGGAAAGCATCCGGGAGGCGGCGAACGAAGCCAAATCGGAATGGTCACTGCGGATCTGGAAAACCGCGTGGACGACCAGTTTAATATGGAGCATTGGGGCGGCAGTCATCTGCACCTGCCTGATCTGCCTGAAATTCGGCGCATACTACGAACATAAAATGGCGGTTCAAACCGCCGACATGGCGCAGGTGGTGAAATTTAATCAGGAGGCGTTCCAAAAACTGGTGATTGCCCAAGTGCCAGTCAGGGTGGTGCCGGTTCAAGATGATGACGGCGCTCCCAATCCACGGGGCTTTGCGCTGTTGATCGAAGGTGCCTATGCCGCCGAGATGCGCCCGTTGGACGGGCAAAAAACCGGCTGCATTTTCTTCAACAGCAATGTCCGGCAAAACGTAGCCGGGAAAACGCCAGTCGAGCGGCGAATAATAAAGTCCGACGCGCAAGCCCGCGTCGCGAACGGCCTGAACATATTCCGCCACGAAATCGCGATGCGCCGCCGACCGCACGCTCGTGTAAGTGTTCGTGCCGTCAGCAAAAAGCGCGAAGCCGTCGTGATGGCGCGAGGTCAGCACCGTGTATTTCATGCCCGCCGACTTGGCGAGTTCGGCCCACGACGCCGGCGAAAAATTCGTCGGCACAAATTGGTCGGCGAACTTTGCGTATTCGTCCACGGGAATTTGTTCGTTCCACTGCACCCATTCGCCGCGCGCGGGAATCGCGTAGATGCCCCAGTGGATGAACATCCCGAACTTCGCATCGCGCCACCACGCGAGCCGGGCGTCGCGCTGCGCGGCGGTTTCATCGCCCGTCGTCGTTGCCGATTCCTGTGCGCGGAGATTTGAACTGACGGCGGCTGCGCCAATCGCCAGAGCCATCAAAATGATGTGAAATCGCGTGCCGTTTTTGGTCTTCATGGAATTAATAAAATCTTGCCGTCAATTTTTTAGCGAAATTATTTGGTCGGGTTTCGCCGAAAATTTTTGTTTGTGGCCGTTGGCTTCCAGCAACACTTTTTGTTTCTGCGCCGTGATGCCGACGATTTTATAAACGTGTCCGTCTAAATCCGTGACCACGCGGCAGCCGGTCGAGCAGGAAAAAATTTTACGGCCGTCCAATTCCGCGCTGACGAGGCCGTTGGTCGAAGTCATTTTCCAAACGTGTTCGCCCCAGCGTTGCGAATAGGAAAAATCTTTTTCATCGCACGCCGACCACCAGACTTGATTTTGGACGACATCGAGATGAATGCCGTGCATCCGCGAAAGGTATTCCAACACGGAAAGAATCATCGGGCCGTAGCCATCCATGTGCGCGCTGGCCAGCTCGCCGGTGGACGGATCAATCTGTTCCGTGAAACGGTTGTGGCCGCGCTCGACCGCGGCAATCAGTTT
This sequence comes from uncultured Verrucomicrobia subdivision 3 bacterium, assembly GCA_903878805.1. Classification (GTDB taxonomy): domain Bacteria; phylum Verrucomicrobiota; class Verrucomicrobiia; order Limisphaerales; family UBA11358; genus UBA11358. The sequence goes on from CAIRJF010000017.1 coordinate 3,342, forward strand.
TTCGCCCAGCTCGGTGACGAGCGAATAATGCCCGTAATTTTCCAGCGCGCGGATGGCGCGTTGATACGTCAAACCTTCCGGCTGGCCGCTCCAATCGTTGCCGCTGGAATTGCGAAACAGCGGATCGTTGGCTGCGATGGAGGGCAGGGGAACGGGCGTCCAAAATTCGTTCGTGTTCAGCAAATGATATTTGATGAATTCGTCCGCCATCTTCTGCGTGAAAATGCCGTGATACATCGCGCGCAAATTGTTGTGGACGACTTCAGGAAGCACGTTGCCATTTTTGTCGCGGTCAAAACACGCGTGCCGTTTTTCGTCCCACAATTTTTCAATGAGCGTTTGGCGCACGGCCTCGGCTTGTTGCTGCCAGAAATTTTCCTGGCCGTTGCCCAGCTCTCGCGAAATTTTCGCCAGCGTCGCGCGCATGTCGTAGCTGTAAGCCATCATTTCCATGGATTGAAACGGCACAAGCATTTGGTCGCGCGGCATCGGCGGACGTTTGCGTTCCGCTTCCAAAGCCCAGTATTGCTTGAAATCTTTTGGGTTCATCGGATCGGGCGTGCCGGGACTGCCCGGCGGCACGTCAAACGGCCACGGCGCGGGGGCGCCGCGCGCCATGTAGCGCTCCGCAAAATCTTCGCCGGTGTCATACATGCACCAGCTTTCAATCACGCCGTCGTGGTTGGAATCGCGCGTGCGCCAGAGATACGCGTCGTGCGCGGCGAGACCGTTGTAAAGTCGCTGCAAATAATCCTTGTCCTTGCCGGCCCAAAAATAAGTCCGCCACGCCGGCTCGGGAAAACACAGGCCTTGCAGCCAGCCGTAGTGCGCGAGAACTTTCAACTCGGGAAACCATGCCGTCCAAAAATTTGTGCCGCTGGGAATTTCATTCGTGCGGCGCAAAAACGAAGTCACCATGCCGGGAAAACGTCCGTCGCGCCGTTGCGTCAGCAGGAAAATATTTTGGTTGTTGAACGCCAGCTGCACGTCGCGCGCGGCATACATCTCGCCACCCATCGGTTGCGTTTCGATCCAGCAATTCCCGTAGCCGCCGCCCTCGACGAGAATTTTCATCGTTGGCGTGAACGGCGTGACATTGCGCCGCTCCATCATCTCCGCGCGGTTGTAAAGTTGTTGGAGATTGGTGTCGGTCGTTGAAAATTTTACGCCGGTCAGCGGCAACGAACTTTTTTCTGGAATGCTGGCCGCGGTAGTTTCCGGCAAACTGATGGCCGGAATGTCCATCGCCGAGCCGTCGAGTTGCAATTTCACGACCGTCGCCGTGAACTTTTCGCGCGGCGGCAAATGCAGAATAATTTTTCCGTTCGTCGTTTCAAAGTTGACCGCTTTGCCGCCAAGAATGTTGGCGGAAATAATTTTTTTCGGTAAAGCCGGCAATTCGATTTCGGTTTTCTCTTTGTTCAAAACAAAAACGTAAATGGAATTTCCCTTGCGCGTGCTGGCGATTTGTTTCATCGGTTTCCACGGGCCGCCGCGCGTGCCGTAAATGCTTTCGCCGTTCACGTCCATCCACGCGCCGACTTTTTTCAACACTTCAACCTGACGCGGTTCGATGCGGCCATCCGGCATCGGGCCGACATCGAGCAATAAATTTCCATCGCCGCCGACCGTTTGTGCGAGGATGCTGATGACTTCGGCGGCGGATTTGATTTTGTCGTTTGGTTTCCACGACCATTGCGTGCCGAGCGTCATGCACGATTCCCACGGCTGTGATTCGTCGTAAGCGCCGACTTTTTGCTCTGGCGTATAAAAATCTTCGTTCGCGCGCAGCTTGAGTTTTTCCTGATGCGCCCATTGCTCGCCGGTGTCCATTTGCAGTCGGTTATCAATGATGATTTGCGGCTGCAATCCGCGCACGAGCGGATACGTCGTTTCGGGATGCCACATCGTCAGACGCCCGTCGGAATCAAACCACAGCACATCAATCTTGCCGTAGTTCGTCAGCAGCTCGCGCAACTCGTCTTGAATGTGCGCCACAAAATGATCATTGTTCGTCGAGCGGCACTCGGGATCGCGCCAGTCCATCGGCGAAAAATACCAGCCCATGTGCAAGCCGGCTTGGCGCACCGCTGCTGCCAGTTCCGCGCAAAGGTCGCGGTGAAACGGCGATTGCATAATGTTGTAATCATCCACCTTGGAATCCCACAGCAAAAATCCGTCGCAATGTTTCGCCGTGAGCACGACGTATTTCATGCCGGCGGTTTTGGCGACCTCGGCCCACTCCGCTGCGTTAAAATTCGTCGGATTAAATTTTTTGTAGAGGTTGTCGTAAATCTCGACTGGTGTTGCTCCTTTGTTCGGGCAATTGGTATTTGAATTCGCGCGCGACCAACTGATTTCTTTGCCGGTTAACGCCACCGGGCCATAGTGAATGAACATTCCAAATCGCGCCGCGCGCCACCACGCCATGCGCTCCGCCTGATTTTCGTTGGGCATTTGCGAAAGCTCATTTGCCAAGAGTTTTGAGACGCCGGCTACCAAAAAAAAGAGAACGACTAAAATTAATTTGGGAGATTTCACCTGCAAAATTTACCATTGCTGGCAAGTCAAGCGAACCACGAGAACTCGTGGTTGTGCGATTTATCGTGCCGCGAATTTTAAGTCGCCGCGTGTTCGGACTTGTTTGCCGCGACCAAAGTAATTAAATACCGTCATGCCCAAGCTCCGGTTGCGAAAGTTTTTGCCGTGTTTGATTTTTTTCAGCTGGGCATGCTCGGCGGTTTTTTCGCAGGTAAACAATTCTGCCGTCACATGGTCGGTGCGCGCGTGGCAGACGGATGAAGGCTTGCCGGACAACGACGTCACCGGCATCGCCCAAAATTCCGACGGCTATCTCTGGCTCGCGACGCAAGGCGGCCTCGCGCTGTTTGACGGCGTGCGGTTTCGCGACGTGGATTTGCCGACGCCGTCCGAGCGCACGCGGCCGCTCATCCGCGCGTCGCTTTTGGAAAACAACGGCACGTTTTGGGCCGCGCTCGAAGGCGGCGCGGTGGTGAACTTGCGCGGAAATAAAATTATTTTTTTCGGGCAGACCAACGGCCTGCCGAATTTTCGTCCGACCTCCATCGCCCAAGCTGCGGACGGCTCCATCTGGATTGGTTTCGTGGACGGCTCGGCGTGTCAGATTGTTAAAAATCAGGTGACTCGTTTCACCGCCAAATCCGGTCTCGCCGGCAACGGCCCGTGCATCGTCGCCGCTGATGCGCAGGGAAAAATCTGGTTCGCCAAAGCTGGTCAGCTGATGGGATTTCGCGACGGAAAATTTTTTATTGTCGCCGATTTGCCCGAAGGTTCCGTGCGCCTCGCCGCCGCGCGCAATCGCGGCCTGTGGATTTTCGTCGGCAAAGATTTGCTTAAAATCGAAGGCGACGGGCCGCTGCAAAAAATTCTTTCGCTCAACGCCGTCGCCGCCGGCGTCAGCGCGTCGGTGGTTTTTGAAGACCACGCCGGCGCGGTCTGGCTCGGCACTTTTGCGGGCGGACTTTTTTGCGCGACCGGCACGAATGTTTTTTCCGTGCCGACGAGTTATCCCGATGTCTTGAGCCTCGCTGAAGACCGCGAACAAAACATTTGGGTCGGAACCGGCGGCGGCGGTTTGAACCGGCTGCGTCCACGCGTGTTAGAATTGCAAGGCACGGACGCCGGTCTGCCGTTCGCGAGCGTGCGCTCGGTCTGCGCGGACAATCACGGCGCGCTTTGGGCCGCCACGCAAAACGGTTCGCTCGCGCGGCTCGAAAATGGCGTCTGGAAAAATCTTTCCGCCGAAACCAAATGGGCCACTTCCCGCGCAACGTGCGTTGCCGCCGACAACGCTGGCGGCGTGTGGATTGGCACGACGCACGACGGCTTGCAACATTGGCACGATGGGCAAATGGAAACGTTCACGCGCGACGACGGCCTCGGCGGCGAAACCGTGCGCGCGTTGCTCGCGGATAAAAACGGCGATTTGTGGATTGCCACTGAATCGCCGAGTGCGGTGCAAAAACTGCACGCGAAAAATTTTCAGAATTTTTCGCGGCCGACGCCGTCGCGCACCGTGCGCGTGATGGCGCAGGACAGCGACGGAAAAATCTGGCTCGGCACGCTTGACGGTTATTTGCTGCGCGTGGACGGCGACAAACTTGTGGATGTCACCGCCGGCACGCTCGCGAAACCGAAACCGATCCGTTGTCTTTATGCCGCGCCGGACGGCGATTTGTGGATCGGCTACGCGGGCGCGGGCGCAGGACGAATTCGCGCGGGAAAATTTTCCGCCATTTCCACCGACCGCGGTTTGCACGACGCTTACATTTGCGCGATGACGCTGGATGACGGTGGCGGATTTTGGTTCAGCTCCGACCACGGAATTTTTCAAGTGCGACAAAATGAATTGGAAGACGCGTTGACAGGAAAAATTTCTGGCGTGCGTTCGGTGTTGTTCGGCCGCGAAGAATCGTTGCCGAGTTTGCAGGGCAATTTCGGTTACACGCCAAATTTCGCGCGCACGGATGCCGGCCGCATCGTGTTTCCGACGCGCAGTGGACTGGTATTCGTTAATCCCAACCAGTCGCAGCCAAATCATCTCGCGCCGCCGGTCGCCATCGAGCGCGTGCTGGTGGACGGCGCGGAATCGCCGTTGAAAAATGGCGGTGCGGTGAAAATTCCGCCGCGTCATCGGCGCATTGACATCGAGTTCACGGCGTTAAGTTTTGTTGCGCCGGAGAACGTAAATTTTCGCTACAAACTCGATGGCTGGGACGACAACTGGAACACGCCGGTGCGCGGTCAGCGCGCGGTGAATTACACGCGACTGCCGGCGGGCGATTACACGTTTCGCGTCAGCGCGTGCAACAACGCGGGCATCTGGAACGAGCGCGGCGCGGCGCTGAATTTCACCGTAGAGCCATTCGTTTGGCAGACGTGGTGGTTTCGCGCGACGATTATTTCCGGGCTGCTGCTCGCGGTGGCGGTGGCGGTGCGTTTTTATTCGCACCGGAATTACCGTTTGCGGCTGCAAAAATTGGAGCAGGAAAATGCGCTACAAAAAGAACGCGCGCGCATCGCGAAGGACATTCACGACGAACTCGGCGCGAACTTGACGCAAATTTCGCTGCTCGGAAAATTCACCGAGCACGATCTGGCGGAGCCGGAAAAGGCGCGCACGCACGTCGAAAAAATTGCGGCCATCGCGCGTGCCGGTGTGCGTTCGGTGGATGAAATTGTCTGGGCTGTGAACCCGCGCAACGACACGCTCGCGCAACTGCTCGATTACGCGGGGCAATTCGCCGTGGATTTTTCGCGCGCGGCGGAGATGCGCTGCCGGATTGATTTTCCGGAAAAAGTTCCGTTGCACAATCTGCCCGCCGATACGCGGCACGATTTGTTTTTGATCGTGAAAGAAGCGCTGCACAACGCGGTGAAACATTCGGGCGCACAGGAAATTATTTTGCGCGCGGAAATTTTCGGCGGCGAATTGCGTCTCGAAATCGCGGACAACGGGCGCGGTTTTGCGTCGCCGAAAGATGACGCGCTGGCGGACGGCTTGCGCAACATGAAACAGCGCGCGGTGGAGTTGGGCGGTGAGTGCGTCGTCGAAAGTGCGCCGGCGCACGGAACGAAAGTGCGGGTGCGACTGAAATTGCCTTGAGCGGCGGTTTTTGCGACGCTGCGAAATCTCCATGAAAAAAAATCCCATTGCCGTGGCCGTGGTCGAGGACGTGAAAGGCACGCGCGAAAATCTCGTCGAGCTGCTGAAGCGCGCGGCCGGGCTGAACTGCGCGGGCGCTTTTGCGAGCGGCGAGGCGGCGGTGCGCGATTTGCCTACGCTCGCGCCGGATGTGGTTTTGATGGACGTGAATTTGCCGGGCATGAGCGGCGTGCAATGCACGGCGCAGTTGAAGGCGCGGTTGCCGAAGACACAGTTTCTGATGCTGACGGCGTATGAAAACAGCGAGCTGATTTTTGAATCGTTGCGCGCTGGCGCGAGCGGCTACCTGATGAAAAATACGGAACCGAACGAAATTCTCGCGGCGATCGAGCAGGTTCACGCGGGCGGTTCGCCGATGTCCATGCAGATTGCGCGGAAAGTGGTGAGTCATTTTCAGGAGATTAAAAAGCCGTCGTTGGAGTTCGAGCAGTTGACGCCGCGCGAGCTGGAAATTTTATCGCTGCTGGCCAAGGGATTTCTTTACAAGGAAATTGCGGACCAATTGAAAATCAGTTTGCACACGGTGCGCGGCCATGTGCATTTGGTTTACGAAAAACTTCATGTGCAGTCGCGGTCGGAGGCGATCATCAAATTTCTCGGGCAGAAATAATTTTCAGCGGCGACTGGAAACAGAACGAATGTTCTGTGGCGCGTTGAAACAAGTTTTGCGAGAGTGAACCATGATTTCCACGTCCGTTTGCCAACCGCGCGCATGCTCGCCGTTTTTCCGCAAGTCCAAGGCTTTCACGCTAATCGAATTGTTGGTGGTGATTGCCATCATCGCGATTTTGGCGGCGATGTTGTTGCCGGCATTATCGGCGGCGAAAAAAAAGGCGCAGCAAACTTCGTGTCTGAACAACTTCAAGCAGCTCGGGCTGGCGTTGCGGATGTATGATGATGACAGTAATGATCGCTTGCCGCCGGGAAATCCGGTTTGGGGATTGTTGTTCGGCCAATACGCGGGCTACGGAACTTTCCTGACGGATTTGAACGGCACGTTGCCGTATTACATCCACAGTTATTTGCAGTTGCCCGACGCTTCGGCGCAGACGAACACCATCAACGTGATGATTTGTCCGGGCGCTTTGTCTTACACGCCCAGCACAGCGGTGGAAACTTGGCATCGCCAAATCTACGGAATGTATAACATCAAATTCGCCGACACCAACGCGACGGGTTTGAACATCAATCCTTTCGGCGAATACACCGGCTCGGCCTCGACCGGGCCGTCGGTCAAATTGAGCGTCGTCAGCGCGGCGGGTTCGCTTTCGGAAATTTGGGCCATGTGCGATTTGGATCAAACCGGCTTCAAATCGAATTCTAGCCAGACGCCGTCGTGGTCCGGCAATACGCCGACGACGCCGTCGCACGGCAAGGTGCGCAACTACATTTATTTCGACGGTCACGCGAGTTCGAAGTCCGTGCCGACGACCGGCAAATTTTAATCCGAATTTTTTTCTCAATCCAACCACTCCAAAAAATGAAATCAAAAATCCCCTCCGTCGTGTTTGCCGTTGCCGCCGTGCTCGTTGGCCATGTTAGTGAAGTGCGCGCCCAAAATGCCACCGTGAGCACCAATGTGTTCGCCGAATCCACCGTGCAATACGCGGCTGGCACGCTCACGACATCGTTTACAAATTATGTTTCCGGCTACAACAAGGTTAAATACAGCCTCACAGCACCGGCCAAAAGTTATTTCAAATTTGATTTCACGGGCCAGAATCCGAACACGAATTATCTCCTAAAATTCAGTTTTCCGCTCGCGAATAACAACGGCAACACGCATGTCTTGTTGTATGCGTTGAACCAGTCTTACACGACGTTCGTCACTAACAAGCCCAGCCTGACGTGGTCGAACGCGCAGGCCAATTTTACCGGCACAAACGAGGCGCTCTTCGACGCGATGCTGACCAGCGGCACTTTCAGCGCCACGCAGCTCGGCGACTTCGTGGACGCCGGCGGTAATTCCAACAGCATGGTCGCATCCATCGCCGTGCCGTGGGGCCAGTATCTTTTCAATAACCAAATCGTCGTCGTGCTCACGGCGACGAATGATCCGGCGAACGTAAATGGTAACGGCGCGCGGCTGGCGTTGAACTCCGCGACGGCGACGTTTCAACCGTTGACTGTCGGCAAGCTGCCGCCGAGCATCACGAGCATCGCCAATCAGACCGTGCAATCCACCACCAGTTCGTCGGCGATTGCGTTCACCGTCAGCGATCCGGTGGACGCCGCCGCGTCGTTGAACAACATCACCGTCTCGCTGGGCAACACCAACGTCACGCTGACTACGACCAACATCACCGCCGGCTTGGGCGGCAATCGCACGCTGACGTTCACGCCGGTTTCCAATCTCAACGCCGGCCAGACGGCGAATGTCACCGTCACCGTCGTGGTCACCGACAGCAGCGGCAACAGCGCGAGCACATCGTTCACGCTGACCGTGCCGCCGTTTATTTCATTGCCGGTGGTGTTGAGCGGAACGAATGTAAATTACATTGCGCCGACGAATCTCATCGGCGCGGGCAGCGTCACGATTCCTTTTCAAGTCGTGGACACAAACGTGGCGGCTACGAACTTGATTGTGACCGGCGCGATTTCGGCGTATTCGACAAATCTCGGCAGCGTCAGTTTCACTTCGACGAACGGCATCGCGCCGAACACAAATAATTGCACGCTCACCATCAACGCCACCGGCAGCGGCGTCGGCGTCGTGAACGTGACGGTCATTGACCCGGTGAACGCCGTCACCAACACCCTGCCCGTCGCGCTGATGGTTTTGCCGGACGCCAGTTACGCGGCCTGCGACAAAATGAATTATCAGCCGTCCACTTCGTATTCATCGAGCAGCGGCCACGCCGACCTCACGCCCGCATCTGCGAATTTGTGGGCTGCGCGCAGCACGTCCGGCTCGGTGAATTTGCTGACTTCGACCGCGTCCGGCAGCATTACCGGCGGCTGGCCCACGGTGCGCGGCTCAAGCAGCGGCAATTCCGACCAACTTCGACTCGTCGGCGCGCCTTACGCCGCGAGCAGCCACAAAGTTTTGTTCGCGAGCATCAACGCGCAGTGGGCCGACCTCTCGGCGTATGGCGCTTCGGCATTTTATCCAGGAAATTCCACCGGCGGTTTTGTTGAATTCGCCGCAGATGGCAACACCACCGGCGTGGCGATGGCTGCTGTTTGCACGGTGACCAATTCGTTGAACACGACTAACAACGACGGCTCGTTCTACCTCGGTCTTTACAACGGCACGAACGCGGCTTCCGTGAACACCAACCTTTCGCAAGCCATTCCGAATTTCAACACCAGCGGCGTGTTGCCGAATTCGCCCGTCAACATCGTCATCAGCTACGACACCGACACCGGCATCAGCAAAATGTGGCTGAACCAATCCGACTCCACCGGCGCGAGCGTCAGCCTGCAAGATGTCGCCGTGACGAATCTCGCCAACGTCAGTTATCTCGTGCTGCGCCAAAATGCGAACATGGGCAGCATCCTCATTCAAAACGCGGCGGTGAAAGTCGTCACCAAACCCGTGCCCACCATCACCGGCATCACGCAAACCGGCGCGAACACGTATCAAATCAAATTCACCTCCGCCACCGGCAGCGGCGGCACGGCGTCGGTCGTCGGCGCGTCCACGGTGAACGGCACTTACAACACCGTGTCCTCGACGATTTCCGAATCACCGTCCGGCTCCGGCAATTTCACCGCGACCGTCACCGGCTCCGGCAGCCAGATGTTTTACAAGATCGCGCAAAGTGGCGGCACACCGACCGTTACTTTTCCGTTCTGATTTTAGGGGCGCTGGCATAACCTCCGGATGGACGCGCGTCTGTCCGGAGGTTGTGTTTTAGAAAAATAAAAATCATGCGGCTCCTGCCAAAAAAAATTGCCGGCGGAAAAATAATTTTCGCCGCGCTGATTTTTTTGTTTGCCGCCAAAATTTCCGCCGCGACTGTCACGTTGCAAACCAACATTATCGGTTCCACGCCCGCCATCCTCGGCTACAACCTCAGCCATTTTTATCCCGGCAGCAACACACGCGATTGGTGGCGTTACGCTGGCGTGAACGGCGCGCGCATTTTCATTTCGCCGAGCCAGATTGAATCCGCCGGAACCATCGCCGCCGCCGCCGGACTCGTCGGCGTAAGCAACCAAGCCTCGTTTCTCGCGTGTCGCGCGGCGATGCACACCAACCAGTTCAATCCGAATTACATTCCGTGGTCGTCCATCACGAACAATTACAACAGCAACGATCTTTATCCCGTCAACCACATCCTCGTCGCGCCCGCGCTCACGGCGTTGCACAACCTCGGCATCCAAATTTGCGCGCAAATCACCGCGTCGCAATCCACGTTTCCCATCACCGACACGAACGACTGGCCGGACCTTTGGGGCTTGTGGCATCACTACTACGCGCAGGCGTTTTATCTTGGCTGCTATTTTGACGTGCAGCGTTTTGAAATTTACAACGAGCCGAACGCCAGCGGCGGCCCGACGCAAACAAACTTTCTGTTGCGCCTGCAATTCGCGTCCGACGCGATTTCCAACGCGCTCGCGGATGTAAATTCACTTTACGGCAAAACGCTTTCGCCCGTCGTCCTCGCGCCCACGCTCGCCGGCGGCGCGGTCGGGCATTGGTCAGATTGGGGTTTGCAAATGGTCACGAATCGTCATGTGAATTTTCTCGGCCAATCGAATCCGAATTTTTTGCTGTTTCAAAAATACGATTATCATCAATACGACAGTTCGCCCGGAACTTTCGGCAGCGATCTCGCGACGCTGAACGCCGATTTGCAATCCACGATGTCGCCGGAAACGCCGCTGCCCGCCGTCATCACGGAATTCAACACGCACACTGCTGCGAATTTTGACAACCTCACGAACACGCTCGACACGCCGACCGAATACGCCGACCTCGGCTCGATTTGCAACGAGCTGCTGACGAATCAGGCGAGCGAACTTTACGCCTTCAAATTCAGCCAGGTCGGTTACGCCGGAAGTTATCCGGTGCAAAAAAACGCGATGTTCTATGTGGACAACACGAATTCGCCTTACAACATCGGCGGTATCAGCAAAGGCGGCGAAGTCTATCGCCTCTTCAACAAAGGTTTTGCCGCCGGTCGCACGCGCCTCAAAGTCACCGAAAGTTCCGGCGCGGCCAGTTTGGAAACGCACGCCAGCTACGATCCGGCGACGCAGTGCTACCATCTTTTTTCCGCGAACAGCACCGCGAGCGCGGTGTCGTTGAATCTTGATTTGAGCGCGTTGAACTTGCCGGCGTCGAATCACATTTTGCTCGAAGAAGTCAGCGAAACAAATTACGGCAGCGGTTTGCTCTGGACTAATTTGCCCGCGAATTCTGTTGTTGCCGCGCCGCAAAATGCGAACACCGTCTGGCTCCTCACCGCGCCCGCGCGGCCGCAACAGGCCGAGCAAATTATTTTTGCGAGCGACGACGCCGAAGTGCGCGATGGCGCGAACAAAAATGTAAATTACGGTTCCGCCACGACGATGACCGCGCGCAACGATTCCGCCAGCACCGCGAACCGCCGCGCCGCGCTGATGAAATTTCATCTACCGACAACTAATTTCGCCGGCATCGAATTCGCCTTACTGTCGCTGCCGGCCGCGTGCGCGACGAGCAATTGCGTGGCCCAGGCGCATGTTTATTTTTTGACGAACACCGCTTGGACGCAAAGTGCCGTGACGTGGAGCAGCGCGCCGAATTTGCGCCAGAATATTCCCGCCGGCGCAAAAATCACGAACAGCGTGATTCAAGGCGTCGGCACAAACGCCAGCATCGTCGGGCAAATCGTCGTGACGACGACAACGGTCTCGGAAAAAATAATTGACCTCACCGATTTTTTGCGCGGCCAGACGAATCAGGATTTTTCCATTCTCATCGTGCAAGATCCGCGCTGGGACGTGGCGTTGCCCGCGCTGACCACCGGCGACGTGCAGCCCGACGGCGTGCAAATCGCCACTACCGAAAGCGGCAGCGGCCCACGCCTGCGGCTCGTCATGGCCGCCACGAACGCGCCGGCCATCACGGGAATTTCGGCGAAAACAAACGGCAGCCTTGTTTTTAATTTTTCCGGCCTGGCGAACAATCAACTGCGCGTGCAGGCAACCACGAATCTCGCGGACACAAACTGGCTGAATCTCACCACGAATTTTTTCAGCACCGGCGGCGCGTGGAATTGGACAAATTTTGACGTGACGAATTTTCCGCAGCGATTTTATCGCGTCGTCTCGCCGTGAGCGCACAGAACGAATGTTCCGATGGCAAAAACTTTCCGCGTGTCATAATTGAGGCAATGAAATTTCCGGCAAAAATCAAACTGGCGTGCGCGCTCGTCTCCGCGCTGCTGCCGCTTTTGCCGGTGCGCGCGGAAATTTCCGTGCCGGTCGCCACCAAGCCGGACGCGCAATGGAAAAATTTCACCGCCCGCACGCTCGACGATTTGCCCGCGCTCGCGCCGGACGCCGGTATCGACCAATTTGGCGGTTTACTCGGGCGCACGGAAAATGCCACCGGCTTTTTTCACACCGCAAAAATCGGCGACCGTTGGTGGCTCGTGGATCCCGCCGGCGGTTTGTTTTTGAACGCCGGCGTGGCCTCGGTCAAAACCATCGCCGCGCCGGGCGCGGAATTGGTGCTGGACAAAAACTTCGGCAACAAATCCGGCTGGGCGCTGGCGACGGCGGAATTGCTGCACACAAACGGCTTCAACGGCACGGGCGCGTGGAGCGAGGACGATTTTTTATCCGCCGCCAAACCGCATCTCGCCTACACGCGTTTGCTTGGTTTCATGGCGGGCTACGGCAAAATTCGCGGCGGCACGCACATGCAGCCCGGCCACGTCGGCTATCCGAACGACTGCATTTTTGTCTTCGATCCACAGTTTGAAAAATATTGCAACGACTACGCGAAACCGCTCGCGGCGAACAAAAATGACCCGTGGCTGCTGGGTTATTTTTCCGACAACGAAATGCCGTTTCCGAAACACGCGCTGACGAATTTTCTCGCGTTACCGGAAACGGACGCCGGCCACCTTGCGGCGCTGAAATTTTTGCAATCACGGCACGGCGCAAGCGCGACCGTTCACAATGTGACCGCAAAAGACGAAAGTGATTTTCTCGCGTTCGTCGCCGAAAAATATTTTTCCACCGTGGCGCACGCGATTAAAAAATACGATCCGAACCATCTTTTTCTCGGCTCGCGCTTTTACGCGGTGGACATCGCGAAGCCAGAATTGTTCCGCGCCTGCGGGCCATTTGTGGACGTGGTCTCGATGAATTATTACCGCGCGTGGACGCCGGACGCGGCGACGATGCAGATGTGGGCGCGCGAATCCGGTCGGCCGGTTCTCATCACCGAATGGTATGCGAAGGCCGCGGATTCCGGTTTGGCGAACACCGGCGGCGCGGGCTGGCTCGTCAAATCGCAGCGCGAGCGCGGAATTTTTTACCAAAATTTTGCGCTTGGTTTGCTGGAGTCAAAAGTCTGTGTCGGCTGGCACTGGTTTCGTTATTCCGACAACGACCCGGAGGAAAAGGGCGTGGATCCGTCAAACCGCGATTCCAACAAGGGCATTGTGAACAATCGTTACGAACCTTACGCGCCGCTGCTCGCGACGATGAAATCGTTGAACGAAAAAATTTATTCGCTCGCAGATTATTTTGACCACGCCGAAAGCGCGAGCGCGGACAAGCGTTTGCCCGGCGAAAAAGGCGACTGAAAATTCCATGAAAAAATTGCTCTACATTTTTTTGTTTGCCGGTCTTATCGCCCGCGCGCAAACCGCGACGAACGACATCGAGGAACCCGCACCGGCGAAAGGAAAATTTGCGCCGCCGGTTTATCCGACGAATGTGCGCGTGGAAGCGAACGTGCCGTATCTCGGCGACGACCGTGCGGAAAAAGCGGATTTGTATTTTCCGCTGCAACTGCCGAAAGACAAAAAGTTGCCGGCGATTCTCATCATTCACGGCGGCGGGTTCAACGACGGCGACAAGGCGCGTCCGCGCGAAATGAACATCGCCACGAATCTTGTTTTGCAAAATTACGTTTGCATGAGCATCAACTACAAACTGCGCCGCAAGGCCGGCGACGTGACGTGGCCGCAGGCGGTTTATGACGCGAAGGCGGCGGTGCGCTGGCTGCGCAAAAATGCGGAGCGCCTGCAGATTGATCCGAATCGCATCGGCGTCATCGGCTGCTCCGCCGGCGGCAATCTCGCGACGATGCTTGCGCTCACGCAGCCGAAGGACGGATTTGATTTGCCGGAACCGAACGGCGGCGTTTCGTCGGCCGTGACTTGCGCGGTGGATTTTTACGGCGCGGTGGATTTGATGAATTATCACGACATGAAGATGTTCAACAAAACGCGCGCCGAAGCGCCGGAGCTTTATGTGAAGGCGTCGCCGGTGACTTACGCGCGCAAAGACGCGCCGCCGATTTTGCTCGTCCACGGCACGGCGGACGCCGTCGTGCCCGTCACGCAAAGCCAGACGCTCGACGCGGCGCTGACGAAAGTTGGCGCGGAACATCAATTCGTCATCGTTCCGGACGCGCCGCACACCTTTCATTTGCAGCCGAAACAACGTGATTTGCGTCCGCTGGTTTTTGAGTTTTTCGGAAAACATTTGAAAGACGAAACGGCGGCGGCAAAATAATTTTCGGATGAAAAAACTTTTAATGGCAATTTTTCTGGCCGGAATTTTCGTCGGCAACAGCTTCGCGCAATCCGCCGAAAACAAATCTGCGTCCGTGGATTTGAGCGGCGTGCGTGTGGAAAAGGGAATCGTGTATCTCGACGGCGATCGAAAAGAAAAAGCGGATTTGTATTTTCCGGCGACGATGCCGGCGGACAAAAAACTGCCCGCACTGGTGTGGATTCACGGCGGCGGTTGGTCGAGCGGCGTGCGCGATGCGAAGCGCGAAGTCAGCGTGTGCAGCACGCTCGCGCGCAACGGCTATGTGATGATGAGCATTGATTACATTTTGTCCGACCGAAAACAGGCCGTGTGGCCGACAAATTTGTGGGATTGCAAAACCGCCGTGCGCTGGCTGCGCAAAAACGCGGATCATCTTGGCGTAGACGCCGACCGCATCGGCGTGGCCGGCGGTTCGGCGGGCGGGCATCTCGCGGCGATGGTCGCGCTCACGACACCCGCCGACGGACTCGATCCGCAAGCGCCGTTCGGCGACGTTTCGTGCGCGGTGAAATGTTGCGTGGATCTTTACGGCATCGCGGACATCGGCAGTTATCACGACGTGACGATGCTGGAAAAAAAGTTTGCTGAAGCGCCTGAACTTTATCGCGCAGCGTCGCCGGTGACTTATGTGCGGAGCAATTCCGTTCCGATTTTAATCTGCCACGGCACGGCGGACACCACAGTGAGCATCCAGCAATCGGAATTATTCGACCAGACGCTGACACGCAGCGGCGTGGTGCATCATTTTGAAGCCGTCACGAATGCGGCGCACACGTTTGATTTGCAGCCCGCTCAAAAGGATTTGCGGCCGTTGGTGACGGATTTTTTGGCGAAAAATTTGCGGCAATAATTGATTCAATTATTCGGTGTCAGCAGTAGCAGCGAAACGCCCTGGCGCGGCAAGTTGAACTGCAAATCCAAATTTTTATTTTCAGCGGTAACAATTTTTGGTGTTTCAAGTTCTGCCAATTTTCCAGTGGCCTCCAGTTCTGAAAATTGTTTTGCCCCAGAGACCGCCCAAAGTGTGTTACTGCTATCAATCGTCAAAGCACCGATGCCCCACGTCGTCAAATTGGCGTTTGTTCCCGTTCCGGGCATATTGCTACCACCGCCCGCAAAAGTTGTCACCGTCCCATCTGGCGCAATTTTTCTTATTCTGTAATTGCCGGAATCCCAAACAAAAAGGTTGCTGTGCGTGTCGGCGACAATCGCATTTGGATTATTGAACATCGTCAACTGGCCAACGCCGTCCACATAGCCGGAAAAACCTGAACCGGCAAAAGTTTGAACAACTTCGTTGTTCGTGTCGTATGTCTGCCCGTGGGCGTGCCAGCCGAGTGAAGCCATGACCGCCGCTAGAACCGCAATGATTTTTGTTTTCATAATTCCCCGCTTGCGTCGCCGGTTCCGCTGCCAATAAAAAGGGCGCACTTACTCACGCCCTGAATCAGGCACTGGTATGCCTTGCAAGAACGCTTTCGGCACGCCCAGCTTTGGGCGTGCTTCAAACGCTGTCTTGCTTGTGAAATTACCAGTTTCGATTCAGACAGCAGCCGAAGCCGCAAATTGGATGTTGTGTGTTTTCTGGTCTGGTTTTAACCGATACTGACGATTCAACCACCGATGCCAAACAGATACAAGTGCAACTTTTGATGCCTACGCGCGCGCGTCGTGCGAGCCATTTAGCGCGGGCAAATTGGCAGAATTTTTGCGCGGGTTGAAAAATGGCGAAAACGTCATTTCATGCTGTCACCGCAGATTAGGAGCAAATCGGCGTGCATTTCAGTAAGCCTTGTATTCGAGCCGGTATTTGTGCCGGTGACAAAAGCAATATAACGGTCTGTCTGACGCCATTGGATGTTGAATTTATTCCTGACGGCGCGGTGGATTTGCGTCTTGGTTTTGCCAGCGTCTAGCATTCGGGCGACGAATCCGCGCCGCTGGTCTATTTGCTCCCGCGTTCCCTTGCGGTATGCGTGACGCTGGCCTGCGCGGATAAATTGGCGGGTGGGAAGTATCATTTCAGAATTGTCCTTATTTTTGTCGCTGTCTCATGTCTCATACCCTAAAGGGATATGAGACTATGAGACTTTGAGTATCATATTTAGATTTGAGACTTTTGAGACTATGCACAAAAACCTTGTGAACATTGGCGAAAATAGTTTTGAGACTATGAGACTATGCGCTTTCATGTTTCAAATTCGGTTGCCATTTGCCGGTTTCGGCTTCCGCGTGGATTTTCCCGGCCTTTTTCAACGCTTTGAGGAGCCGGAAAAATGTCGCCCGGCTAATTCCTTCGCTTTTCGCTTTGGTCTGCCATTCGGCACTTTCCATGCCTTCCGCCGGTAGTATTTCGAGCAAATCAGCGGGCAAGTGTTCCGGCTTCCGTCCGCCAACTTTTTTCAGCTTGGCCGGGTCGAGGTCGTCGTCGGGGTGCATCAAGGGAAATTCCCAGCGCACGCCGAATGGCTCGACGGGCGCGAAGTTGCGAAGAATCGGTTCAACCACAAATGCGCTGTCGTCTTCATGCTTGGTAAAAATCAAAAGACTATCCGGGTCGCGCGCGAAAACACCACTGCCGCTGATGCGGTCAATCGCTTCCTTGCCCGCCGCGTTGCCTTTGGCAAAGTGCGCGCCGAAAGCGATGGCCGCGCCCGTTTCCGTCGCCATATTTTCAAGCGAGTTCAAAAGTTCAGCCACGTCGCCAGCGGCATTTTCATCCGTCCCGCCGTAAAGTTTGTAAATCGGGTCAAGAATGATTAGCGCGAAGTTTTCCGCGCGACAGCGTTCAATGATTTTCGGAATGAGTTTTTTGAAGTCGGCAGCATGGCCGCGCAGATTCCAAAGGTGAATCATGCCGGTGCTAATCTCGACTTTTTTAGCGTGGGCAACCTCTTTAATGCGCCGCTGCCATGCGTGTGGCTGAATCTCAAAATTCACGAAAAGGACTTTGCCTTGCGCCGTCGTGCGTCCAATCCAGTCCGCGCCAGTGGCAACGGAAATTGCCAAGTCGAGCAAAACCCAGGTCTTGTAACTTTTCGAGCCTCCGCCCAAAACCAGTTTTGAGCCGAGATGCAAAATTCCGGCAATCAGTTCCGGCGGTGGCGCAATCGGCGCGGCCAAAAAATCGGCAGCATCAATCAAATCCGGCAAACCGTTGCCCGTATTGGTTGTCGTGTCGTCACGATTTGTTAGTTCATCAATTCGTTTGTTCTGATCTATTGCAGCGAGTTCAAGTTTGTCCCGGCTCAATCCTCTGTAAAGTTTAAGCAGAATGGCATCCGCATCTTGCGGTTGAATCGCCGCGCCTTTCCGCACGGGCATCTTGAAACCGTTGGCCGGTGGTTTTTCAAGTTTCACAAAGTCCCCCTTCCTGCAATGTCCGTCGGCGGACTGCAATAAGTTGGCGACGTGTGGCGCGTTCGCCACGCCGGATGATTTGTTCCACTTTACGCCGGGTTGAACCTGACGCCCGCGAGAATCGCAAAAACTTTTTCACGCGCTCACCAAATCCTTTCTGGCGGGGTTGCCCTGCCGTAGCAGGTCTAAAATCGTTTCAGGTGACAAAGCTCCTCCCGCATTAAAGGTGATGGAGAAAACCAGCAATGCAACTTCATCAGCTTCCGTGAGCATTATGCCGCGCGATTTGATGAATTGCTTAAATCCAGACTCGTCAATCCAGTTCGACGGCAAACTGTCTTTTGGGAATTCGGCAAAAAACTCTTTTGTGTCCGCGATGTGCCGCTTGATTTTCGCATCCAATTCGTGAGCGCGTTTCACGTCTGCCGCTGAAATTGCCGTTTCGGTTCTGGCTGGAAGTTTCATTGCGCGTTCCCTCCCTGTTGTTGGTCGTCGTCGAAACTTTCAATGGCCGCGCGTAGGCTTGCACAATCAATCAGCCGCACGCCGCGCGTTGCGCCGGGCATTCTGAGTGAGTGGCTTTTTACTCGCCCGGATTTGATAAGCGAGAATAGTTGTGTCCTGCACAGGCCGGAGTATGGCTCGCGCTGGCCGGGACGCGGGAAGCGAGTGAAAGCGGGAGTGATGTTGCTTGGCGTTGCGCCCGCGTCGCAATCGTTTTGGTTTAGTTTTTTCGTCACGCCCTACATTCGGCGAGAGGCGACGAAATTCCTAGAAGTTGAAGGGGAAAATGAAGCTGCCCTAAATTTTCCCCTTGGGAAGCGGATATTGTTTTGCGAGTGCCTGACGGGTTTTCTGGACGTTTTCGACAAGCTTTTCAAATGCTTTGCCCGCGAGTTTGCTTTGATTGGTTCGCTGGCATACTAAACTGGCAATCTCTACGTCCTTAAGCATCCAGTTCGGTGGGCTTGCTTTATTGTCGAGTAAAACTTTGCGGATTGGGTTATCCCGCTTCGGGTCTTTATAGTTGCGGATAGCGAGGATTAGTCGCGCGGCTTCTTTTGGTTTTCTTCCAATGGTTGCCAGCAATTTTGTTTGCCATGCTTCGTCGTATGTTGGCGTTACATTTACCGCCAAATACCAGAGCAGCACATATTCCTCGACGTTAAAACCGAGTCTTTCAGCCAACTTTTTACCATGTCGCTGCGGCATACATACGCGGGGGACGTTGATTCCTAGTTTCTGTTTCATTTTTCTAAACTTTCAAACTCGGCAATTTATTCACGGCGTCACGCATGGTTTTAATTTCCGTCTGGGTGTAGCGGTCATTCATGGCGTCGGATTTGTGGCCAGTGAGTTTGCGGCGCAATTCCTGATCCACGCCCTTGTTGTGAAGTCCGCTGTTGAACGACGCCCGGAGCGCGTGGAATGACAGACGGGAAAGCTGCCGTTGCCCGCCAGTGTCCACGGAATCATTGCCAATCCCTGCCCGCTTCATTATGGCGAGAAATTGCTTGGACAGTCCGCTACGCCCACCAACAGGCACGGCAGCAAGGCCGGGGCAGATTGCGCCGGTAGTATCGCCCGCTAGATTGTTCAAATGGCTTTCCAGCGACGGGTGCAACGGGATTTCCAACGTCTCGCCGGTTTTGTGAGTTTCCACGACAAGTTTATTGCCCGCCAAATCCACCGCCTGCCAAGTGAGCGTGACGCAATCAGACAAGCGGAGTCCGGCGTAATAGCCTAGCAGGATAGCGGTTTTCCATTCATCGCTTGCCGCGTCAATCAGCATTTGCGCTTGGGCGGGCGTGAACACTTTGCGTTTAACCTGTTTGATGCGGTCTGGCAATTGCACCGCAGCGGCGGGATTCGTTGGAATGAGTCCAAGACGACGGGCATAGTTGAACATGGAAATTACTGTTTTCATTTCCACGCGCATTGTGGCGGGCGCAAGTTTCGTTTCGGCAAGGCGGTCGTAAAACTTTTGGCAATCGTGCGGCGTTACGGCGGAAATTGGCCGGTCAGCTTTGACGCCCAAATAATCGTTGAACCGCTTAACAGATGCCTCATAGCGCGTCGCCGTGCCCGCTTGCCGTGAGTTTGTTTTGCCCTTCATCCATTCGGCGCAGAACTCGCGCACGGTGGACTGGCGCAACGTCTCGCCGCTGGTGCGTTCTAGGATGCCGCCGATGACTTCGCGGCTGATTGCCTCGGTGAGAATCCTATCGCGTCCCATTCCGCCCGCCCGTTCCCATTCGATAGCAACCGCAAGCGCGGCAGTCTTGGCGGTTTTCTTGGTGGATTTTTTTCGCCACTGGTTTTGGTCGTCACGATAGATGCCAGTCCAGAACGGAGACTTGGGATGTTTCCAAACGTATGCCATAAGTAAGACACAGAGTAAGACATACAGGGAAGTTTGTCAAGATACAAAGACGAATAGAATCAATGCTTTTATCACTTCAAAAGGGACGGAATTGAATCGCCGGTTCAATTCCGGCTCCTGCCACCACTTCACATTTTCATTAGCCAACATTTTCTGCGGATGAATTGGCTTTTCTCCTAGCGATAAATCGGTCACTTTGCGCGCGGCATCGCCGTTGAAAACACTCCAAAAATATCTCGTTGGCCAGGTCTTCGTCACGCTGCTGCTCACCGTGACGGTGTTCACCGCCGTGCTCCTCATCGGCAACGCGCTGCGGGAAATTCTCACACTGCTCGCCAGCAGCCACGTCAGCCCGTGGCTGATGGTGAAAGCCATAGTCTATTTGATTCCGTTCGTCTGGGTGTTTGCGCTGCCCATGGGAATGCTCACGGCCACACTGCTGGTTTTTGGTCGCTTCAGTGCGGATCAGGAATTGACCGCCGCGCGCGCGAGCGGCGTCAGTTTGCTGTCGCTCATCATGCCGGTGCTGCTGCTGAGTTTGTTTTGCTGCACCTTGAGCGCGTGGTTCAATCTGGATCTCGGCCCGCGCTGCCGCGTGGCCTATCTCGGGCTGATCCGCGACTTGCGTGCGGAAATCGTCAACGCGCAACTGCCGGAAGGCCGCTTCATCACCGATTTCAAGGGCTACATTTTCTACGTTCAAAAAAATGACGGCGGCAGACTGCAAAACGTAATGATTTACCGGCTGCAAAACGAGACGAATGTGGACACGACGTTGCGCGCGCCGAGCGGTCAGCTTCACCCGGACCGCGCGAACAATCAGTTGATCCTTGATTTGGTGGATGCGACCAGTGTATCCACGCCCGACCACGGCGATGTCATTCAGAATTTCCCGACGCTGACTTTGAACTTGAGCATGAGCGACGCCACCAACCACGTCAACAAGCCGAACATCAACGACATGACGTATCTGCAACTGCGGCAGGAACTGCGCAACCTGGAAAACCTGCGCCTGCCCGTCGGCACGAATACGCCGGACGGATTTCGCGCGCAACTCAAGTCATTGCGCCAGCAGCCCGGCGATTTCACCGAGCCGGTGCGCGTGGCGATGAACCGCGAGGTGGCGTTTTCGTTTGCATGTTTCGGCTTCACACTGGTTGGTATTCCGCTGGGCATCCGCGTCCACCGGCGCGAGACGAACATCGGTATCGCTATCGCGCTGCTGCTGGTGCTGGTGTATTACGCCTTCATCATGCTGGGGCAGTCGCTGGCGGCGCACGCGGAATTTTATCCGCATCTCATTTTCTGGCTGCCCAATTTTATCTTTCAGGCCGTAGGCGCGGTGCTGCTCTGGCGCGCAAACCGCGGCATCTGAAAATAAAAATTATTTTTTTGGGCGGCGAAAAACTTTTCCAATCTCCGCCTGATCCGTCGGCTTCACAAGAATTTCATCAATGTTGACATGCGGCGGTCGGCTGGCGACCCAGACGATGGTTTCCGCAATATCAGTGGCGGTCAGTGGATTCATACCGACATAAACTTCGGCGGCCTTTTGCCTGTCGCCCTTGAAGCGCACCGTGGAAAATTCCGTCTCCGCGAGACCCGGATCAATCGTGCCGACACGAATGCCCGTGCCCAAAAGTTCGTGCCGCAGCACGCGGGTGATTTGCAGTTCGCCCGCCTTCGCCGCGCAATACGCCGAAGCCCCTGCGTAGGCCGTGCGTCCGGCGATAGAACCGATGTTGATGATGCTCGCGCCCGCGTGCGGTGGCATGAGCGGCAGCGCGGCGCGCGTCACGCGCAACAGGCCGAGCACATTGGTTTGAAAAGTCGTTTCCCAATCGGCGTCCTTGCCGGTGGCGACCGAGTCCAGCCCGTGTGCGCCGCCGGCATTGTTAATTAAAACGTAGAGCGTCCGGGATTTTAATTTTGCTTTCGCCCACGCCATGAAAGCCTCGACGCTCCCGGTTTGGGAAACGTCCAACTCGTGAAAATGTGCCGCCGCCGCGCCGGATTTTTTGGCGTGTGTGGCCACTTTTTCCAAGCGGTCAACCCGGCGGGCGCCGAACAAAAGTTTTGCACCATGCGCGCCAAAAGCGGTGGCGGCCGCCGCGCCGAATCCGCTGGACGCCCCGGTGATGAGCACCCATTTGTTTTTTAACGAAGACTTCATGGTGAAATTATTCCGAAGGTTCAGGTTCACCGCCACCTTTCTTTCGCGATGTCCCGGCCACGCGGGAAAGTTTGTCGAATAAAAATCCCACCGCCAGTGCGCACACGCAACCGATGATGACGGCAGCGACGCGATCGCGCGAACTACGCCATTCGTTCCCGCCGCCGATGAGCGTCACGATGATGACGGCGACGAAGGCGGGACGCAGCGCATCGTCCTGTTTCAACAGATAGCAAATCAGTCCAGTAGCCAGCACGCCGATTGCCATCGCGAGAATCGGTTGTCCGGTGGCGGCCAGCAGTGCCGCGCCGCCAAATGCGCCGGCAAGGTTGGCGACGACGCGCATCAGCGACGTATTGAATGAGGAATGCAAATCCGGCTGCGTCACCAGCACGGCAGAGACGGCCGCCACCCACGGCGCGCCGGGCAGCGCAATTAATTGGTAGCCCCAGGCCGCTACCACGGTCGCGACGGCGGCCTTGGCGGAAAAAATTACGGCTTCGAAATGGCGTGAAGGCATGGAGAAAATTTAACTGGAAGAATTGCGTTTGTCCTTGCGGGCTTGCCAAGCCGTAACTCTTGGCGCGGCAGCCTTCGCTTTCACTACCATCAAGCGAAGGCTGGTGGAGCCTAGGAGGCTCGAACTCCTGACCTTCTCATTGCGAACGAGACGCTCTACCAACTGAGCTAAGACCCCATCCACCAAACTTGCCGATGACTCAAAAAACCGTCTTTCGTAAGCTGAACTCGGCTTGCGTCAAGGCCGGACTATTATGCCCGCCACCAAAACAAGAGCAAGAATTTTAATCCTCCGCCTTGAACGCGCGCGAAATCAAATCGCGGACAGCGAGCTTCGGATTTTTTCCCTCGTAAAGCATCGCGTGCACTTCGTCAATGATGGGCGTCGCCACGCCTTTTTCCTTGGCTAACCGGTGCGCTGAACGCGCGGTGGGATAACCTTCCGCCAACTTTGGATTCGACGCGACAATCGCTTCAATCGTCTCGCCGCGACCGAGTCGCTCGCCTAAATCACGGTTGCGACTTTGTTTTGAAAAACACGTCAGCATCAAATCACCAAGACCGCTCAAGCCGTTAAAAGTTTCCGGCTTCGCGCCACACGCCACGCCGAGCCGACGTATTTCCGAAAGCGCGCGGGAAACTAAACCAGCTTTGGTGTTGTCGCCGTAGCCGAGTCCATCGCCTACACCCGCGCCAACGGCAATGACATTTTTCAGCGCGCCGCCGTATTCTACGCCGATAACATCCGTGCTGCGATAGATGCGAAATTCGGGGCGATGAAAAAGTCCCTGAACCGTTTTGGCCGTGCCGTCGCTCTCGCACGCGCAGACAATCGTCGTGGGAATTCCCAGCGCAACTTCACGCGCAAAACTCGGACCGGACAATGCTGCGACGCGATCCGCTGGCGCTTGCTCGCGCAAAATGCGGCTCATCGTGTCGCCGGTTTCAAATTCAATTCCTTTCGTGACGCTGAGAAAAATTCCCGGATGACCTTTTAATTTTCCCGACACTTCGCGGAACGCCTGCGACGGAATCGCCAGCACCACGCATTCCGCGCCGCCGATGGCCGACTTGAAATCCGTTTGCGTTTTCCAATCAGACGGCAGCGCAACGCCGGGCAGATACTTTTCATTTTTCCCGCGCTGGACGTGTTGCAGCAACTCGCCGTCTTTGTCCCAAAGCGTCACGGCATTGCCGTTCTCCTGCAAAATTTTGGCGAGCGCCGTGCCCCACGCGCCTGCACCGAGGACGGTGATTCTCATTTCGTTTTCTCCGGGGTTGCGGCTTTTTTGCCGAGCTTATTTTCCGTTCCCGCCATGAGTCGGTGAATATTTGATTTGTGTTTGTAAATCGCCAGCGCACCGAGCGCCGTTGAGACGATGCCGAGAAATATATTTTGCGGCGTCATGATCCAAACTGTCACCGGCAGCGCAATGGCCGCTGCAATGGAACCGACCGAAACATATTTCGTGAACAGCACCGCCAAAATGAAAACGACCAATCCCACCAGCACCGCCCACGGCGCGAGCGCAAGATAAACGCCCGCTGTCGTCGCGATGCCTTTGCCACCCTTGAACTTCAGCCAGCAGGTGTAGTTGTGGCCAAGCACGGCGCAAATGCCGGCGATAATTGCAAATCGTTCTTCCATCGAAGGCACAAACTGTTCGAGTGGAACACTTACATTGCCATTTGATGTAATCATCATGAAATGGGGAGCAAAATAAATACAAAGAAACGCACCAAGATAACATGCGCCAAACCCCTTCGCCGCGTCCGCTAGCAGCACGAAAATTCCCGCCGGTTTGCCGAGCACGCGCATCGCGTTCGTCGCGCCGATGTTCCCGCTGCCCACGCTGCGGATGTCTATCCCCTTCGCCTTCGCCACGAGAAATCCCGTAGGAATCGAGCCGAGCAGATACGCCGCAATCGCAACGATGATGTAAGTCAGAACTGGCACGCGCAAAGTTTATGATTCAAACGCCCAAAGTTAAAAGTCCAAAGTTACCTGCAGTCGCGAGACATTTCTGATTTCAGTTTTCGCCGTTAGCTGGCAAACTTCGCGCATGGCAAAAGTCAAAGTCGCCGTGCTCGGCACCGGGTCGCTTGGTCAACATCACGCCCGCATCTATTCCGAACTCCACGCCGCTGGCGAGGTTGAACTCACCGGCATTTACGACGCCCACGCCGAAACCGCCCGCAACATCGCCGCGAAACATAAATTAAAAGTTTTTGCTTCCGTTGCCGAAGCCGCTGCCGCCAGCGATGCGCTGAACATTGCCACGCCCACCACCACGCATTACGAAATCGCCAAGCAACTGCTCGCCGCTGGCAAACACGTGCTCGTCGAGAAACCGATGACCAGCGAATCCGCGCAGGCTGCCGAACTCTGCGAACTCGCGCTTCAGAAAAATCTCGTTCTCCAAGTCGGTCACGTCGAGCGGTTCAATCCGGTTTTCAAATTTCTCCAGACCGCCGCGACCGAACCCAAGTTCATCGAATGCCATCGCCTTTCGCCCTACCCTGCCCGCTCGATGGACATCGGCGTTGTGCTCGATCTGATGATTCACGATCTCGACATCGTGCTCGCGTTCGTCAAATCGCCCGTCGTCAGCGTCGAGGGCGTGGGCATTCCCGTGTTGAGCAAGAACGAGGACATCGCCAACGCGCGCCTGCGTTTCGCCAACGGCTGCATCGCCAATCTCACCGTCAGCCGCATCAGCCCCGAACGCATGCGCAAGATTCGCGTGTTCAGCGGCCCGACCAATCCCTGCTACATCTCGCTCGATTACCGTGTGCAGGAAGGATTTCTTTATCGCGTCGCGCGCGATGGCGAGGAAGAAACGCCGTTCATCAAAAAGATTCTCGCCGCCAAGCTCGGCATCGGCAAAGACTCCGCCATTGTCAGCGAATTTGCCGGACGCAAAATCGTGCGCGAGCCCGTGCCCATCAACAAAGACGAACCGCTCAAACTGGAAC
This sequence comes from uncultured Verrucomicrobia subdivision 3 bacterium, assembly GCA_903878805.1. GTDB lineage: Bacteria > Verrucomicrobiota > Verrucomicrobiia > Limisphaerales > UBA11358 > UBA11358. Next base: position 29,190 of record CAIRJF010000017.1, read on the forward strand.
TGCAACATTTCGTCGAATGCGTCCGCGCGCAGCAAACCCCGATGGTCAGTGGCGAAGCTGGCAAACGCGCGCTGGACTTGGCGTTTGAAATCACGCGGCAGATTCAGAATCAAAAGTCTTGAAGCCGAAAACCTTCATGCTCATCGCCGGTGAGGCGAGTGGTGATCTGCTCGCGGCAGAATTGGTGTCCGCCTTGCGCGGTCAGTTGCCGGACGCGCAATTCTTCGGCGCAGGCGGCACGAAGATGTCCGCCGCCGGCGTGGAACTGGCGTTTGACATGACGCAGCACTCGGTCATCGGCATCACGGATGTGCTGAAAAATATTTTGAAGTTCCGGCGGCTCTTCAATCAGTTGCTCGCGCTCGCCATCGAGCGGAAACCGGACGTGGTGATCGGGATCGATTTCGGCGGGTTTAATCTGCGCTTCGGTCAGGCCATCAAAAAATACGTCCGCGAGAATCCGTTTTCCAAGTGGGACCCGAAAATCGTGCAGTTCGTCTCGCCGCAGGTCTGGGCGTCGCGTCCGGGCCGCGCGGACAAGCTGGCGCGCGATTATGATCTGCTGTTGAGCATCTTTCCGTTTGAGAAGGCGTGGTATGCAAAACGGGTGCCGCAATTCCGCGTGGAGTTCGTCGGCCATCCGATGGTGGAGCGCATGCGGAAGGAGGAATTGAGCAGCCAGAAAAAGTCGTCCGTGCCGACGGTGCTGTTGCTGCCGGGCAGTCGGAAGAGTGAATTGCAACGGCATCTGCCGACGATGCTCGCGGCACTGAAAACAATTCAGGAAAAATTGCCGACGGCGAAAGCGAAAATGGTTTTGCCGAATCCGGCCTTGGTGTCGCTCGCGAAAGCGCTTGGTGCGGAAGTGGAAATTCAGATTGGGGAATTACCGTGGGCGCTGGCGGAAAGCGATGTCGCGCTGGCCTCGACCGGCACGGTGACGATGGAATGCGCGTTCTTCGGTGTGCCGACGGTGACGCTCTACAAAACGTCGTGGCTGACGTATCAAATCGCCAAACGCATCGTGACGGTGAAGTCGCTGACGATGCCGAACCTGCTCGCGGGCGAGCCGGTGTATCCGGAGTTCATCCAGAACGAGGCGACGCCGGAAAATCTTTCGCGCGCGGCGCTGGAGTTGTTGGAGAACGCGGCGCACCAAGCGCAAATCAAAGCGCAGCTTGCCAAAATCATTGCGTCGCTCGGCGAGCCGGGTGCAGCGGGTCGCGCAGCAACGGCGATTTTAAGTTTGTTCCCGTAATTTCTGCGCGGTAATTTCTTGGCATGGACTCACTCCACGCGCCGTGGCGCATCGAATATATTTTGTCGCCGAAGCCGGAACTCAAGGAAGGTCTGTTCGCCCGCATCGCGCAGTCGTCGGACGACGTGGACAATCTCGTCGTCGTGCGCGAGCGGACTTGTTTTGCGTTGCTGAATCGTTACCCCTACAACGGCGGTCACTTGATGGTCGTGCCTTACAAGGAAGTTCCCGATTTGAACGGCCTCACGGACGAGGAACTCGCCGATTTGTGGAAACTCGTGCGGCGTTGCAGCAATGTGCTGTCGGCGGTCATGAAGCCGGACGGCTTCAATGTGGGCATCAACATCGGCAAGGTCGCAGGCGCGGGTATCGCCGAACATTTGCACATCCATATCGTCCCGCGCTGGAACGGCGATACTAATTTTATGCCGGTCATCGCGAACACCAGCGTCGTGCCGGATGCGCTGCTGGCCATCGCCGCCAAACTGCGGGCGGAACTTGCCAAATAATTTTCAGTCGCAACGGTTTTTTCAATTCGCCCAAATCGTGCCGACGGCGCTGACGGGCATGAACTGGTTGTTGCCGATGTATTGAAGCTCCACTGCCGAACCCTGCCCGCCGCTGATGAATCCGTTCGTGCCGACGAGTGAAGATGTTTGTGCAGCGCTGCCGGAATAATAAATATTTCCGCCAGAACTGTTGACCGCGCCGGCGAGATGATTGCCATCGGCGGAACTGGCGAGGGCGGACCAGGCATTGCTCGGCGAACCGGCGAGCGCCGACCAGCTTGCGCCAAAGTTGACGGAAGCGTAGATCACGCCGTTGCTGATGCCGGCCACCAAGCGCGAGCAGTCAGTAGAGGCCGCGAGGCAATTCCAGTTGGCCGTCGGTGCGGCAGAGTTGGTCCAGTTTGCGCCGCCGTTGGTGGAGGCGTAGATGGAACCGCCAAAGGCAGTCGCGACCAGCTTCGAGCCGTCGCCGGACATCACCACGTCAGTCCAGTTGGCCGTCGGCGCACCGCTGCTCCAGTTTGCACCCGCGTTGGTGGAGACATAAATCGCGCCGTTGAAAATGGCGGCGGCCAAGTGCGAGCCATCAGCAGAGGCGGCCACGGCCGACCAGTTTTGCACGCCTGAACTGGGGATGCCGGAGGCAACGATGTTCCAACTGGCGGCGGTGTTGGTGGAAAGATAAAGATTGCCGGATTTGACCGCGCCAAGAATTTTGGTGCCGTCGGCGGAACAGGCGCCTGCAACCCAGCTAAACTTATTGCTCGTCATGATGGTCCACGATGCTCCGAAATTAGTGGAATACTGGATGTAATTGTTCCAAGGAAAGGCATAAATTTTGCCGCCGTTTGAAGCACACGCCAGCCCATAAACGCCGGTGGCCGTGGACGGTGTTTGCGTCCAGGTGCGACCGTAATCGGTTGAGGCATAAATCCCGACGGCGGTTTTTAATCCGGCATAGATAAGCGCGCCGTCCGCCGAAGCCGCGAGGCAATCCCACAAACCAGCCGCCGCCGTAGATGCCGACCAGACGGAATTTTTATAACTGACAAAATTTCCGAGCATGGACTGGTTGGTCCCCTGCCCGGTCTGCCAACCCGCCGCGCCCGCGCCGGAAATCCGCACGATGTCGCCGAGCAAAGGTGAAGTCGGCAGCAACACCGTGGTCAGTTGCGCGTTGTTCGTCAGCAAATAGCCGGTGTCAGGCAACGCTTGCACGGTCGGACCCGCCACCGGAATCCAGCCGACGAGTCCGTTGCCAAAAAAACTGCCGGTGAAATTGTTCGCGCGGTTGGTGAAATTATTTGAACCTGTAAATGTCTGGCTGGCGTTCAACAAGGCCACATTCGTCGTGAGCCGCGCATCCGCGACCGTCCCGACGGTCAATTGTGCGGCATTCAAATTGGTCAGCGCCGCGCCATTGCCGGTGAATGTGCCGGAAAAAGTGTTCGAGCCGTTCACAAAATTCACCGCACCAGAGTAAGTGCCGGAGATTTGCGCCGACGGCAGCGTGCCGGTGATTTGGGTCGCGGGCAAGTAGCCTATCAGGTTGCTTGCGCCCGCCGCGAAAATCGCATACGGCGTGGGGAGCACCGGCTGGCGCGGAGAGAGCGCGGTGAAATTGGTGACGCCGATGGCGCGCACGCCGATGTCCAGCCAGCGGTTGTTGCCAGCGAAAATGTTCGTGCCGAAATCGAGCGTGACGTTGAACAGCCCGCTGTTCACGACCACGGCGAAGTTGGTCAACTGCGCGCTGATTTGGTTGCCGTTGGTCACGGCATCGTAAATCGTGAAACGAAAATCGTAGTTCGTATTGGCGGGCACGCCGCCGTCGTTCAGCCGACCCTGATAAGTAAACGCCGTGCCTTGCGCGGAAATTTTTAATCCAACCAGAAGCAGAATCAGCAGGACAAATTGAATGCGGCGGTTCACAAATACATTTTGGCTGTCAGCCGGCCTTAATTCAATCCGGAATGTGTTTCATCTGGCTGGGAGCGCCGCGACAATTTCCGCTGGCGGAGACAACTGGCCAAGCAAATTTGTCTCGGGTGCACCGGCATCAATCCACCATTTCAGCAGCGCGACCTCCGCTGCGGTCAACGGGACTTTGCCGTCCGGCGGCATCCGGTCGTCGTCGCCCGCCGGCAGCAGCACGCGCTGAATGAGCAAGCTTTGCGCAGACTGGCCGGGCTTGATGGCGACATCGTCTTTGCCGCCGCGCAAAACCGCCGCGAACGAGTCGAGCCGCAGGCCGCCTTTGGATTTTTCCGCACCATGGCAGCTTGTGCATTTGTTTTCAAAAACTGGTTCAATGACCCCGGTGAAAATCAGCCGCTGCCGCCAGTCGGCTGACGGAATGTTCACAGCCGTTTTTTTTAAGCTGGAAATTCCGAGAAGTTTTTTAATCGGTTCCGGCGCGTAGCGTGTCAAGTAATCGCTCCCATGCGTCAGCGAACCGCCCAGATGCCCCGCCGCCATCAGCAGCGCGACGGTCAAAAACAAACTGACGCGGTAGGCGATGATTTTACCGCGCTGAAAAAAAATTGCCGCAACCACTGCCGCCACCGCCGTGCCCGTGCCCAGCCATTTGTGCCACGCCAGCAACGCATCATCGTAGCCGCCAGCCAGCGACAAAAACCAGCCGCACAACGCCGTCACCACCGCAAGCGGAGCAGCGAGCGCGAGAATGAACCCGGCGCTGGCGGCAGCATTTTTGAAACGGGGCAGCCGCGCGGCGATTTCCAGCGCTGCGAGCGCCGCGAGCATTCCGATGGGCAGATGCACCAGCAACGGATGAAAGCGACCAATAAAAAGCAGAATTTCGGGCGTCGAGTGCAAGTGAATTAAATGCGGCAAAGTTCTGAAATGGTGCCCCGGGCGAGACTTGAACTCGCAACAAACAGATTAAGAGTCTGCTGCTCTACCAATTGAGCTACCGAGGCAAAATAAGACCATTCCACAATTCAACGCCGAAACCTGATTCTGCCAGAACCGGGATTCAGGGCAAGCTGATTTGAAAACTGCGCACGACTGGCCGCCACCGGCAGAATTATGCCGGTTCGAATTTTGCAGAAACCAAGAAACCCGTTTCAAAAACTCGTTTTGGACGTTTTGCAAAATTTAATCAGTGCGAATCCGTGAAATCCGTGTCAAAATTTTCTGAATGGAAACAGTCGAAGCCAATTTGAAAACCCGCCCGCGTTTGCCGGAATGGCTGCGCATCAAGCTGCCCACGTCCGACACGTTTTCGCAGACGCGCAACCTGCTCGGCGAACTCAAGCTGCACACGGTCTGCGAAAGCGCCAAGTGTCCGAACCATTGGGAATGCTGGAGCAAAGGCACGGCGACGTTCATGATCGCCGGCGACCGCTGCACACGCGCGTGCGGCTTTTGCGCGGTGGCCACGGCCAAACCGCTCCCGCTCGAAGCCGATGAACCGCTGCGCGTGGCCGAGGCGACGCGCCGGATGAAATTGAAACACGTCGTCATTACCGCCGTCGCTCGCGACGACGTGGCCGATGGCGGCGCGGAACATTTTCGCCAGACGATTGAGGAAGTGCGTAAATTAAATCCGGGAATCGTCATTGAAGTTTTGGTTCCGGATTTTCAAGACAGCGACACGTCCATCGACGCCGTGCTCGCCGCGAAGCCGCAAATCTTCAATCACAATCTCGAAACCGTTCGTCGCCTGACGCCGAGCGTGCGTCATCGCGCGACTTACGACCGTTCGTTGAGCGTGTTGAAAAAGGTTAAAGACAAACGCGGTAATGCGATTTACACGAAGTCCGGCCTGATGCTTGGTCTTGGCGAACGCGAGGAAGAAGTTTTGGAAGCGATGCGCGATTTGCGCGCGGCGGGTTGCGACATTCTCACGCTCGGCCAGTATTTGCAACCGACATTGAAACATCTCGAGATGGTTGAATTTATACCGCCGACGAAGTTTGCCGAATACAAGTTGCGCGCCGAGGAAATGGGTTTTGTTCACGTCGCTAGCGGTCCGCTCGTGCGCAGCTCGTATCACGCCGACGAGTTTGGGTCTGCGGCTGCAACGTGCTGATTAATGACCAATTCTAGTCCGGCTCAAAGTCATCCACATCACGATGGCGAGGCAGATGAAGAAAATGCCAAAGCTGGCGACGGTGATGAACAGTTTGAATTTGCGGGCGTTTTCAGCGAGTTGCGTGGTGTGTCTTTTCTCGGATTCCATGAAATCACCAAACTGATTTTTCAGCACGGCGTTGATGGCGTCTTCATTTTTTAATTCCAGGGTGAGCCAGTTGCCTTCAAGATTTTTCCATTCATCGGGCAGGCGCGTGCTGGCTTCGGCAGAAGGCGGTTGGAAACCATAATTTTTCCAGAACGGCGAATCTTCAATCATCCACAGACGAAAAACACCGTGATTGGCGGCAAGTTTCTGGATGCGTTCCCAAAACAATTCACGCGCGGCATCGGCCACGGAAAAATCCGCGTAATCTTCGCTGTGCAAGCGCGCGTGCTGGCGGACGATTTGCACGCCAATCGCACCGGCGAATTTTCCGTCCGCCTCGACCACTTGAAATTCTGTGACGCGATCTTTCAGCTTGTCCGCCGGCAGTTGCGCGGCGAGCCAGAGCGCATGGAGCGCGGGCAGGTCGTCCACGGTGGCGCGGCGGATGTGCAGTTGCGGCATGAGTTGATTCTGCAATAAATTTTTCCAGTGCGAAGAAAAATTTGCATTTGCGTTGAACTGTGTAATTTTACGCCGTCTATAAAAATCAAATTATGAACCAAACCAAACAACTTCTCGACGCCTTGCAATGGCGCTACGCCACCAAGGTTTTTGATGCGACCAAAAAAATTCCCGCCGACGTGTGGAGCGCGCTAGAAAAAGCGCTTGTGCTGACGCCGACGAGCTACGGTTTGCAGCCGTATCAATTTCTCGTCGTGCAGGACGCGGCGAAACGCGCGGCGCTGCTGCCGAATTCGTGGGGACAAAAACAGGTCGTGGACTGCTCGCATTTTGTCGTGTTCACGGCGCGCACGGAAATGACGGAGGCGGACGTGGACAAGTTTATTTCGCGCGCGGTGGAAATCCGCAAGCTGCCGACGGCGGAAGCGCTCGGCCCGTATCGCCACATGATGCTTGGCGATGTAGTAAATGGTCCGCGCGGAAAAGCCGCGCACGAATGGGCGTCGCGGCAGGTTTACATCGCGCTGGGAAATCTGATGACGTGCGCCGCCATGCTCGGCGTGGATGCGTGTCCGATGGAAGGCATCAATCCGCCGGAGTATGACAAGATTCTTGGACTCGCCGGCAGCGGTTACAAAACGGTGGTGGCCTGTGCGCTCGGTTATCGTTCGGTGAATGACAAATATGCGAGTATGGCCAAAATCCGTTACGAGACGGCGGAACTGGTGAAGGTCGTTTAATTATTTTTACCGAAAAAACAAAAACTTCCGCTGCGAAAAAATCGCGGCGGAAGTTTTTTTGGTTTTTGAAATTACAATTTTTCCGGCTGTTTCATCAAATCGCCGATGCGCGAAAGCAAACGTCCCGCCGCGCCGCCGTCGAGCACGCGATGGTCGAAACTCAAGGTGAGATACGCTTCCATCACCGGCACGAACTGGCCTTTGGCCTCGTCCCAATGCGGCATTTTGCGTCCGGCGCCAAGGCCGAGCACGAGCGTTTGTTCTGGCAGCGGAATCGGCGTCGCCCAAATCAAACCGAACGTGCCGAAGTTCGTCACAGTCGCGACGGAACCGCCGGTGGCGTCCGCCGGCAATTTTCTTTGGCGCGCAAGTTCGACGAGTTCGTTGTAGCGCGTGGTCAATTCCTTCAAAGGTTTTTTGTCCGCGCCGCGCAACACCGGCACGAGCACGCCGTCTTCGGCTTCCACGGCAAAACCAACGTCAATGGCGTTCGGATGAACGATGTTTGTGCCGACCAAGCGCCCGGCGACCGCACTATTTTCGGCGAGCGCAACTGCGAGCGCACGCAAGGCGTAAAGCGCCGGGCCGGGTTTGGGTTCGCAGGTTTTGCGATGGGCGAGAACGGAATCCAGTTGCACGGGCAGACCGACGGTCGCGAGCGGACGCGTCCAACTCCGGCGCATGGCGTCAGCTACGGCGACGCGCATGGACGAGGCTTTACTCAACTTTTGCTTGTCGAGGTGCGCCATGAATTTTTCAAAATCCTCGACGGTCACGCGACCAGCCGCGCCGCTGCCAGCAATGCCCGCGAGATCGGCGGCGCTCAAGCCGAGTTCGTGCATGCGCGCTTTGAGACGCGGCGACATGTAGCTCGCGCCGGTGGCGTTGGCGGGCACGGGCAATCCACGTATGGTCGGTTCCACGCGCGAGCCGGTGGCGTTGCGAGTTTTCTTGGAAATGACTTCGGAGTCCGTGTCACAACTTTTCGCCGGGGCGGGAATGTCTAGTCCGAAGCGTGCGGCTTCTTCTTTCGTGGCTTCAATTTTTCCCAGCACATCGCCGACGGCGTAACTTTCATTTAGCACCGCGCAAAAACTTTCCACGCGGCCGCCGCAGGGCGCGGTGACGGTCATGGTGGCTTTGTTCGTTTCAACTTCGATCAAGTCCTGTCCGCCCTCGACCTGGTCGCCGGGCTTGACGAGAAAATTGATGATGGCGGCCTCGGCGATAGATTCGCCGAGTTGCGGCATGATGATGGAAATCTGCGGCATAAATTAATAGCGGATAAGTTTTCTGGCGGCAGCGGCCACGCTGCGGGCGGTCGGACGATGCGCGGCCCACAAATTCGGATGATACGGCACCGGCGTGTCCTTGGCGTTGAGACGTTGCGGCGGAGCGTCGAGCAGGCCGTAACCTTCAGCGGTCACGCGCGCGATGACTTCCGCCGTCACGCCACCCCACGGCCACGCTTCGCCGACGCAGAGCAAACGTCCGGTGCGCGCGACGCTGGCGACAACGGTGTCGGTATCGAGCGGTTTGATGGAACGCAAATCAACTACTTCAACTTGCCAGCCTTCAGTGGCGAGTTCATCTGCCGCCGCGAGCGCTTCGTGCACCATCGCGCTGTAAGTGACGATGGTGAGGTCGCGACCTTCGCGGGCGATGCGCGCCTTGCCGATGGGCAACGCTTCGCTCGGCAATTTTTCTGCCTTGAGATGGTAATAGAGAAATTTGTGTTCACAGAAAATCACCGGGTCATCAATCGCCACGGCGGAGAGCAACATGGAATAAGCGTCTTCAACAGTGGCCGGAGTCAACACGACGAGGCCGGGATAATGCGCGTAAATCGCCTCTAAACATTGGCTGTGAAACGGCCCGCTGCCGGACGTGCCGCCGAACGGCAGGCGCACGGTGATGGGGCAAGGCACATTCGTGCGCCAAAATAAAGTTGAGGCTTGGTTGACGATTTGGTTGAACGCGACCGTGGAAAAATCCGCGAACTGCATTTCGATAATTGGCCTCATGCCTTCGATAGCCGTGCCCACGGCGAGGCCGATCATCGCATCTTCGCTGATGGGCGAGTCAAGCACGCGTCCCGGAAATTCTTTCTGTAAATTTTTCGTGGCCTTGAACGCGCCACCGAACGCACCGACATCTTGCCCGTAAATAAATACGCGCGGATCATCGCGCAAGGCGTGGGCTTGCGCTTCGCGAATGGCTTCGAGATAGGTAATGCTCATCGCAAATTAAGATTCTTCCCGCAATTCGTTCAAATGTTCCGAGGACAGCGCGCTCCATTTTTCTTCATACGGGTCGGGCGCGGGTTCGCGTTGCGCCTGCGCTACGGCTTCCTCGATTTCGCGGATGGCTTCGCTGCGCCAGACAGCGATTTGTGCGGCATCGGCAAATTCTTTTTTCAATAAAAAATCTTCGGCGACTTTCAAGCAGTCGCGACCGAGCTTGGAATTTTTTTGTTCGGGTGCAATGTAGCTGGCATCGTCATGTTCGCCGTGGCCGCAGAGGCGAAGCAAAGTTGCAATAACAAGTTGCGGGCCGTGTCCGGCACGCGCGCGTGCGATGGCCGCACCGACGGTTTCCATACAGGCGGAAAAATCTGTGCCGTCCACGGAATGCGATTCGACGCCGTAACCGATGGCTTTATTTGCCAAGTCCGAGCAGGCGAATTGGCTACTGGTCGGCGTGGAGTATGCAAATTGATTGTTGGCAACGACGAGCACCAGCGGAAGTTTTTCGACGGCGGCTTGATTGAGTGATTCGTGAAACGCGCCCGTAGACGTGGCGCCTTCGCCGAGACACGCGACGCCGACGATGCCGGTAATTCCTTTCATCCGGCGCGCGAACAAAACTCCGTTTACGACGGAAACCATCGCGCCGAGGTGGCTGATCATCGGCAGGTAGCCGTCTTGCGGACGACCGCGATGCACATTGCCGTCGCGCCCGCGCATCGGACCAAGCGCAGAGCCGAGATAGGTGCGCACGGCGTCAATGATGGGTTCGCCAAAAGCCAATCGCCCGGCGGCGTCGCGGATAAGTGGCGCGAAGACGTCGGATTTATTGAGATGAACGCCGATGGCGGCGCTCAAAGCTTCCTGACCGCGACCGAGGAAAACGCCGCCGTGGATTTTGCCGGCGCGGTAAAGCGCGGCAAATTTGTCATCCAACAGCCGCGCCCGCAGCATAAAGCGGTAGGCGACCCGTTGCGTCTCGCCAACCGTGCGAGACTCGGAGACAGTTTGCAACATGACAAAAGTTTATCGCCGACGGCGCAGGCCAGCAATAAAACTTTCTGAGACGGTGAAAGTATTTTACGCGATAATTTATTTTGTCCAGTTTGAACAAAAAGCGGATTGCCTTTGTCTGCCAAATCCAGAATCATAAAAGTTCGCATATGAAAAAAATTATTTTAGGAACGATGGTCAGCCTCGGTCTCGCCTCCGCCGTGATGGCCGATGGCACGAATTTGTTGAGCGATGAAAAAGCCCGCGTGAGCTATGCCATCGGCATGATGCTCGGCCACAACTGGCAGCAGCAGGGTTTGGAAGTGAACCCGGACATTGCCGCCCGCGCCATCAAAGACATCCAGTCTGGCGGCACGACCTTGCTCACGCAGGAGGAAATGCAGCAGACGCTCACGAGTTTCCAGCAGGAGTTCCGCGCCATCCAGCAAAAAAAACAGGCCGAGCTGGCCGTCAAAAACAAGGCCGCAGGCGACGCATTTCTCGCCACCAACAAAAATAATTCCGGCGTCGTGTCCCTGCCCGACGGCCTGCAATACCAAATTTTGACCCAAGGCACCGGCGCGACGCCCACACCGAACGACACGGTGACAGTAAATTACAAGGGATCATTGCTCGACGGCACGGAGTTCGACAGCTCCTACAAACGCGGCCAGCCCGCGCAGTTTCCCGTGGGCGGCGTGATTCACGGCTGGACCGAGGCGCTGGAAAAAATGCCTGTCGGCTCGAAATGGAAATTATTCATCCCGTCCGAACTGGCTTATGGCGAACGCGGCAACCACGGCATCCCGCCAAATTCCACTTTGATTTTTGAAGTCGAACTCCTCGACACCAAGACGCCCGCGCCGCCCGCGCCCGCACAGCCGCTCACCAGCGACATCATCAAAGTGCCGAGCGCGGCGGAAATGAAGAACGGCGCGAAGATCGAAGTCATCAAGCCCGAGGACGCGGCGAAGGCCGCCAACGGCGCGAAATGATTTCGCTTTGAACGTCGGCGCGGCGGGCGTGTCAATTTCAGGACTATGAAGTTGAAACCAGTTTTCGGTTTGTGCGCCGTTTTGGCGGGCGCGGCGGTTATTCTTTCCGTTTCGCATTTCACCAGTTGGGGGCGCGAAGGCGGTGCGCCGATTTTTAATCTTTCCAGCACGCCCATCAATCGCGACGCGCGCCTCGGCACCAGCTTCGCGCCCATCGTCAAGAAAGTTGCGCCGAGCGTGGTGAACATTTACTCCACGCGCTTCGTCAAGGAACGGCCGATGCGCAATCCGATGTTTGACGACCCGATTTTCCGCCAGTTCTTCGGCAATCAGACGCCCGCCGAAGGTGACGACCGCGAACGCACGCGCAAGGAGCAAAGCCTCGGCTCCGGCGTCATCGTTTCGCCGGACGGCTACATTTTGACGGCCAACCACGTTGTCGCCGATGCGGACGAAGTAAAGGTTTCCATCGCGGACAGCAAAAAAGAATACACCGCCAAGGTCATCGGCAAGGATCGCGCCACGGACATCGCAGTGCTAAAAATTCAAGCCGCCAATCTGCCCGCCGTCACGCTCGCGGACAGCGACCAGTTGGAAGTGGGTGACATCGTGCTCGCCGTCGGCAATCCTTTCGGTCTGGGCCAGTCCGTTACAATGGGCATTGTCAGTGGACTCGGGCGCCACTATGGCGTGAATGGCGAATTTGGTTATGAAAATTTCATCCAGACGGATGCGGCAATAAACAAAGGCAATTCCGGCGGCGCGCTAGTGGACGCGGAAGGCCGGCTCATCGGCATTAACACATGGATCGCGAGCAGCAGCGGCGGCAGCGAGGGCGTAGGCTTCGCCGTGCCGATCAACATGGCGCGCAATGTCCTTGAACGCCTTGCCAGCGGCGGCGTGGTCACGCGCGGTTATCTTGGCATCGTGCCGCAGGACATTGACGCCGACCTCGCGAAGCAGTTTGGTCTGGCCGACCAGAACGGCGCGCTCGTCGGCGACGTCATGCCTGAAACGCCCGCCGCCAAAGCCGGTTTGAAATCTGGCGATGTCATCACCGAAATCAACGGCAAGTCCATTGAAGACGCGCACAGCCTGCAACTCACCGTTTCGCAGATCAGCCCCGGCACGTTGGTCGCGGTAAAAATCATTCGTAACGGTCTCGCCAAAACGGTAAGCGTCACGCTGGCCGAATTGCCCGGCGGCGAGGTGGCCGCCAACGACGAAAATGATTCCAGTTCCGGCCCCGGCATGGCCGACGCGCTCGACGGCGTGACTGTGGCCGATCTGGAGCCGGAAGTCCGCCAGCAACTCCGCGTGCCCGCGAGTGTTCATGGCGCGCTCGTGACGGAGGTGGACAGCGATTCAAATTCCGCCGACGCCCATTTGCAGCCGAATGACTTGATTGTGGAAATCAACCGCCAGGCCGTTGCCAGCGCCGACGATGCCGTCCGTTTATGCAAGGCCGCGCGCGGCGAACACATCCTCGTGAAAATCTGGCGGCGCAACGGCGGTTTCGCCGGCACACGCTACTTGAGCGTGGACAACACCAAGCGCGCGAAATAAAAATCAAATTCAATTTTGCCCGTATGCGGCTTTGACAAATCGCCGCCGACGGGCAAATTCATTTCCTGATGGCTGCTCAATACAAAGATTATTACCAGACCCTCGGCGTGCCGCGCACCGCGACCGCCGATGAATTGAAGAAATCCTTCCGCAAACTCGCGCGCGAATTTCATCCCGACGTCGCCAAGGACAAAAAGAAGGCCGAGGAAAAATTCAAGGACATCAACGAGGCTTACGAAGTTTTGTCCGACGCCGACAAGCGCAAGAAATACGACGAGCTCGGCGCGAACTGGAAATCCGGTGCGGAATTCCGTCCGCCGCCCGGGCAGGGCGGTTTCGCCGGCGGTCAGCCGTTCCGCAACACGCGCGGCATGAGCCCCGAAGATTTGTCGACCCACTTTGGCGGCACGGGCTTCAGCGATTTCTTTGAACAGATGTTCGGCGGGCAACGGCCCGGCGGCTTCAACGGACGCGGTGGATTCGCCGGCGAGCGGATGACCGAACCCAGCCGCGATATCGAAGGCGACATCATGGTCACGCTCGAAGAAGCCGCGCGCGGCTCGCTCCGCACCGTGACCGTGCGCCACGAAAACCGCACCGACTCGCATCAGGTCAAGATTCCCGCCGGTATCACTGAGGGCCAGAAACTGCGCATCGCCGGACGCGGCGAGGGCGGCGGCGATCTCTATCTCCGTGTGCGCCTCGCCAAACATCCCGACTTTGAAGTGGATGGCCACAACCTCGTGCACGAACTCGAAATTGCGCCGTGGGAAGCCGCCCTGGGCGCCGAGATTTCCGTGCCCACCCTCACCGGTAAAGTCAGCATCAAGATTCCCCACGGCACGGCGAGCGGACAAAAATTTCGTGTGCGCGGCCACGGCCTCGGCAAGACCGGCGATCTCCACATCACCGTCAAAATCGTCATGCCCGACAAACTCACGGAAGCCCAAAAGAAACTTTGGCAGCAGCTTGCGGAGGAATCAAAGTTCAATCCGCGCGATTGAATTGACCGCGTCAAGTATTCGATAAATATATGGAAGACTTGATTATCGTCATCCTTCAATGTCTTTTTGAATTTATAGTCGAAATATTCAGTTATGGCTCAGTTGACTGGCCTTTCACTGCAGAATGGCCAGAGACTCTCGCAGCAAGATGTTTTCTATGGTTCATCATTGGTTGTGTTCTGGCTTATGTCTGCACGCTTTTTCTAAAGCATACATGGATTTCGATTTCGGCACTGCGGATTGCAAATCTCGTGTTAGCACCAATAACTTCAGCACTTATTTCAGAAGCCATTGCTCGTCGTCGCAGCAAGCGCAATGAAAACATTATTCCGCGCAACCATTTTTGGCAGGCGTTTTGGTTCACACTTGGAATTGTTACAGTCCGATTCACATATGCGGTTCACCTTTGAGTTTAATCGTTGCGCAGCGGCTTGACCGACTTCTCAACGAACTCTAGGCTTTATCAAATGGCAAACGCCAAAAAACCTAAACACAAGGCCGCACTGCTCGGCGTCGGCTTGGATTCCGACGGGCACAAGCGCATTACCACCGGCGATAATTTCACGCTCGTCGGCGGCAGCAACGACACGCACGAGCAGATGATCGAAAAGGCCATCAAAATCAACGAGAAGCTCAAAGCACGCGGCAAACAACTCGAGACCGTCAGCCGCGAGGAGTTCGACGACATCGCCCACGAGGTTGGGTTGAAAAAGATTGAACCGCGCAAGAATTAATCGCTTGAAGACGGTTCTCCACTGGTTCCGCCGCGATTTACGCGTGAGCGACAACATCGCTTGGACCGAAGCGGCCAAGCGCGCGGAGACGGTCGTGCCCGTTTTCATTTTTGAAGATGCCTTTCGCACCGGCCCGGACGTGGGCGCGGCGCGTTTGGCCTTTCTCCTGCAATCCGTCGAGTCGCTGCGCAAAAATCTGGCCGAGCTGGGACACACGCTCGTTATCCGTTGCGGCAAGTCCGAGGAGATTTTGCCCGCGCTGGCGAAAGAAGTCGGCGCGCAATGTGTCTTTGCCAACAAACGTTACGAGCCTTATACGCAAAAGCGCGATGAACGCATCACGCAGGCGTTGCTGAAAGTCGGTGTGGGCTTCGAGCTGTTCAAAGATGCCGTCGTGTGGGAAGAAGCCGAAGTGCTCAACCTGTCCGGCAAACCTTACACGGTCTTCACGCCGTATTCCAAAGCGTGGAAGGCCAAGCCGGTGCCCGCACCCGTCGGAAAAATCGGCCCGCGCAAATCGGCCAGCGGAAATTATCCCAGCGATGCGTTGCCAGCATCGCCGGACGCGGTTGGTTATCCGCTGACGCAAACAATTCCCGCTGGTGGCGAACGCGCGGCTTTGGAATTGTTGCGCAAGTTCATGGCGGGACCGGTTTACAGTTACACGACGAACCGAAATTTTCCCGCGCTGGACGGCGGTTCCAACTTGTCGCCGCATCTCCGCGCTGGGACGATTGGCATTCGCACCATCATCGCCGAGTTGAACAAGGCAAAGGCCAAAGACGTGGGCGCGGAGGCGTTGAAAAGCTGCGAGACGTTTTTGAATGAACTCATCTGGCGCGAGTTTTACGCGCAGGTGTTGCACAACTTTCCGCACGTCACGCAAGGCGCCTTTCGTCCCGAATACGACCAGCTCAAATGGTCGGACCACGAAGAACATTTCAAGGCTTG
The DNA here is from genome assembly GCA_903878805.1 of uncultured Verrucomicrobia subdivision 3 bacterium. Classification (GTDB taxonomy): domain Bacteria; phylum Verrucomicrobiota; class Verrucomicrobiia; order Limisphaerales; family UBA11358; genus UBA11358. Next base: position 44,855 of record CAIRJF010000017.1, read on the forward strand.
GTGTGAAGGGCGCACGGGTTATCCCATCGTGGACGCGGCGATGCGTTGTCTAAACGCCACCGGCACGATGCACAACCGGCTGCGCATGATCGTGGCGATGTTTCTCACGAAAGATTTGCTCATCAACTGGCAGCAGGGCGAACGTTATTTCATGCGCCAACTCGTGGACGGCGACATGGCGGCGAACAACGGCGGTTGGCAGTGGAGTGCGGGCACGGGCACGGACGCCGCGCCGTATTTCCGCATCTTTAATCCGGTGTCGCAGGCGGAGAAGTTTGACGCGGGCGGAAAATTTGTGCGCCGCTGGATTCCTGAACTGAAAGATTTTCCCGACGATTTGATTCAGCAGCCGTGGGAAAATCCGTTGCTCCTCTCGAAATCAAAATATCCGCAGCGCATCGTCCTGCACGAGGAACAGCGCGAAAAATGTCTCGCGATGTTCAAGGCCGTTAAAGGGTGACTTTGTTTGCAGCCGGCAAAATTTATTGCCATGCTTGCGGAATACAATTTACCAAAAATGCTTTCCGCCAATTTCATGATTAAATATTGGATCATCCCGGCGATGTTGGGATTTTTTCTGGGTTGGAACAGTCTGGCGGCTGACCTCACGATCACCAATTCGCCCGCTCCCTTTGATTTTGCTACGCCCAAAGTTTTGACGGGCAAGCTTTACGAAATCGGTTCACATCGTCAGAAATTGCTCTTCAACTTCCGGCGCACGGCGGAACGGTCTGGTTCCACGGTCCGGGTCGAACGGAAGTTTTTTTGTCCTGACGGTTCGCTGGCGGCGGCAGAAAATGTTGTCTATGAATCGGGCCAGTTTGCCTCGCTGCAGATGAAGGAATTTCAGGCGAACGTCTCCGGAGCCATAGAAGTCGTGCCTGACTCAAAAAAAACGGGGCAATCAAAACTCATTGTCAGCTACGACCACGGTCTGAATCCGCCGAAAGGCGATCCGCAAATTTTTTATCCGGACACCGTGCAGGACGATAATCTTTACACCTTCATGATGAATCACTGGGATGAACTGATGCGCGGCGACAGTGTTAAGTTCAAGTTTGTCGCGCTGGAATGGAAACGCACGTTCGGTTTCCGTCTGGTCAAAATCTGCGAGTGTGTGCAGGACGGAACACCTTTGGTGCAGATCAAAATGGAGCCGTCAAATATCTTCGTGGCGCAGCTGGTAAATCCGCTGATCTTCACCGTGGAAAAAGCCGAGCCGCATCGCATCATCAGCTATATCGGGCGCACCACGCCGCGTATCAAGAGGGGCAAAAACTGGAAGTATCTGGATGCCGAAACGGTGTTTGACTGGAAATAAAATCCGCGCCGGCGCGGGAATTTATGCGGCCTTCACGAGATCGTTAAAATTTTTCAGCAGTTGCAGACCAACCTTCTGGCTTTTTTCCGGATGGAATTGTGTGGCGTAAACATTATCGCGCCAGACGGACGAGGCAAAATTGTTCCCGTAATTTGTGCGGGTGGCGACGATGGAATCGTCCACTGGCTGCGGATAAAAGCTGTGCACGAAATAAACGTAGCTGCCGTCCGCGATGCCGCGATAGAGCGGGCAATCAGTCTGCACAATCTCCAATTGGTTCCAGCCGATCTGTGGAATTTTCAATCCATTCTTTTCTGAAAACTTGACGACGCTGCCTTGGAAAATACCGAGGCCGGCGGCGCAGGAATTGAATTCTTCGCTCCGTTCAAACAGTGCTTGATAGCCAACGCAGATGCCGAGAAATGGTTTGCCCGTCTTGATGAAATCTTTGGCCGCTTCGAGCAATTCCTGTTTGCGCAGCGCGTTGATGCAATCGTCGAATGCGCCGACGCCGGGCAGCACGAGGCCGCGCGCATCGCCGATCTCGTCGGGACGCTGCACGAGCCGCACGTCCGCGCCGACCTTGAGCAGCGACTTGTGGACGCTGCGCAAATTGCCGGAGCCGTAATCGAGGAGAGCAATCACGCGTTTATTTTAGCCACAGATGAAACTTAAATGAAACACAGATTTTGCGGAGAGACATTATTCCGCTTTCGCCATCTCGCGTTCGGTCTTCAAACGCAATTGCCCGCACGCGGCGTCGATGTCGCCACCTTTTTCGCGGCGGAGCGTGGCGGTCACGTCCAGTTTCTCCAGCGCGGCAAGAAAGCGTTCGCAGACTTCTTCAGCGGGGCGCACCCACGGCAAACCCTCGACTTTGTTATACGGAATCAGGTTCACCTTCGCGTAAAGTTTTTTGGCGAGCGTGGCGAGCGGACGCGTCTGTTCCAGCGAATCGTTGATGCCGGCGATCAAAATATATTCCAGCGTGATCATCCGGCCTTTGACCTTTTGATAATCTTCACACGCGGCGGTCAGTTCGGTGAGCGGATATTTCTTGTTCACGGGCATGATGCGATCGCGCACTTCATCCGTCGCGCCGTGCAGGGAAATGGCGAGGCGAAATTGCATCGGCTCGACCGCGAGCTTGCGGATTTGCGGCGCAAGTCCGCTCGTGGAAATGGTGATGCGCCGCGCGCCAATGCCGCCGCCCCACGAAGCGTTCAACGTTTTCAGCGCCTTGATCAAGTTGTCGTAGTTTGCCAACGGTTCGCCCATGCCCATGACCACGATGTTGTTCACGACGCGGTCGGCCGCCGGCTCGACACTTTCTTCCTTTGGCTGCGCAGCGTTCCAGCGTTCAACTGCCAGAATCTGTTCCACGATTTCATGCACGCCGAGATTGCGTCTCCAACCGTCCAGACCGCTCGCGCAAAAACGGCAGCCGTAGGCGCAACCGACCTGCGTGGAGATGCAGAGCGTGTGGCGGTCGCTCGCCTCGCCGTAAAGCGCGGGATTGGCGGGAATCAAAACGCTTTCGATGAATGCGCCGTCGGCCAGCTTCCAGAGAAATTTCTGCGTCGTGTCGCCCGCGCCCTGCTTGCGGGCGAGTTCGAGGATTTGCAGGGAAAAGTTTTCGCTCAATTTGGCGCGCAGCGTTTTCGGCAGGTTGGACATCGCGTCCCAAGTGGTCGCGCGGCGGGCGTAAAGCCAGTCGAGCAATTGCGCCACGCGGAAGGCTGGCTCGTTCCAAAATTTGAATTGCGCTTCGATTTCTTCGCGGGTCAGGGATTTGATGTCAGGCAGCACGCGACCAAGTTAAACGTCTGCGGGCGGGAAACCAAGCGGGTTAATTATCCAAGCGACGCCAATGAAATAAATCATCTCGTTTTCAGCGCTGACTTTTTTTCAAAAAACTGCTTGCCGCCGGGCGGACGGATTTGATTTATTTGGCGGCACAAGCCAATGGTTCGGTTCGGTGTCAGTTTGGGCGGGGTTTGTGCTTTACCCGCAAAATGGTCTGAAGCTTCAGGGTATGAGGCTTTCAGAACGGTGAGGTTTTGTCTTCCGCTCCCGAGGTTTTCCGCGCCAGCTTCGAGGTTATTTTTCTCCCTGTCGAGGTGGCCGGTTTCGGACTCAAGGTTATTTATCCCGACCTCAAGGTTAAATGGCTGGCCGACGAGGTTTTTTGTTCCGCTCCAAAGGTTATTTGCCACGGACTCGGGGTTATTTGGCACAAATTCAAGGTTATTTACGCCGCCCACGAGGTTATTTATGACAAATAACCTCATTTTTCCCTCAATAAACCTCATTCCCACGATAGACTTGTCTAATTTTAAGTCAAATAAGGCCAGAAACCCCTTTTTTCACCATTTTTCTATGAAATTCCACCCTTTCCTTGGCGGATTACCTGCCAAAGAAAACCAAAGCAAAACTGAACCAAAAACAAACAAATGACCGAACACATCAAGAACTACAACCACACACAAAACTATGCCAAATCAACCTTACTTCACCGCAAATGTATTTCCGTGGTGTTACGCCGTAGGTTTTTAACGGCAATTATTTTATCTGGGCATCAGTAGTGCCATCAAGTCAGCTTTGAAAACAATACGAAGCTAGTCGTTTAGCTGTTTCATCGCATTTTGGATGCGGTCATAATCTGGCATTTCTCCCGAATCAACAGGCTGACCAAAAAACGAGAAAACTTTTGGTGTTTTCCAATGCCAGCGTTCAACATGACCGTCGGCAAATGAGAGATTGCCACCTTGAGCATGCCGATCCGCTGGCAAATCCCACCAAGTATATTGGGAAAGCCAAAATACTGGTGAGTTTATTGGTGGATTGCCAAACTGCGCATCTGTAATCGAACCTTCGCTTTCATCGATGAAAACAAAAAGTTCACTTGGTATGGGATGACGAATTTGCGTAAACCTTTTCCAAGCCGGAATATTTACAAAATAAAATGCGTCATATTCAGGATAGCCATTCACTGACTGGCTCATATTGTAGCTACGCCAGCGAAGTTGAGGCAGCGGTTGACCGTTCGGTGTTTCTTGCGTCGAACGATCAGCAGGGCAATGATAAATCTGAATTGATGTATTATACTGAAACAACATGCCATTAACGATGTTGTCGGCATTGGTTTCCGTTCGTTCGTCTTGACCTAAAACCCATGAGCTTCCGGTGCGGTTTTGATTGTTGGTAGTGCCGAAAACGTAAACAGAATTGTTTGGCACAAGAAAATCGTTGTTGTCGGTTGCATACAAGTGCCAGCATAAACTTAATTGCTTTAGATTGTTCAAACACGCGATGGTTTGCGCCCGCTCCTTGGCTTTGCTCAACGCGGGCAGCAACATTGCCGCCAAAATCGCGATGATGGCGATGACCACGAGGAGTTCAATCAACGTGAAACCGTTGCGGGAACGGCGGCAGGAAATTGAATCTGGAATCGGATTCGGCATGGCTGCTTGCAATTGAAGTTATGCCGAACCGCCGCCAGCGCAACTGAAATCAATACGTTAGCATCTCCAGTTCGCGCAGCCCTTTTTCGGTCAACTGCCAGCGGCTGCCGTGCTGGATGACGAGGCGGCGACACGGATGCGCGCGATATTCCGCTTCGTTGACGGAAATTAGTTGAAACTTCCCCGCGCCCTTGATCTCGGACGCGGCGCGCGGCAGGAGCGCAAAGGGAACGGCGTTGTAATTGAGCGCGATCTCGTAACCGGCCACGCCTTCCTTATCCGCCTTGGGATTTTTCAGGACAAGCGGCGCGTAGCGTTTGAGGTAGGGAAAATTCGTCGCGCGCACGAGCACGCGGCAAAGTTCCGTCTGACTGCGCAGAAACGTGAGCAGGCTGAACGGCTTCGCGGGATTGTGTTCGCCGAGCAGGATGTCGCGCGGGTCAAGGCCGTCGAGGTTCTGGCCGTTCCATTCGCCGTGGTCGTTGCGTTCGCCCGCGCCGAATTTTTTGAACCACGTGGCGTAGTTGTCGTTGACGAGCACGTTGAGTTCAAAGTGGACGTGCGCGCGTTCTTTGCCGATGCGTTCGCTCGTGTTCGACGTGCGACCCATGGTGGCGAGGACCTGACCGGCGCGAACGGACTGGCCAGCGGTCACGCTCGTGACGCTCAAATGCGCGTAGAGCGAATAAATTTCGATCCCTTCGATGACGTGGCGGATGATGACGTATTTGCCGTAGTTGGAAAGTCCGGCCTTCGTGTTGACATACATCACCGTGCCGTCGGCGGTAGCCATGACGGGGTCGGTCGGCTCGCCCGCGCGGTCAGTGTGCTGGTGAAGGATGTCGAGGCCTTCGTGCATCTGCCAGCCATCGCTGCGCACACAGCCGAAACTGCCGCTCGTCCACGATTTGTCGGGCGCGGTGGGCGCGAGAAATTTTGTCTCGCCGCCGATTTCGTAAAGCGCGTGGTTGGCCGTGGGAAATTGAAACGGCGTCTGCGCGGACAAATTTGAATTGAACGCGCTGAAAATAATTCCCACCAGCGCGGCGCGGCGTGAAAACTTCATTTCATTTTCCCCGAGGCAATTTTTTTAGCCATGTTGTTCAGGCCGGTGACGAGCTGGCTGGCTTCTTCGTGCGAGGCGTCGGGCGTGAAGGCAAACACGCCGCCCGTGATGCGACGTGTGATGATGGGCGCGGCGAGCCACCGACCGTTGGTGACGCTTTCACTCCACTGGCCGAAGATGACGAAATGTTTTCCCTGGTAGGCCGAGGTGTATTGCTCAAGCGAATAGGTTCCCAGCTCGTCAAATTTCACCTCGACCGCGTAGCCGACCGGCGAGTCGAGCAGGCTGGCCCGGACGATGTTGGCCTCGGTCAGCGCTGGCTCGGTGTTGATGGTCACCAGCACCGGGTTGGAGCGGATGACGGACACGGTCTCGCCGGAGCCGGGCAACTGCCCGCTGTTCTCAACGTAGAAACGCAAGGTGCCAAGATGCTTGGCCTGACTGTCCTTGTCCGACTGGCAGCCGCACACCGCCGCGATCAGGGCGATGGCGGCCAGCAAATAAAGATTGAAACTCCGTGCATAAAAATTCATAGTGGCGCACACAAAATCGCAACCAACAAAAAAAAGTAAAGACGATATGGGACAACAATCCAACAAGACCGAACACAAGAAACGCCGCAAGGCCTACATCAAACGCAAAAAGGCCGTCATCAAGGCCAAAGTTGCCGCGAAGAAAAAGGGCTGAACCACGTTTGAAAGCATTGAAGGCCGTCTGCGGACGGCCTTTTTTATTTTTACACGGGAGCAAAACTGGCGCGCCACTTTTGTTTCAAGCCGGACGTTGCGGCACGCTCGTCGAGTAAAGCAGCCGCCCCTGGTCGTCAATCATCCGCACATCCATTTTTTCCGCCGCCAGCGCCACGGTGGTGAAACCGGAGCAGGCGCGGGCAAATTTCGTATGCGGCGTGTTGACCGTCGGGCGGAACTGCGAACCGGCGCCAGTGCAGAAAAAATTCAGCGCGCCCGCCTGCAAATGCTGGAGGTCGTGGTCGTGGCCGTTGAAATACGCCTGGACCTTGTGTTCTTGCAACAGCGGCAAGATGACGTCCACCAGTTCAACCGTGTCGCCGTGGCCGCCGCCGGAATAAATCGGATGATGACCGATGACGATTTTCCATTGTGCCTTGGACGCGGCCAACACGGCTTTGAACCACACCAGTTGTTTCGGCACGTCCTGCGTGATGACCTTGGCGCGCGTTTTCTCACCGCTCAAAACCGAGTAATAGCTTTTGATCATCGGCGTCGTGTCAATGTAGAAAAAATCAGCCGTGGTCGCCGCATCCACTTGCAAAGTCTGGACGAAGTAGCGCGCGGGCATGTTCCAGCGCTTGCTGGTTTTGGCGTATTCGAGCTGCGCGTCGCAGTTGCCATGGTAATCATGATTGCCGAGAATCACCTGCCACGGCACTTGCAACGACGGCGCGGCATAAACATTTTCAAACGAACTTTGCCATTGCGGGTCGTCCACCGCCGCCACGCCGTCCTCGTAAAAATTGTCGCCGACGGAAACGATGAACTTCGGCTTCATCGCCTGTGCGGCCACGGCCATTTGCGCGGCCACATCCCGCTGATCCTGTTCCCCGTTGCGTCCCCAATCGCCGAAGATGATGAAGTTGAGCGCTTCAGATTTTGCCTCCGACGCGAGCAACTGGCGCGGCAACAGCGAACTGGCGGCGGCCGTTGACGCGGTGGCGACGAACAGGGTGCGGACAAACTGGCGGCGAGTCTGTTTCATAATCGTGGCTTCAGACTACTCCGCCGGATTTCGCGCCGAAACATTTTTTTCAGTTACAAAATGGTGACGGACACTTTGCCGGCGTCTTTCCGCTTGAGTTTCGCGCACAAGCTGATTAATTGAGTCATTAAATGACCAAAGCTGAAATTGCCGAAACATTGCGCAAGGAAGTCGGGGAACTCGAAGTCCTCATCAAAAAACTTCAGGCGCGGCTGGAGCGCTCCAAACGCCTCGTCCTCGACATCGAGGAGGAGATTGCCGGCCCGCAAGTGCAAACGACCGAAGTGCCGAGCAAATTCCGCAAGGTTGTTGACCGCGTTTTCGGCGAGGCTCCCAAACCGTCCCGCAACCGCTGAAGTTTATCCGCTAATTTAACTCCGTGCTGCACCGTTTTTACATTATCGCCGCTTTCGTTTGCGTGATTTGCATGGGCTAATTGTTGCTGAACCCAATGGAAAAGGAAGACTTTTTCCTGACCCGCAATCTGGCTCGCTGGCTGTTTCCCAAACTTGACCGGCGCGACCGGCATCGCAAACTCGAACTGATGGCCGGCGTCGTTCTCGCCGTATTTTTGACGGCTGTCATCGTCGCCGTTGTCGTGAACAAACTCGGACGGCGTTAAAAACTGCGTCAGCCGACGGCGACCTTGTTTCAATGTGAGAAATAAAGGCCGGGTGTTCAGCAATGCAGAAACAACTTCATTTGCGGTCAAAGACCGTCCCAAAAATTCGCCAGCTCACCCGGACCAAAATCAGCAAGAATTTTGCCGTCCACATCAATCACCGGCGCGAGCGACTGGCCGGAAAGCTCGACCATCTCGGCCATGGCCTCGCGGTCGGCAATCACGTCGAGCGTCTCATATTTGATGCCGCGCTCATCAAGCCAGCGCTGCGCCTTGTGGCACCAGCCACAATAGGGTTTGATGAAGAGACGGATTTTCATCCGCCGATCTGCTTCTTGTAATCGTCCGGCGAGAGCAGCGCGTTCACTTCGGCGACGTTGCTCAATTTAATTTTGTAAAACCAGCCGTCGCTGTCGGGCGCGGTGTTCACGAGCGCAGGATTGTCCACCACGGCGGCATTGACGGCGGTGATTTCGCCGCTGACGGGCGAATAAATGTCGCTCGCGGTCTTGACGGATTCCACCACGGCGCAGGCTTCGCCGGCCTTGACCTGGCGGCCGGCGGCGGGCAGTTCCACGAACACGATGTCGGTCAACTCCGCCTGCGCGTGGTCGCTGATGCCGACGGTCGCGGTGTCGCCGCTGACGCGAATCCATTCGTGTGATTTGGCGTATTTGAGGTCGGAAGGGATGTTGCTCATAAATTGTGCCGCTATTTCACCGCAAAGATGCCAAGACGCAAAGAAAAAAACTTCATACACGAATTTCACCAATTAACACGAATTCAAAATCGGCAGTTTTAATTGGTGAAAATTCGTGCAATTCGTGTCTTCACTTCTTGTAAATCGGTTTTGGCACCACAACGGCAGCGAAGCGTTTGCCGCGAATCTCTATTTCAATTTTTGTGTCCGGCTTCGCAAATTCCGGCGGAACGTAGCCCATGCCGATGCCAAGGTTCAACGACGGACTTTGTGTGCCGCTGACGACTTCGCCGACGCTCGCGCTGTTGGCCCAGATTGGATAATGCGGGCGCGGCGGCGCAGATTTGTCGGTCATCTTGAACGCGACGCATTTCTTTTTCACGCCTTTCGCCTTTTGTTCGGCGAGAAAGGCGCGTCCGTTGAATTCGCCTTTGTCGAGCGAGACAAAAAATCCGACGCCGGCTTCAATCGGCGTCGTTTCTTCGTCGAGTTCGTGGCCGTAAAGCGGATAGCAGACTTCCGTGCGCAACGTGTCGCGCGCGCCGAGGCCGGCAGGTTTCAAACCGAACGGCGCGCCGACGGACAAAAATTTATCCCACAAATGCTGGATGGATTCGTCGCTGCCGACGATTTCAAATCCGTCCTCGCCGGTGTAGCCGGTGCGCGAGACGAGGACGCTTTGATGTTCAAATTTGAATCCGCCGATTTCGTTTTTCTTCAAATCGGTCACGCGCGCGACGCGCATCGCGGAAATGGATGCGCCGGGAATCACGTCGTTGATGAAATCTTTCACGCGCGGGCCTTGCACGGCGACGGCGGCGTAATTATGCGAGGCGTCGGTCAAAGTCACTTCGCTGCGCCGGGGAAATTTCGCCGCCTGCGATTGCATCCACGCGACATCGGCCTCGATGCGCGACGCGTTGATGACGAGAAAATAAACATCTCCACACAGCCGGTAGGCGTAAAGATCGTCAATCACCGTGCCGCGCTCGTTGCACATGAGCGTGTATTGGCCGAGGCCGGGCGTGAGTTTTTTGATGTCGTTCGTGAGCAGCTGATTCAGAAATTCCGCCGCCGCCGCGCCGCTGACGGTGACTTCGCCCATGTGCGAGATGTCGAAAATCCCGGCGGCGTTGCGCACGGCGAGGTGCTCGTCGGTGATGCTGGTGTATTGCACCGGCATTTCCCAGCCGCCGAAATCAATCAGCTTCGCACCGAGTTTTTGGTGCGCGGAAAAAAGTGCGGTGCGTTTTAGCATGAAATTATTTTAGCCACGGATGGACACGGTCTGTATATCTAATTCAGATTTCAATAAACTAGCGAAAACCATTGATTTAACAATGCAAATTCGCCCTAACTCGTCACTATTTTAGCTAACTTTTCGCTGCTTTCACTGACACTTTCACTGACAGTTTGCGGTTCAATCTTCATCCGGCAACATGATGGTAATGGCTGGTTGCGGGTCGTCAATGTCGAGTGCGCCACACATGGCGACAAGTTTCACCAGCTTGGCGGCGCGGTTGTCGTTGCGAACGTAGAGCGCGAACGGCAAACGGCTTTGCCCGCTGACCGCCTTGCGAATGGCAAAGCGAAGCATCCAGACAACATCCCAAAGCCTTCCGGCTTCATCCTGCCCGCTGACGTTCGGCGGGACGGTCACATAAGCGTCAAAGGCGGTGCGCGTGATAAACACCGGAAAACGGATTCCGGCTTCCTGCGCGGTCTTGCTCACTTCAACCTGAAAGCCGTCTGCGATGGCTTGCTTGCGGGTGTAGGCGTAAATTACTTCGCCAAAGGGTGAATTGTCGGTGTGTGTATTCATGGCAATAATTCCTTTCAAGCGGGCAAAACATCGGCGGCAAAATAGCTGCGGTATTTGCTGCGCGGGTCTTTGGGGTGTGAAGCGTAGGGCGCACACGCCCCGCAAGGGTGCTGCCACACGCAACGGCGTTGGTTCCAATGGAAGCCCAAACGGGAAAGAGTATTCGCGGCGGCGCGATGGCTGGCCTTTGGAAATTCCAACCAAACCCACTTACCGACAACCTCCGCGAGTTCGTATTGCTCCGGCAACTGCTTCCGCAGAAATTCCAAGACGGTGTTGGTGGGCAATTCGCGGTTGTAATTGTATTTGCTCACCCGCCCGCCTCGGTTTGATGATAGCTGATCGGCGTTTGCTGGCGTCGCTGCTTCAATCTGTAATTTGTTTTTCATAAGCTTTTTTTTGATGTTCGCCGCTCGTGTCTCGCCGTATGTCGCTTGCTTCACCAATCGCGGAGACATTTTTTGAACACACTCCGGTTTATTTCCGGCGTGCATGAGGCATGACAGCGAAAGTTGGGGCGTTATCAGGTAGCCCCGGTCGCTGGCGTGGCTCATGCGCTTCGTCGCCGGAAATAAAACGCCCCGCGAGAGCGGGAATTAAGAAGCCTGAAAAAGATGGCGTAGCAGCAAGCGCACTACGGAAAGACCTCGGCGGCGTTCCCCTAAAACAAAACGCGCCATGACCCAAAACACTTAACAAAAATTTACTAGCCCCGCAGGGTCGCCAAAGGCTCAAGTTCTATTTCCGCCTTGACGGGCGCGACGGGCGGGCTTCATGGCTCTGCATGAAGCATGACGGACAAGCATCCTCCGGCCTGTCTCTGATAAATCCCGAAGTGGAATGTAGCGGAATGAAGGGGTGAGCCAGCGGGCAAGGGTCGTTGGCTGCACTGGAATGAAGCGAAATTGAAACGAAGGGAATTATCAGAGTCAGGCAACTTCCGGTGGCGGCAGTCGGCGGTTTTGAGGCGCAGGCACAGTCCCGCTTGCGAACGTAGCCGGAGCGGCAAAACTGTCGTCTGACGCCGCCATCAAAATGGGTCGCGGGGTCGCGCTATTCTGACTTTTGGCTGGCGGTGTGAAGCAAGGGAGCCGTGGCTTGCAGGGTGAAGGGCAAGCCGGAAGGCGGACGGCTGAACACGACGGCCAAATGTCAGACTGAAATGGGCAAGGACAAGTGGCACAAGTTGCGCGGTGGCTTGCCACGCTGAAAGCGAGCGGCTGCTTGTGCCTCTTGGACGCCGGGAACTCAAAGATTTGCAATTTCGTTTTCCAAATGGATGGATTCTTCAGGAAACAGGCCAAGCGATATTATCTGACGTTTGGCACTGGCAATGTCACCTGTGAAAAGAACAACGATTAAATCCTTCATGGCGCGAGTGCAGCAGACGTAGAAAAGACGTCTTGTCCTTTCGACTGCGGTTTCCTTACCCTCTCGTCTGTTCGTCTCATCGCGGTCTGACAGCGCCTTAATGCCTAGATATTTGTCGTAGGAAAATTGCACATGCGTTCCTTCATCATCATCAAGGACTACGAGAACACGCTCGAATTCTGCACCTTTAATGCCTTGCTGCGTGGAGAACGGGGAATCATCGTTGACGTAATTATAGTAGCCCCAGAATTGCGATGCTGGGCAGGCAAGGAACGCGTCCATCGCTGCGACTTCTTTCGTTAATTCCTCCCCATCATCATCGTTCTCGGCTGCCTGAGGATTTTCATCACCCCCAGCTTCATTCTGCGGCGGCAGATTGAGATACGAAAGTATCCTAGGGTCTAACAATATGACTTTGGACTCATGAAGCAGACGTAGGGCATCAGCATTGGTTGCTCCCGATTCGGGCTCCATCATTCGTTGCAAAGATTCAGTGAAACGCCGTAGCTCTGCGAGCCGCTCCGCTATGTTAACGCCTTTTAACTTCTCGCGATCCATGAGCGGCGATGTTCTGAGAAGTTGCATAACCTCGAATTCACGCCCCTTTTTGGCTGCCTCCACAAGTGGCAGAACGAAACTATTGAATGGGCGAACCGGCCAAGCAGTGCCGTCTAAAAAGCCGTTCTTGAATTTATCTGGAGCTTTGTCATTCAGGGCCGCATACAAATCACCGAAGCCAAGACGCTTGGCGGCCATTCTATGGACGATTACAAGGAGCTTAACTTCATCAACTCCCTCAGTCATCCATGCGGGATCATCAATTTTTTCCGCAGCCCACAAGCGAATCTCCTTAATCCGTTGGTCGCGTCGTTCATCAGCCGGAAGTATGAAGATATGCGCGTTGCCGGGCATACTCACCTGAGCACCCTCAGGTCCTGTCATTCGCCCTCGCGTTTGGACTACGGGGTCGCCCTCTCGCCTGATTGCGTTGGCGACAGCGAGCACTGAAGTTGGACACCGGAAGTTCTCAGGCTTTGTGATCTTGGCCCAACCCGCCTCTGTTGGTATCTCGCCGACTCCTGTCGGATAAATGCGCTGCATGGGATCGCCAAAGAACCCCAGACAGAACCGATCTCCCAATTCCTGATCTACGGCCTTGAGAGCCGACACTACGTTTTCGGTTGTATCTTGACTCTCATCAACGAAGAGGAATGGAAACTGTTGCACCAAAATGCTTCTCATCAATGGGCGCTCAACAATGATTTGCGGCACCATCTTGATTATGTCGTCGTGTCCCAAGATGCCATTAACGTAGTCACTTCCTGTTCCATAGGTGAATGAGCGGACACGGCCAATCCGCGTCTTCTGTTGCTCGTATCGGAGAATATCGCGCTGGTTCTTGTCACGCGTGCGTTGCTGCACGCGCGGGCCGAAATTGGCGGCAGTCTCCCTCAATTCAGCAAGCTTCTCGTCAATACGGTTTGTCACCCAAGCTTGGATGTCGGATTGGAAAGCACGAACAAGTGACCAGAGAAAGCTATGAATTGTTGAAACATGAACAAGAGGGTTTTTCCCCACGTCTGCCCATATCTCTCCGGCAGCAATTTCGGTGTAAGTGATGCAGGCAACCTTTTGGCGGCGGAGTCTCAGTCTTTCACCATGTTTGGTAAGAATCTCCGTCAGCCCCTTTATTAAAGATGTGGTCTTCCCTGATCCAGCCCCTGCGACCATCAAAAAACTTTGCGGCGGCGTTGAGTTCAAGCAGCCGTAAAGTTTACGATCCGCTTCGGTATCTTTTTGGTAAGCGCGACTACTCATCCGGCAACCTCATCAGTCCCCGCAGGAACAATCGCGTCAGCCGGGGCCGCAGGCTCTACTACCACAGGTAACGGGGCAGGCAGTTCAAGACTGACTTCGCTGTCCAGCCACCTTAAACCCTCTTTGATATAGCGTGGCACTTGCCAGTTCGCGGGCACCTCCGTCAGCAAACCCAAAGCGAATTTGGTTTTGTTGAACGACTGTCCGGTCACACGTTTATGAATACCAGAAGCGAGATTGTTAGGAGTTGCGGGATTCACCCGAAGCTTCAAACCAATATGGCGCTGAGGTTGTGCTTGGCACCATTCTGCATTTTCAAGAGCGAAGGCTTCTTCGAGCGTCCGTCCACACAGGCTGACTGTTGTGCCATTCCAAGTCACGTCGGTCGGGACTTGGTATGTAACGCGGACTTTGAAACCGTTGCCACCTTCTGCCTCCTGCAATTTATCCGCTTTGGTCGCAACGAGCAGCTCTGCGACCGTTTGTTTCTTTGGCAGCCACTGGATTAAGGTCTGGTTCGACGTGAGAGCGCCTGGCTCAGAAGGCAGGCACGTTTTACCGGCTTTTCTCACCGGAGGCTGATCTTGTTCGGCATTTGGAACTTCAAACTCCGTATCCTCAGATTCATCCTCATCGGCGGCATTGGTCACGAGTGCGACGCTATCAAGGTCGGTGATGACTAAAGCAACTAGACCGAGGAACTCGATCAACATCTTGAAGCGATGCCCAAATGCACCCCCGACCTCCAGAATGCAAAGACATGCGGATCGCAACGAAACCGCTTCCTTCTCAATCATTACAGGAAGCAATAGCCGCTCAACATTACCTTCGACGAGGATGGCCGCATCGGCGAAAAATAAGTCGCAATGCGTCAGCTTTAGGTATCGCTGAAGGAAATCACGATCTTCCGCGTTTTTGTCGTAAAATGCGGACAGATTCAATACTTCCGTCGTCTGCTCAACATCGGTGTTCTGTCGGCGAAAATACCGGATTGGCTGAAAGCCGCGCTCATAAAGAATATGAGGCGAATGGGTTGTTACGACCGTCTGGCTGTGGAAAGCGCCGCCGTCTTCGCCGGTTTCTTTCACCAGGTCTAGCACATTCCGAATAAATACCTGCTGGAGTTGGGCGTGCATGTGTGCCTCCGGCTCCTCAATGAAAATCAAATGCAGCGGAGCACGGTTTTCTTTATCGGCGATCCATCCAGCATGAACGTCCAATATTTCTACCACCATATAAATGAGATTTTTGAAGCCAAGACCGTTGTAGGCATCTGGAAGTCTTAGAGCGTCGTCCTCATCCCCCAAAACGTAATGCACGCGGGCGTCTTGACTGCTCATGATCGTCGCAGGATTCAAGGCAGACTTAATCTCTAGTTTGGGATTATTGAGACCGGGATACCCAAGCTTGGAAAGACGGCCAAGTGTGTCCTTGAAAACATCGTCCAAGTGTTCGTTGAGGCCAACCTCCGAGTCAAACAGTGCCCTCAAAGCACTATGATCCTCCTGTCGCTGATCCAAATTCCGCTTGTAAAACTTGCTCAGTCGTTTTGAAAGGTCTTCGGATCGTCCTGCACCCGGTCCGCTGCCTGATGACGGATCGGCCAGATGCCTTTGAGCATTGAGATTATCAACTTTGATGAGGGATTTCAAAAGTGCTGCGCCGCCGGGGTCTTTGCCCAATGGCAACGGCTCATAGCCTTGGTTGGGTTTATGAGTATCGTCGAATTGCGCCCGGTCGAGAACGAAGTATTTGAACTCAAATTCACTCAAAAGCTCGTCTTTTAAGTAATCGGTCAGGCTCTTTGGCCACGGAACATATTTTGAATTTTCGCGCTTTTCCAAAGCGGCGGCTTTAGCCTGAGCTTCTTGGCGAGTTGTGCGGAATTTCTGTAAAAGCTCTGCTTGGTTACGCGCCGCAAACTCAATGCGGATGCCGACTTGCGTGCCCTGCCAGTGGGTGCTTGGCAACAGTGGTAACACCGGAACCAGATCGGTGGCCGCCACTTCAAACCAGAGATCGAGACTAATGGAAGGCAGTGCTGGCTGCTCTGCACCTTCCTCCGGCGGGTTCCCTAACTTGTCAAACTCCTTCCAACAGGAAGAGCTAAAATCATAGAGCGAGAACTTATCTTTAGAGCCAGAGGTGAACGCATGAATGGCCTGAGTTGCCGAGGTCTTACCGCTGTTATTCGATCCAACAAAAATCGAAATGTCGGAAGCCAGCTCAATACGCACGTCCCGCATTCGTCGGAAATTTTTGAGCCTATATGAATGAAGGTGCATAGATTTTTCTTTAGCTGGCAGCTTTGTTGCGCAGGGTTTCGTAGAGGCCCGCGTGATTGAGCAGGATGTCTTTCATCCCGTTTTGGACGGTGGCGGAATTTAGCGCCTGCGTGCTCATTAGGGTGTGCGCGTCCAGTGCGCCCATGATGGCATTTAGCAACTCGCTCTTTAGGTCGGGCGAATTGGCAAACTGCTCCTTGGTGTTGTTCGTCGCCTGTTGTCGCAAGGTTTCCGACTCAAGCAGCTTTCCCTTAATCACGTTGTTCACATAGACCAGTTTGTCCTGATCGGTAAGCTCGCCCTCAAAAAGGTCGTTCACCCTTTCGATGATTTCATTCAGAAAGGCTTTCTCCTTGTCGTGCAACTCGCCGCTGCCCGCTTCGGTGATTGGATCGAGCAGGGGTGTTTCACCGGCATACAATGGCATTGGTTGCCGCCCGATGTTTTTCAGGTGGTGATGCGTGAGGATCACTTTCGAGAGGTCAATGCCCTCGCGCTCGCGGCCAAACTCAAGCAGCGGCAAAAGACGTTTGAAAAAGATGGCGCGTTTCTCAAGCGCGGTGTTGCCGTAGTCGAAAATTTGGGAAAGGAACGTGTAGAGCCGGATGAATGCGCCCAGGTCGGTCTTGAACAGAATGAGCGCGTTCAACTCGTCTTGGGCGGTTTTGGCGGCGGCTTCGTCGTCCTTATCCTTCGCCGTTTTCAAAGCCTCCTGCGCGGTCCTGTAACGCTTCATCAAGCGGTCTTCAACGGGCGCAATCGCCGCCAGCAATTCGCTCTGCTTTGCGTTCGGGTTTAATTCCACCGCTACCACACGCTCGACTTCAAAATCATCGTAATGTCCGGCGGCGTCCAACTTCGACCTGAGATTATAGACAAGGTTCGGGTCGGTGGTCGCCGAAAGTTCTGCCGTGGTGTGATAGGTCTTGAAAGCGGCAAGAACTTCCTCGGTGTCGTTCACGAAATCCAGCACATAGGTCGTGTCCTTGCCGGGGTGGGCGCGATTCAGGCGCGAAAGCGTCTGCACGGCCTGAATGCCTGCGAGCCGCTTGTCCACATACATCCCGCAGAGCAACGGCTGATCGAAGCCCGTCTGGAATTTGTTCGCGACGAGCAAAATCTGATAATCGTCGCCCTTGAAGGCTTCGCGGATGTCACGGCCTTTCAGATTCGGATTGAGCGCGTGGCTGTTTTCCGTAAAACTGTCCGGGCCGGATTGCTTGTCATTCACTTCACCGGAAAAGGCAACGAGCGTGCCGATTTTGTAGCCATGCTCCTTGATGTATTTATCAATCGCCAGTTGCCACCGCACGGCCTCGACGCGACTGCCTACCACCACCATCGCCTTGGCTTTGCCGTTGAGCAGCGGGGCAACATATTCGCGGAAGTGTTCCACCACGATCTGCACCTTCTGCGAGATGTTGTAAGGGTGCAACCTGACCCAGCCCATGATGCCCTTCATGGCCGCGCTACGCTCGACAGTTTTGTCGTCGTAGTCTTTGCCCTCGTGCGCCAACTTGAACGCCAGTTTGTAAGGCGTGTAATTTTTTAGCACGTCGAGGATGAATTTTTCCTCAATGGCCTGCCGCATGGAATAAACATGAAATGGCGCGGGAAGATTTCCCGGCCCGGCGGGTTTGGTGGGAACGGGGCGCGTGCCGAAAAGCTCCATCGTCTTGTTCTTCGGCGTGGCGGTGAACGCAACGAAAGTGATTCCGCCGTCGTCGGCCCGCGCTGCCATCTGCGCCGCGAGAACGTCATCCATGCTCACTTCGCCGCCGTCGTTCAACTCCTGCAATTCTTCGGGACTCAACACCGCCTTTAGTTTCGCGGCGGCTTCGCCGGTCTGCGAACTGTGCGCCTCATCGGCGATCACGGCAAAGCGTTTGCCCTGCGTAGCAGCGAGTTTGCGGACAGCTTCCAACGCAAAGGGGAAAGTCTGAATGGTGCAAACCACAATCTTCTTGTCGCCTGACAGGGCTTCGGCCAACTCACCGCTCTTGCTGCCTTCGCTGCCTTTGATGGTGGCAACCACGCCGCTCGTCCGTTGAAAATCAAAGAGGGCTTCCTGAAGTTGTGAATCAATCACCGTGCGGTCGGACACGACCAGCACCGTGTCGAAAACCTTTTTGGCCGTGGCATCGTGCAACTCCGCGAGAAAGTGCGCCGTCCACGCAATCGAGTTCGTCTTGCCTGATCCTGCCGAGTGCTGGACGAGATACTTTCCACCGGGGCCGTCTTTAAGCACGGCCACTTGGAGCTTCCGCGTCACGTCAAGCTGATGAAAGCGGGGGAAAATTACCTTCGTGATCTGCTTCTTTTTGTCGCGTTGGGCGATGAGGTAACGGCCTAAGATTTCCAGCCAGCTTTCACGCGTCCAAACCTGTTCCCATAAATAGGCCGTGCGGTGGCCGGTCGGATTCACCGGGTTGCCCGCCGCGCCGTCGTTGCCTTGGTTGAAGGGCAGGAACACCGTGGCCGGGCCGTCCAGCTTCGTTACCATCGAGACTTCGCTGTTGCTCACCGCGAAATGCACAAGCGCCCCATTGGGAAAAGACAGTAACGGTTCGGCGGTCTGGCCTTTTGGCTTGGGGTTGCGGTCAAAACGATACTGGTCAATCGCGTCGCCGATGCTTTGGGTGAAATCGGTTTTCAATTCCACCGTGGCGACGGGGATGCCGTTTAGGAACAACACGAGGTCAATGCTGTTCTCGTTGTGTTGGGAGTATTTCACCTGGCGCACCACGCGCAGCCGGTTGGCGGCGTAGCGGGCGAGGATTTCGGGATTGATGGCGAGGGCGGGTTTGAACTCAGCCAGCTTCAACGGCTTTTTCAGGCCAAGCAATTCGACTCCGTGGCGCAATACATCCAACGTGCCGCGTTGGTCAAGCTGGTCGCGCAGGCGGGCGAGCAAAGTTTCACCCGCTTTGTCTCCGTGATTCTTGACGAGGATTTCCCATGCTTCCGGTTGTGTGGCTTGCACCCATGCCAGCACGTCCGCCGGGAACAAAGCCTGTGCGCGGTCGTAGCCCGCTGCATCGCCCTCGGCATAGAGCCAGCCGTGGGTGGCAAGGTGCTGGCAAATCTCTGTCTCGAAACTGATTTCTTTATGCAGGGTCATGCGGCTTCCTTTTTCAGTAAGGGGCGAACGTCAATCTGGCCGGTAACGGCGGCGGAGATCAAGGCCGCCCGACGTTCGTGCAACAGGTCACTTGCGCGCTGGGCTTCGGCGGTGAGGGTGTCGAACTTGGCAGTTTCAACGGCGATAAAATTTTTAATTTCTTCTAATTCATCTGGCGGCGGCAATAACAACGGAATGTTTCCGAGGTCTTCCATAGACAAATTCGGTTGTGCCGACTGAACCGAATTCAGAAAAATAAAATTCCTGACCAAGCTTGTTCCGATCCAAGAATTGATGTAAGCCGAATGGGTTTTGTCCTTCGGTCGGACAAAAGACACAGCCTGATTCGTGTTTGCTGGCAAGATTTCTTTGCTCAAGACGCAGGCTTTTCCAGTAGTCGCGCCAGCTATCACCACTAGCACGTCTCCATCTGCAAGTGAACTTCGCGACAGTGTGTCGTGAGCCTCTTTAGAAATGAAAAATTCTGGCTGTTCAACCACGCCAGCTTCCGTAATGTTTTCAGCTTTCAAAAATCTGATCCCATCTTTGGTGAAATCAGCACCAACCGTCATTGGTGTTGTGCCTTTTGAAATTAACGAACTCAATCGTTTGATGCGTGTAACTTCCCAATGTGTTGGCACATCACCAAGCCACTCAATGCCAGAAGACTTCATGGCGGCGTGGGGGTTCAAACCTTTGGTGACGGCGTGGGTGATGACAGACTGGCGTTTTTCTTTAAGCAGTTCCATCAACCGCCGCTGCTCTGCCACCAACTCATCTATTTTACCCAACTCCTGATCCAAAAAAACAGCGATGCGGGTTTGCTCCGGCAATGGTGGCATTCCAAGTAAAATGTTTCGCATTTCTGAATAATTCGTGCTCCAAAGGTCGGCGACAATTCCTTTGCCGTTGCGGTAAAATTCTTCTTGAAATGGCTGGCTGCGTAGCAGGTGATGCACGAATGGCGTGTGAACCTGTTCTTGCGGGCGCATGACGGTGCAAATCAAAGAGACCGAACCATCGAGTTCGGACGCACCCGAAGAACCTTTCCGGTCAGAACGACTGTTAATCACGAAATCCCCCTGACAAACTTTTTTCCGATTGTCGCCATCGTCAGACTTGGCGGCGGTATCGAGTTGCGGGACAATTCCATTTTTGGTGACGGACAGTGCCGGGAAATCTTTGTCGCTGACTTTTTCTCGCCGCTCTTTGAAATAGTAGCCTATGCGCTTCACGTCCCAATGCTCCGGCACTTCGCCCAACCATTCCACGCCACTGGCCTTGTATTTCTGGTAGCGCGGGAAGCTCATTTCGTCAGTCCTCCAATCATCGTCAAAATGCGGTCGGTAACACCTTTCAATTCCGCATCAATTTCATTCAACTGGCGCGGCGGCTGGAAAACATAGAAATGGCGATTGAAAGGAATCTCGTAGCCGACTTGGGTTTTCTCGTGGTCAATCCACGCATCGGGCGCGTGAGGTAAAACCTCACGTTTGAAATAAGTTTCCACGTCCTCACTCAACGGAACATTTTCGGTGTCGCGCAACTTGGAATCTGGCGCGGGCTTGTCTTTGCCTTTGCCCTTGTTGCCAAGAACGATTTTGCCCTTCGCATCGCGCTCCGGGCGCTCAACGGTGATGGTGCGGTAGCCGAAATCCTCGTTCTTAAAAATGCGGCTGATGGGGACGCCGTCCTTAGTGGACTTTTTGAAATTACCGAACATCTTGGTGATTTCCTCAATGTGGTCTGGACTGAGTTCTTTACGTTTGCTGCCGAGACTTTTCCGCATCTTCTGCCAGAAACTGCTGGCATCAATTAACTGCACTTTACCTTTGCGGGCGGCGGGCTTCCGGTTGCTGACAATCCACACATAGGTGCTGATGCCGGTGTTGTAGAACATATCAGTCGGCAAACCGATGATGGCCTCGACAAGATCGCTTTCCAAAACGTAGCGGCGTATCTCGCTCTCGCCCGAACCGGCGCCGCCGGTAAAAAGTGGCGAGCCATTAAGCACAATTCCAAAACGGCTGCCGCCGTCCACGGCGGGGCGCATTTTGGAAATCAGATGCAGCAAGAAAAGCAGCGAGCCATCGCTGACACGCGGCAAGCCGGGACCGAACCGGCCATTGAAACCTTGTTCCTCGGCTTCCTTGCGGATTTCTCGCTCAATCTTTTTCCATTCCACGCCAAAGGGCGGATTGGAGAGCGAGTAGTCAAAATGTTTTCCCGGCAGGCCGTCGGCGGAAAGCGTGTTGCCAAAGATGATGTTGGCTATGTCCTGGCCTTTGATGAGCATGTCGGCTTTGCAAATCGCGTAGGATTCAGGATTTAATTCCTGCCCATACATGACGAGGCGGGCGTCTGGATTGTGGCTGGTTATGTGTTCACCGGCTACGCTCAACATCCCGCCGGTGCCAGCGGTAGGATCGTAAATGGAACGCACGACGCCAGGCTTGGTCAAGGCTTCATCGTCCTCAATGAAAAGCAGATTCACCATGAGCCGGATGACTTCGCGGGGCGTGAAGTGTTCACCGGCTGTCTCGTTTGATATTTCCGCAAACTTGCGGATGAGTTCTTCAAACACCGCGCCCATTTGGGCATTGCTGACAACTTCGGGATGCAGGTCAATGGTGGCGAATTTTTCCGTGACGAGGTAGAGCAGCCCGGACTTGGCGAGTTTATCAATCTGCGTGTGAAACTCGAAGCTCTCGAAAATGTCGCGCACGGCGGGCGAGAACGCCTGCATGTAGGCGCGGAGATTTTCGCCGATGTGATCCTGATCGCCCATGAGCTTTTTCAAGTCGAGCGGCGATGTGTTATAAAAAAGCTGGCCGGATTTTTTGAGCAGGAACGGTTCGGGATTCACTCCGGCCTTTTTGCGTTTATCCAACTCGGTCAAAACGGCGGTTTTGGTGGATTCCAAAACGCAATCAAGGCGGCGCAAAACCGTGAAGGGCAAAATGACTTTGCCATATTCGGATTGCTTGTAATCCCCGCGCAGGAGGTCGGCGACGGACCAGATAAAAGAGGAAAGATTGGGGTCGCTCATGTAGGTTCCTGAAAAATTAATTATTAGAAAGCATCGCTGGCATTCACGGTGTTATAGCCAGAAATCACGACGAAATAAACAAAAATGGCAGACAGCAAGCGCCAAACGGGTGATGGGGCGTTTGGTTGGGCGGCTGGCGTGAATCCAGCCGCCCCGTTTGGGGTCAATCCTCCCCCGGCATCATCACGGTGATGGCCGGTTCCGGCGCGTCCATGTCGTGTGCGCCACAGACGGCAACCAGTTTCACCAGCTTGGGGCTGCGGTTGTCGTTGCGGACATACAGCGAATACTCGATGCGGTCGCCGTCGCCCCGGTTAGTTTTAATAGCAAAGCGGAGCATAGAAACGATGTCCCAAAGCCGTCCGGCCTCGTCCTGGCAAGACACGTTTGGCGGCACGGTCACATAAGCGTCAAAGACGCGGCGGGTGAGAAAAACCGGGAAGCGGATGCCAGCTTCGACGGCGATGGTGGAAACGTCCACCTGTTCGCCGTCCTCGACGGCCTGTTTGCGGGTGTAGGCGTAAATAATGTTTTCCATGATGAATCTCCTTTGGATGACGGGCGGGTTTTGAGGCCCGCCCGTTGAATGACTATTCGGATTTTTCAGAAGCGATGCGGAGCGTGATGCGTCCGTCCAGCGGCAGCGTTTCGATCTGGATATTGAAACCGTTGCCGTCGGCATGTGCCCATGCCGCGCCGATGCGCGTCCAGTAGCCCTTGTCGGAATTCCCATTGCGGACATGGTAGGCGATGTGGCTGGGTGATTTTGCCGTGGCAATTTTTTCCTTGGTGTCAGTCATGTGAAGTCTCCTTTTTGTTTTCAGGCCGCGCCAATCGCGTCCTGATGGCACAAAACGGAAGACCCCAAAGCCGGGGCGTAGCGCTTCCCACGCAAAGCTGAAAATTGGGGGAGACCTCTTGGGGGGGGGAGCCGATTTTCTGATTGCGGGGACTGGCGGGGGCTTCATTGTGCCAATCAGAAAGACCGCGTTGGCGTGGCCGGCAATTGATTCGGGAGACGGCTGATTGACCGCCGGGAAAATTGCCGTTAAAAAATCACAACTCGTCTAAAATCTTTCTCCGTTTGGCCTCGTATTCCTCCGGGGTGATGTCTTGCTTGTCCCGCAAACGCTTGAGCCGGTTCAAGCGGTCTTCAATCGTCGGCTCGGCTGACGCAGGCGGCAGCGTTGGCGATGAGACTTCATCATCGTCATCGTCAAAATCCAAGTCGGGCAACGATGAATCCGACTCCTCCTTTTTCCGTTGCCAGACCACAAAGGCAACGCAGCCCGTCCACGTCGGGAGCGCGTCCAGTCCGGGGACTGCCTCGACCATGAAGGATGGCAGCAAAGCCCAATGAAATCCAAGCAGCAAGGTGGTTATGCCCATTGTTATAGTGTCCAGCACACCGTCGGCAATTTCGCCGAAAAAAATCCCCCCGGTGAATTCAAAGGCGGTAAGGGGCATTTGAATCAGGTCAACAATGCTGGCGACGGCAAAGGCGGCGATGATGCGCGGCTTGGTTAATTCCGGCGGTTCCTCGGACAGAAACGAAGTGTCGGAAAGTTGAACTTCCTCATCCACGATTTGCAGTTGTGCCACCACCGCCAAGCAGAGAGCCGCAAAAAAAATCCACAACCCCAAAATCCATTGATGATAATAGAATGCGATCAAGGCTCCAAAAATCGCAAAAAGGGGTTCGCTGAATTGCCGCCAATCTGAATCCGCCTTGCCTTCTGGTGACATTCCCTCGCTGTCGGGATCAATCGGCTCACCTTTGAACTGGTGCGTTAGCCAGCAACTACAATGCACCAGTAATCCGCCCGCGATAAAAAGCCCGCACCAAAGAAGGCCGTCCATTCGGGTGAGCCCAAAGGCCGCGAAAAAAGGGACGGCCAGAAGGATGAAATGCCACGGCGGCAAGACATTCATGCCGACGTTCACCCGCACGATGCCGATGATGCTGCTGGCCGGGATGCGTAACACTTCATAGCACAGGCGGCTTTTAATAAGGTTGAGCCAGTTTGGGGTGTTCATTTCTTTTTGCGGCGTTTGACGTGTTCGTGAATGTCGTCAGCGATGCCGGTCGGGACGCCCGCCTCGGCGGGCGGATTTTGGCCGGGGCCGGTCGGTTCGGAAAAATGCTCGACGTTGTCGCCTTGGATTTTGCTTTCGATCAGGCCGTCGGATATGTCGAGTTCTTGGGTGCGTTCCCGGTTAAAAATGCCGTCCTCATAGGCGCGCAAACAAAACGCGGAAAAAATCAGCCACAGGGCAAGCGCACGGGAAAAGGGCAGCAACGCCAAGCCGATGGCGGCGCAAACGAGTGGGTCAAGCAGCCGGGCGGAGCGCCGGTGGCGGCGGAAAAATTCAGGCAACCAGCGTTGGTTAAAAGGCGACGAGCCGATGTAATAGGAGTGCTGCCGGACATTCCTTTCCATTTCCAACCAGCGGCGGATGCGTTGCGCGATGCCGCTGAGAAATCCCAGCCCGGCGAAGATGAGCAAATCAACCGGCCTCGCGGCCTCGTTGCCCGGCATGGCAAGGATGGCAACGACTGCCAGAACGCCAAAAACGGCGATTAAAACCAGCGGATTTAAGAGCCGGTAGCCGAGGTCGCGCCGCAAAATTACCATGAGCGTCAGCGCGGGAAACTTCATGAACGCTTGCGCCATTGCGTATTGCTGCATGAATGTCGGGCCGGGTTTTGGTTCGCGTGCCATTTTATTTTTGGTTGAACGTGATTAGCTTGTAAGGCAGGGCTTCCCGGCCATTGTCAAACAGGTTGCCGCCGTTATAGACGACGGCCTCGACCTGAAAATTATTCTGTGCGCCGCCGCGCTTTAGCGTGGTGAAGCGCGCGGGTTCGACAAAATAGCGGCGTTGCGCGCTGCGCGTGACGCCGCTGGAATGGTTGCCAGCGTTCTGCTGCTGTTGCTGAATCATGTCGTTGTGTGACTGGCCGACATTGGTGCTGTTGATGTGCAGCCAGCGTTCGCCCAAAAGTTTGGCCGCCCACTCGTTCGTCTCGCCGGAATTTTGGCAAAAGAATTTTGCCTGTAAATTTCCAAGCAGGGAATCAACTGCGTCATTGTTTTTCAGGACGCGGCGGAAGCTCTCACGGTTCTGCGTGAGATACACGGTGCATCCGCCAGCGGATCTTGCCGTGGCTTGGTATGCAGCGTCAAAATTGGTAACAAAGTTTTGCGCTTCATCTGCCCATAAAAAAACCGGACGTAAGAATGTGTCCGGTTGGGTCGGTGGCGTCCGTCGCAAGACGGCGACTTGGAAACAGTATTTCCAAACGAGGTTGGCAATCCGGCCAACGAGCCTAAATTCCTGGATGGGCAAATCAACGAGGATGATCTTGCCGTGAAAAGTGTCCTCCGGTTTGATGTTGGTGTCGGCAGAAAAAAGTTCCCGCAATGGCCGCGTGACCAGCGGCCTTGCCAGCATCGAAAAGGTCAAGCTGATGATACTTCTAGTTTTTTCGGCCAGATTGGGAAACTCCACTTCCCAATACTTCTGGCAGCGCATGAAGTCGTCGCGGATGCCCGCGTCGGCTTTCTTGGTGGCTTCGTCCGCCTCTTTCAAGATTTTGCCGCAGGCGCTTTCCGTCCTCCATTGGTCACTGCTGGCCTGTTCTGGATTCAACGGAGCGGATGCGACGATGTCGGCAAGCAGCGGCAGGGAAACGGGTATTTCGGCAAACAGGGGCAAATCCACCAGATTGGTATTCATGTGGTGAAGGGCGTCTTCCCAAAACTTGTTTGATCCGCCGCCCCCTTCGGTCTGCCCGCTGCCCCCGGAAATCGCCGTGGCGATTTCGTCCAGCAGATTGACGATGTTAATCGTCAGGCCGCCGCCCGCCTCCGGGCGGCTGGCCTCCCACGCCATGAAATTGAAACGGTTTTGACCATTGGCATCTATGATGACAAGGTCATCCGTCCGCTCGGTTTCTGCCGCCCATTGTTCCCATTGGCGGCGTTCCTCCTTTTTGGCGCAAAGCACCAGTCCGCCGAAACCGGCGGCTAGGTAGCCGTAGGCCAGGTGCTTGGCCGGGCCGGAAGTTTTTCCACTGCCGGTTGCGCCGAACACACAGACGCCCGTGAGGGCGTCGGACAGGCGGAAGCCTTCCCCATTGCCCCAATCCCGCAACACCGTTTGCGGGTGGAATTCGGGCAACTGCGTCTTGCCGTTGGTCATGCTAAACAGCGTGGCAAGACCCGGTTTGCGCGGCAAGGCAAAACGGGAAAAGCGGGTGTCAGGGGCTTGCCCCTGCCAGAGCGCAAGGCTCTGGCGGCATCCAACCGGCGGACGGTTGGGCATGGTTCCAAGGGTGGCAACCTTTGGGCAGGGTCTAGGGCGGCACGCCCTTGTGCGGGGGTTTAAGGGGCGGCAAAGCCCCTGCCGGAGCGTCAGAGCGGAGGCGGTGAAAGCGGGGTCTAGGGGACGGATTTGGAGTCCCCTTGCGCGGTCAACATCGGCACGATGTATAACCGCGCTGTTCGTCCCCTTTTTCGCTTCGGCCTCCGGTGAGGCCGTCGCGGGTGACAACCCGCTCGCTTGCTGCTCGCGGACGGTAACGGACAACCCTCGCAAACTGGCTCTCACAGCCAATCTCCGAGGGACTTGGCTTTTAATTTCTGATATACTGTTCGTAATGGGGTGTTGCCAAAGACTGGTAAGGAGCATGGCAATTTTTAGATTAGAGGCGAAGATCATCAGCCGGGGAAGCGGACACTCCGCCGTCGCCGCTGCCGCCTATCGCACCGGCACAAAAATCCGGGATGAGCGCGCCGACAAAATCCACGATTATTCCTGCCGGACAAAGGGCGTTGTCGAATCGGTCATTTTGAGGCCGGACAATTCGCCCGAATGGACGGCGCACACGGCGTCCCTTTGGAACGCCGTCGAGCTGGGCGAGAAGCGCAAGGATGCTCAACTTTCACGCGAGATTATTTTGGCTGTTCCAAGGGAACTATCTTCCAAGGAGCAATGGCAACTGGCGGTGGCGTGGGCGCAGGGCGAACTGGTGAGCAAGGGCATGATTGCCGAAGTGTCCCTGCACAATCCCAAAAGCGGAAAAAATCCCCACGTCCACATTCTCGCCACCATGCGAACCATTGACGGCGATAAATTCAGCGCCAAAAAACCCCGCGAATGGAATGCCAAAAGTTTGCTGATTCACTGGCGCGAATCATGGTGCGACGCGGAAAACGCAGCCTTGGAAAAGGCTGGTCGCCCGGAACGGGTTGACCATCGGTCGCTCAAAGACCGGGGCATTGACCAGATTCCGCAGCCGAAAATCGGCAAGGAAGCCGTGGGCATGAAGCAGCGCGGCGTGGTCGAAGACCCGGAGCGGTTCAAGGCCGTCCGGGAAGTGAAAATGATGAACGCAGTCCGGGGCATGATGAAAGCCGTATTTAAGCGCGGCGAAGTGGCTCAAGTTGGGATGGGTGATACTTGGTGGGAAAAATCCATCACCTTCATGTCCCGCATCCGGGAACAAGCCGCGTCGGTTGTTAAAGACTCTTGGCGGCAACTGGTGGACAAGAGCCGCAAAAAGGACGGGCCCGAAATCGAAATGTGAATTTATGAAACCAACCGATGAAATAAAAAAACAGGCCGTGAACGCCTTCACCTGTGCGGAGACGGTCGCCCAGGTCGGCATGATTAAGCTGACCGGCGGCATTGCCTTGTATGCCGCCCATATCCGTCAAATGGATCGGCAATCGCCCCCGCCGCGACAGGTGCGGCGGGATGCCATTGGGAGGGAAGTATGACTGACCCGCTGGCACAATACCGGAAAA
>CAIRJF010000018.1 GCA_903878805.1 uncultured Verrucomicrobia subdivision 3 bacterium
AGATGCTTTTTTCACCGCGATCCGCTGCCCGTAGCAGCCGAATCTTGTCTTCCGTCGTATATCGCTTGCCTTTCATTAGTCTGGTCCTTTCGTTGGGCCCAGACTAACACATCACATGGCCTGAAAAAGTCGAGTCACGTCCCGGTGGAGCAGTTTCAGAAACCCATCACCGCCCTGCCCTCCGCCACCAATGCGCCCGAACTTTTTACCGGTGAAAACACGGACGTCGGCCCGCAGCGCATTCTCCGGCAGACCATCCGCCCCGATTACTTCGACGTGTTTTTCGACAGCCAGTATTTTTACTCGGACAACGCCAATTTTGCTTCGGGCTCGGCCAAAATCGGCAGCCCGGTCTATGTCAACACCGTGCAGCTCGCCTTCACACCGCCCGACCTGAAACTGGGCGAAGGCAAATTCGGGCCCGCCATCGGCTTCGTCAGCCAGTGGTATAATTATGATAACAGCCAGTTGAACTCGCTCGACTTCAACGCGCAGACCGCCTTCATCAGCGGACGTTACACCTTCAACGACTGGCAGTTCGGCCTCGGCCTGAATTACACCCGGCTGCTGGATCAGGGCAGCTACGACCAGACCTACTCCGAACTGCTGCCCGCGCTGACCGTGCAACGATTTTTTCCTATCGGTGAAAAATTCATTCTCGTCGCCGGTAACCAACTGGATTATCACTTCACCTCCGTGCCGCAAACCGAGGGTGGCCCCACGGCCGGAATCAACAACCGCCTCGACGACGCCATCAGTCTTACCTTGAGCTGGCTCGCGACGAAGCGCTTGACCGTGCAGCCCTATTTTCGTTTCCAGTATTCCAACTACCGCTACAACACGCTCCAGACCTCCGACCGCAACGACTACCTGACTTCCTTCGGCATGACGGTAGTTTATTACATCAACAAAAATTTGAGCCTGCGCAGCTTTATCAATTACAACATCAAACGTTCGGACGACTCCTACACACCTTCCTACGACGAATACAACACCGGCCTCGGCGGCACGTTGAATTTTAATTTCTGATTCCGCGCCGTCTGTCAGGACATTTCCTTTCCGGGAAATCTTCTTTTTGATTTTAATCTGCGCAAATCCGCGTAATCTGCGGACAAATAAAATGAAACCTCGCGTCCGATTCGCTCCCTCGCCCACCGGTTATCTGCACATCGGCGGCGCGCGCACCGCTTTGTTCAACTGGCTTTACGCCCGCCACACCGGCGGCACGTTTGTGCTGCGCATCGAAGATACCGACGCCGCGCGCAATTCGCAGGAAGCCGTCGAAGTCATCTTGAGCGGCCTGCGCTGGCTCGGCCTCGATTGGGACGAGGGTCCGATGACTGGCGACGCCACTGGCCCTAGCAAAGGTGATCGCGGGCCGTATTTTCAATCGCAACGCAAAGAAAATTATCTCCGCCGCGTCGAAGCCCTGCTCTCCCGCGACCTCGCCTACGAAAAAGATGGCGCCATCCGTTTTCGCATGACACGCGAACCGATTCTTATTCCCGACCTCGTCGTCGGCGATGTGCTGAGGCCGCTCACCGACCGCGAGGAAGCTGATCCCGATTGGGTTCTGGTCCGCAGCGACGGCCAGCCCGTGTTTCATTTCGTCAACGTCGTGGACGATTTGGAGATGGGCATCACGCACGTCATCCGTGGCGAAGATCATTTGAGCAACACCGCCAAGCACATCGCGCTCTTCCGCGCGTTCGGCGTCGAGCCGCCGCATTACGCGCACATCCCGCTCATCCTGAACGCCGACGGTTCCAAGATGAGCAAGCGCGACAAGGGCGCGTCGCTCACCAGCTATCTCGACGACGGTTTTCTGGCCGAAGCTGTAAACAATTATCTCTGCCTGCTCGGCTGGTCGCCCAAGGACAATCTGGAAAAAATGCCGCTCGCCGACGTCATCGAACGCTTTGACCTGCCGCAGATTCTCCGGCACAACGCCAAGTTCGATTACGAGAAACTTACGTGGTTGCAAGGCGAATACTGCCGCGAGCTGGCCCCCGACCGTTTCTACGAACTCGGCGTGCACGCGTTTGCCAAAGCCGGTATTGATACGAACAAGCTCGACGTCCACTACGTCAAAGCCGCGCTCGACACCTGTCGCGGCAAAATCAAGACCTTCGCCGAACTGCCCGCATATGCCGGTTTTTATTTCACTGACGAAATTGTTTACGAGGCCGAAGCCGCTAAGAAAAGTTTTTTGCCGGAGAATAAACCGCTGCTGGAAAAACTCCGCGACGCCTTTGCCGCGCTGAACACCTTCGACGCCGCGACGATGGAAACCGCGTTGAAAGAAACCGCCAAACAACTCGGCGTGAAAGCCGGCGTGCTCATCCACCCGATGCGCCTCGCCGCCACCGGCAATCCCCACGGCCCGAGCCTGTATCATCTGCTCGAAGTTCTGGGCAAAGAAAAATCACTGGCGAGAATTGATAAAGCGATTAGTAAATTGTAGAGCCAATGCGATTCTTCAAACTCAATGCTGCGTTGCTCGCGCTAATTTTCACCATCGTTGCAGGACTATTACTCTTTGGCGTCGTTCGCATCTTTGGCAATTTCACTCAATTCGGAACACCTTTAAATTTTATAAGTTGGTTCGGCTTTTGGTTTGTCATAACGCCATGCTTTTACCTTCCGCGCAACTTAGGTGACGCTTTGTGCATTCCCTTCTGTTTGCTACAATTGTGGTTGGTATTTCTGGCTGGCATCGCTTTCACTCGTTACGTTTCTCGCAAAAATGATCCACAAACACGTAAAAGAATCATCACAATTTTGACAATTACACTCGTTGCTTCATCTGTTTGTTTGATTTATTCAGAACTTTGGCAAAATTCAAATTGGAAAGGAATGCTCGGTTCTCTTGCATCTAATCAAGGTTATGAAGAAGCAGACAAAGATTTTAATTCTGGCAAATTAAGAGTTTTTACAATTTCCGGCGAATGTCATGAAGATAAATTTTCAGGCACAAATGATGGCCCATTCCAAATTTGGATTGCCGAATATTTTCCAGCAAGCACTTATCCAGAACGCTATTCAGATGAAGTGAAAATCAAATATTATAATCTCCACATGCGTTCCAAATATAATTGGTCTTTAACGCACACTAATAACATAAAATCATTTCGCTAAAAATTCGTGTTCAATCTAAGGCTAAAATTTGCGGTTAAACGAAAACAATTTTCAGGCAATAAATGTTCCGCGACTTGAACATAAACCGCGCAATTCAACTCCAATCCCGCATGAAATATCCGCTGCTCGCCCACGCCCTGTCGCTCCTCATCCTGTCCGGCTGTGGCAAGGAGGACGGTTTCAGGACGTTGTTTCACGAAGAATCGCTGGCGTCCGGCCAGAAGGTCAAGGTCACGATGATGGCGCTGGTCTGGGGCGGTCGACCGGGCGATGATGGCTGCACCATGGGCGGGGATTGCTTCCATTTGGAGTTCGTTTCCAATGACCCGAACGCGGCGCTGCCCAAACGGACGGCGGAAGCGCAGCAAGTTTTTGAGTTGATCCGTCCGATGTCGGAGCGATGGGGCTTCACGAACGCGGAGGTGCTGGGTTTCAAGCAGCTCGAACGCACGGGCGATTACGATCTTTTTGCCTTCAACCGCGCCGCCGACGGGAAATGGTCGTGCGACCGCAAGGCGATGTCGGTTTTTGCAAAATAATCTCCAACGGGGGACGGCAAGACCCGTCGCAATGCAAATACCGAAAGCCGGAGCGATTTTTATGCAGAAAAAACGGCGGACTGTTGCCAGTCCGCCGTTTTGAATTGTAAGGAGAATTAAATTCCTTTGGACGTGATGTATTTCACGAGGTCAACTACGCGGTTGCTGTAACCCCATTCGTTGTCATACCAGCTCACGATTTTGAAGAAGCGTTTTTCGCCCTTCAAATTGTTCTGCAAGGTCGCGAGGCTGTCGTAGATGGAGCTGCGTTCGTCGTGGATGTAATCGGTCGAGACGAGTTCTTCATCCGACACACCGAGAATGCCTTTGAGATAAGAGGTGCTGGCCTTACGCAAGGCCGCGTCAATTTCCTCGATGCTCGTATCTTTCACGGTGCGGAAGGTCAGGTCAACGACCGAGACATCCACCGTCGGCACGCGGAACGCCATGCCAGTGAGCTTGCCCTTGGTGACGGGCAGCACTTCGCCGACGGCCTTAGCCGCGCCGGTGGTGCTGGGAATGATGTTGACGCTCGCTGCGCGGCCGCCGCGCCAATCTTTCTTGGACGGGCCGTCCACGGTTTTCTGCGTGGCCGTGGTCGCATGAATCGTGGTCATCAATCCGGTCTCGATGCCGAAGCCTTCCTTGATCAGCACATGGACGAGCGGCGCGAGGCAGTTCGTGGTGCAGGAGGCGTTGGAAACGATATGGTGTTTCGACGCGTCGTATTCGCCTTCGTTGACGCCGATGACGATGGTTTTAACTTCACCTTTGCCGGGCGCGGAAATAATTACTTTTTTTGCACCAGCCGCGAGATGCGCCTTGGCTTTTTCGCTATCGGTAAACAAACCGGTGGATTCGATGACGATATCCACGCCAAGCGCTTTCCACGGAAGAGTCGCGAGGTCTTTGACCGCGCCGACGCATTTGACCTTGTGGCCGTTGACGACGATGATGTCGGTCTCTTCGAGCGCGGGATTGCTCTTTTCCGTGGTGACGGTGTGCTTGAACTTGCCATGCACCGAATCGTATTTCATCTGGTAGGCGAAATAATCGGCATCGGTGGACACGTCCACGACAGCGACGACATCAATCGTCTTGCCGAGCAAACCTTGGTCGCACAACGCTTGAAAAACCATCCGGCCAATGCGGCCGAATCCATTGATAGCTACTTTGACTGCCATATTTTTATTTTATTTTTTGTGGTGGAGTAAATTTCCTTAAACCGATGGGTGATTTTATCTGGGAACACGCGCCGGTCAATGAATAATTCCTGCACTCGCTTGCTCAAACCCAGCCGGATATTGCGCGGCGCGGGAAAAATTCACTGGTTTTGCGCGGCCAGAAAACGTTCCGCATCAATCGCCGCCGCGCAACCCGCGCCCGCCGCCGTGATGGCCTGACGATAGACGTGATCCGCGCAATCGCCCGCGACGAAAACGCCGGGGACATTCGTCATCGTGCCTTTGTGCGGAACGATGAAGCCGTTCGTGTCGGTCGTGATCTGGCTCTTGAAAATTTCCGTGTTCGGCACATGGCCGATGGCGATGAACACGCCCGCGCAGTCCAGCAAGCTTTCCGCATCGGTCTTGAGATTTTTCAATTTCACACCGGTCACCCTGTCCTGCTTCACATCAAGCACTTCCGTGACGGCAGTGTCCCAGACGGGCGTGATTTTTTTATGCGCCAGTGTGCGCTCAATCATGATCTTGGACGCGCGCAACGAATCGCGGCGGTGGATCAAATAAACGGTGGACGCAAAGCGCGTGAGATACATCGCCTCTTCGCAAGCGGAATCGCCGCCGCCAACCACGACGAGCGGCTGGTTGCGGAACATCGGCAACGCGCCATCGCACGTCGCGCAATAAGTCGTGCCTTTGTTTTCCAATTCATGTTCGCCAGGAATTCCAAGATGCTTATGTCCCGCGCCGGTGGCGATGATAACGGTTTCGGCTTCAACTTTTTCGCCGTCCACGGTCAGCACAAATGGGTGCTTGGAAAAATCTGCCGCCTCGACGACGCCGAAACTGGTCTTCGCCCCAAAGCGTTCGGCCTGTTTCTGCATCCGCGTCATCAGTTCGTAACCGTCCACGCCTTCGGGAAAGCCGGGGAAATTTTCCACGATGCTCGTGGTGGTGAGCAAGCCACCGGGTTGCTTGCCCGTCAGCACGAGCGGCGCGAGCTGCGCGCGCGCCGTGTAAAGGGCCGCCGTCCAACCCGCCGGACCGGAACCAATGATGACAACTTTTTCCATAGGCTGCGAAAGGTAGTCCGAGAACACCGCGCTGACAAGCCGTTGGAAAAATAATTTTTTGCCCGGCAGATATGGCGTTTGCATTTGCAGTCGTGCGGATTTGAAGTTTTACTGGCGGCGATGAAACTGTGGATTTTTCTTTTGCTGGCCGGGCTGTTGGCATTTACCGGCCACGCGCAAGATGTCGTAGTGACGAACCTGTGGACGTATGTGCTGCCCGACCGGGGCACGCAATCCTCCCCTGCCCTCGCGCCCGACGGCACGGTTTATCAGGGCACTTTTCACGGCTGGCTGCTCGCGCTCACGCCTGATGGCAAATTGAAATGGAAATTCAAGAGCGGTCGGGAAATCAAATCTTCACCCGCCGTTGCGAGTGACGGCACAATTTATTTTGGCTCGCGTGACCGCAATTTTTACGCGCTGACTCCCGGTGGAAAATTGAAATGGTCGTTCGCCACCGGCGCGTGGGTGGATGCCTCGCCCGGCATCGCGGCGGACGGCACGGTTTATTTCGGCTCGTGGGACACAAATTTTTACGCGCTCGATCCCGACGGGAAATTGAAATGGTCATTCGCCACCGGCGGCATCGTAGATTCGTCGCCCGCCATCGCCGCCGACGGCACGATTTATTTCGGCTCCCACGACAAGAATTTCTACGCCCTCGCGCCGGATGGAAAATTGAAATGGAAGTTTGCCACGCGCGCAGAAATCAGCGCGTCGCCGGCCATCGCCGCCGACGGCACAATTTACATCAGCTCCACGGACGGAAATTTTTATGCGCTGAATCACGTTGGCACGGTGCGCTGGCAGACGCACACCGGCGGCTACACCGCCTCGTCACCGGTGCTGGATGCGGGGGGGAACCTGTATTTTGCGGTCGCAAACGAACAATACTCTTTGAACTCCGACGGCAAGGTGCGCTGGCATTTTCCGAACAACAGTCCGATTCCGAACGCGATGGCGGCGCTGACGGATCAACGCATATTTCTGACCGGTCCCTGGTCACATTCCGGGCTGGCCACGGCGGATGGTAATTTTCTCTGGGACTTTCGTGTCGGCAATGGATTTTACGGCGCGGCCAACATCAGTCCGGCGGGAACCATCTACATCACCGAGTTGCACAACCTCTACGCCATGCAGGCGCTGCCGCAACCCGCGCTGCCGGCAAAAAGTTCGTGGCCGCTCTGGCGCGCAAATGCGCAGCACACGGGCCGCGTGCAGAAATAATTTCAGCCGAGCCGCTCGCGCCCGCCATAGCCGGAATCGAGGTCGTGCCAGAATTCAATCTTGTCCTCGTCGGCTTCCCAGCACAGAAAAACCTCCCGTCCGCCGATGAGCGCAGGAAAATCCACCAGCCCGCGTGATAAATCCTTGATGAAAATTTCGCGCCGCTGAAACTCCGCCAGAATTTGCTGCATGCCTGCCAGCGCGCGAATCCACTGGTTCACCGTCTCGCCGCCGGTGTCTTGACCTTCGACGTTGAGTCCGTTCAGACGTTTTTCCTGGCGCTGCTCTTCCTCGCGCAGGCGCTGAAGTTCCGCCAGCCACGCGCGCAATTGCGGCAGCAATTTTTCCGCTTCGTCGCGCGTGTAATGTTTCTTAAAGCGATATTTCATGGCAAAAAAAGACCGTTCGCTGTGGCTGCAAGGCAACCGCCGCGAACGGCTGTGAAATCACATGGCGTGACAGAATTACTTCTGCCAAGTGCGCTTCTTGTGACGGTTCAAGCGCAGCTTCTTGCGCCGTTTGTGTTTGTTGATTTTTGCCTTACGGCGTTTTTTCAGTGATCCCATAAATGGATGCCAGATTATGTAACAAATCAGCGTGAGAAACGCCAATCAATTTTTACCGTTTTAATAAACCACTTTGTTCAACGGATACTCAATGATGCCTTCCGCACCAGCGGCTTTGAGTTGCGGAATCAATTCGCGCACGATTTTTTCATCAATAATCGTTTCCACCGCGACCCAGCCTTTGAGACTCAAGTTGGCAATCGTCGGATTGCGCAGCGCGGGCAAATCCGCCAGCAACTTCGCCAGATTTTTTTCCGCAATATTCATCTTCAAACCAACCAGCGCCTCGGCATCGAGCGCGCCTTTGAGCAGCAAGGCCATCGTCTCAATCTTCCGGCGCTTCCACGGATTTTTCCAAGCATCAATGTTAGCGATGAGTCGCGGCGTAGAACTCAAGAGTTCATCCACGATGCGAAGTTTATTTGCCTTGAGCGAAGAACCGGTTTCCGTGACATCCACAATAGCATCCACGAGTTCGTGCGCCTTGGTTTCGGTCGCGCCCCAGGAAAATTCCACTTCGGCTTTCACACCGTTTTTTTTGAGATACTTTTTTGTAAGATTGACGACTTCTGTGGCGATGCGTTTGCCCTGCAAATCTTTCACCGATTTCACCGGCGAATTTTCCGGCACGCACAACACCCAGCGCGCAGGCCGACGAGAAACTTTGCTGAAAAGAAATTCGCCGACCTCGTGAACTTTCGAGCCGTTCTCAATCACCCAATCGTGGCCGGTGATGCCGCAGTCGAGATAACCGTGCTCGACGTAGCGGGAAATTTCCTGCGCGCGGAACAGGCGGATGTCCAGTTCCTCGTCGTCAACGTAAGGCACATAGGAGCGGCTGCTGACGGAAATGTTGTAGCCGGCCTTCGCGAGCTTCTCGATGGTCGCATCCTGCAAACTGCCCTTGGGCAAACCGAATTTTAATTTCTTGCTCATGTAAATTATTTTGACCTGCTTCAGCGCGCTCTGGCGAACTTTTTTTATCACTTCACGCTGGCAATCGTCCAATCGTCGCCGACTTTTTTCAAATTAAAGGTGTAAAAACCCTGCACCGCGCCGCCCGCATACCAGCGACCAATCACATCCACCGTGCCGTCCGCATTCGGGTCGCTCACGTCGGCGCCAAGAATCATCACCGGCTTGCCCGTATCGCGGTCAAGTGGCGACTGGTTCGAGCGCAGGTCAATGTGATAGCTCTCCTTGATGGGCGGATTGTGGTTGGGGTATTTCGCCATCATTAAAGCGACCACCTTGTCGTCCGCCTGCAAAAACAGCGCGGTATAATTGCCGTCCTCCCAGAAATGGCGCTCCATCAGATAGCTCAAGACCACTAGGTCAATCTGCTCCTCGTCCGCCTTGGCCAAGCCCTTCACGGCGGCAGATGGCTCCGCGACTGCGGCGGGAACTTTCGCCTCGCTCGCAAAATAAATTTTTTCTGATGTCCCGTCGCACCCGGCGGCCAGCAGCAGCGTGAGCAGCGCAACGGCGATGAATAATTTTATTTTCATGATTTTTTCCAGATTACCCGCCGACCGGCCACGGAAATTTCCTTGCGCGCTAGTGCCGCGACGCAGCGCGGATACAGTTCATGCTCCGCCGCGTGAATCCGCGCGTGCAGACTTTCCGCCGTGTCGTTGTCCAACACCGGCACGGTTTGCTGCCCGATGATCGCGCCGGAATCGACGCCCGCATCCACGAAATGCACCGTGCAACCCGTCACTTTCACACCGTGATCCAGCGCCTGTTTCCACGCCTCGAGTCCGGGAAACGACGGCAGCAGCGACGGATGCACATTCACGATGCGACCTTCGAACGCACGCAGAAAATCGCCCTTCAGCACGCGCATGAAACCGGCGAGCACAATCAAATCCACCTTGGTATTTTGGAGCGCGACGACAAACGCGCGTTCCGCGTCTTCATCCAGCTTCGTGCGGAATTTTCCCGGCGGAATGAATTGCGCCGGAATTTTCCGTTCGCGCGCGTGCGCCAAGATTCCCGCCGACTCCACATCGCTCAAGACAATTGCGATTTGCGCCGGAATCTTTCCCGCCGCCACGGCATCCGCCAGCGCGACAAAGTTAGAGCCTTTGCCGGAGCCCAGCACGCCGATGCGAAATGGATGATTCACCGCGATTTGAATAGCAGACTGGCCAGCCAAAAAAAAGTTGAAACGTGAATTTATGTCGGGCAGCCGCGAAAGCCGATTTGAAAATAAAGACGGCGCGCTGAAAAAATCCAGCGCGCCGTCGTGGAATAATTTTTCTTACGCCTTCCAGATCATGTCCGCCACGGTCTTGCCGGCCGGAATGAACGGAATGACGTGCGTGCTGTAAGGCACGACCACGTCGAGAACGTAAGGTTCGTCGGCGTCCAACATGCGTTGCATGGCGGCGCGCAGGTCTTTCTTGAACATCACGCGTTCGCATTTCAC
The DNA here is from genome assembly GCA_903878805.1 of uncultured Verrucomicrobia subdivision 3 bacterium. Classification (GTDB taxonomy): domain Bacteria; phylum Verrucomicrobiota; class Verrucomicrobiia; order Limisphaerales; family UBA11358; genus UBA11358. The sequence goes on from CAIRJF010000018.1 coordinate 10,156, forward strand.
GCCGAAGGAATTGCAGACTTTGACGTAGTCAGGATAAATGCTCGGACGGTCTTTCGGATCGCCGAGGTAAGTATGACCACGGTTGCCGCCGTAAAAATTATCTTCCCATTGCACGACCATGCCGAGGTGCTGGTTGTTCAGGATGATGGCTTTCGCGGCAATTTTTTCGACGTGTGCGGTGGCGAGTTCCTGGATGTTCATGAGGAACGAGCCGTCGCCGTCAATGTCAATGACCTGCTTGTCGGGGAACGCCACCTTCACGCCGAGCGCGGCGGGGAAGCCGTAGCCCATCGAGCCGAGGCCGAGGCTGCTGACGTATTGGCGCGGGAATTTGTATTTATACCATTGCGCCGCCCACATCTGATGCTGGCCGACGCCGGTGGTGATGTAGGCTTCGCCCTTGGTGAGGTCGTAAAGTTCCTCGATGACCATCTGTTGCAAGATGACTTCGCTCTCTTTACCCTTCATGTGGTCAACCATGTGGTCGCTGTTCGCGATCTCCGGCGTAATGCGGTAATTGAACGGCGCTTTCTTTTTCCAGTCGGCAATCTGCGCGAGCCACGCGGTGTGCTTCTTGGCAATCGGGCGTTTGGCGATCAGCTTGTTCAAGCGTGTGAGCGCGTCCTTGATGTCACCGACGATGGGCAAATGCGCCTTGCGGTTTTTGTTCAACTCCGCGGCGTCAATGTCCACATGGACAATCGTGCCGGACTTGCAGAACTCCTCGAACTTGCCCGTCACGCGGTCGTCGAAACGCACACCGAACGCGAGCAGCAAATCCGCACCGTCTTTCAACTTCACTTGCGGGTCGTTGAAGGTCGCACGCTTTTCGTATTCGCCGTTGACCGCCCAGTTCGCCACCGCAGAACCGTGCATGCCGAGCCAGCGCAACGAGAGCGGATTCTCTTCGGGAAAACCGCCGAGGCCCATGAGCGTGGTTGTCACGGGAATGTTTGCGGCTTCGGCGAATTTTTTAAGTTCCGCCGCCGCGCCGCTCGTGATGATACCGCCGCCGCAATAAAGCACCGGACGCTCGGCCTTCTCAATGAGGCCGATGATTTCATTTAACGCGAGATCGTCGGCCTTCAAGTCAGGTTGCGTATAACCGGGCAAACCTTTTTTGATGTCTTCCAGCGTCGGCCAGACAGGTTGCGCCTTGGCTTGCTGGACATCTTTCGGAAAATCAATCACGACCGGACCCGGACGACCGGATTGCGCGATGTAAAAGGCTTCTTTCACAATGCGCGGAATGTCGTTGATGTCCGTGACCAAATAAGAATGTTTCACGATCGGCAACGTGACGCCGATGATGTCCGTTTCCTGAAACGCGCCGCGGCCAATCATCGCCTGCGTCACCTGACCAGTGATGGCGATAAGCGGGCAGGAATCCATGTAAGCGTCCGCGATGGCCGTGACAAGATTAGTCGCGCCCGGTCCGCTCGTGCCCATGCACACGCCCGCTTTGCCGGTCACACGCGCGTAACCTTCGGCGGCAAAACTGCCACCCTGTTCGTGGCGCGGAAGAATGGTGCGAATCTTCGAGTGCGTGAGCGATTGGTGAATTTCCATGCTCGCGCCGCCGGGATACGCAAAAATAACTTCGACGCCTTCACGTTCGAGGGCTTCGACAAAAATGTCGCGGCCAAACATCGCCTTGCCAACTTCGGCGCGTTTTTTCGCAGCGGGTTTCGTAGTTTTTAATTTCGCGGATTCAATGGTCTTGCTCATACTATTTTTCTTGGTTGTGGCGGCTTGGCACAGGGTAACAAAAAACCCACAGCCGTTACCAGCCGTGGGTTCTTGTTAAAGTCTCGTTCAACAAGCACCAACGGCGTCGCTAACTACAGCGACTACCAGAATGGCAACTTGTGAACTGTTTTTCAACATTTGAAAAAGCTTAAAAACTTCGCGCGGCGCCGTCAAGCCTGCTTTTGCTCCACTTCCGCAAGGTATTTGCGCGTCGCTGCCGGCAGATTGTGCCAGATTTTTATCGCCACGAATAATCCGACGAGCGCGAACGGCAGCAGAAACAGCGGCCAGTAATGCCAGTTCCACGTCGTCAGATAACCGAGGCTGAAGGACTGGATGCCGCTGCCGACATACGTTGCGCCGTCCACCACGCCGGAACACGTCGCCGCCGCCTTACGCCCACCGAAGTCCGTGGCTGCGGTTCCCGCCATCAGCGACGTGATGCCGACCGACGCCATCACAATCAGCACCGCCGCATAGCCAAGAATCAACGGCGAGGACGTAAGAAAGATCGCCATCACAATCGTCATCAGAAAAATGAACGCACACAACAACGCCGCCGGCGGCCCGCGCCGGGATTGGAAAAGATGATCCGACATCCAGCCGCCTGCAAAACCGCCGATGATGCCGAAGACGCAGAGCAGTAGTCCCCAATGTTGCAGAAAAAATTCTGCGCCAGGCTGCTTCACCTCGGCGGCGAAAACAAAATACCATTGCGTGATGCCGTTGCGGAAAATTCCCGAAGTCAATCCGATGGCCGCAATCAGCAGCATGAGCGGACTCGCAAAAACTTTTTTCAGCAAATCCATCGTCGAGAGTTCGATGTGCATTTGGCCGGACGACGCGTCATGCGTGTCAAACGATGGGAAGTTCGCCTCTTCCGGCGTGTCTTTGATGAGCCATAAATCAATCAGCACCCACACCACCAGAATCGCCGCCGGAATAAAAAACACCGCCCACGTCGCATCCACGCCATGACCGTTGACCAAAACATTCGTCGCGAAAATTGTCTGGAGCAAATCATGGAACCAGCCGCCCGTCGAATTAGCCTTGGTGAGATTGATGATTTGCTGGCCCCAATCGAACGCGAAATACACACCGATGGAAATAAGCGTCCCAAAAATCGCGCCGAACACGCCGCGCTCGCGGACGTGAAACCAATACGATTTCACCTTGATGATAGATACCGCGCCGTAGCTTTGGAAATACATGTTCACCGAATAGAAAAAAGAGAACGTCATGACCAGATTCAGCTTTAGTTTTCCAATCACCGTCAGCCACGTCAGCACGCCGAGCATCACGTTCGCTACCGATGAGCCGATGGCCGCGATTAGAATGCCTTTCTTCCCGCCGATTTTATCCACGAGTGGGCCGTTGATGAGAAACGCCGCCGCGTAAGTCACCGTGCCGGCGGCGAAAATGGTGCCGAGTTCCTGCTTCGTCATCAGATCGCCGAGCGCATTTTTGGCGACGTTGAGATTGTAGCGCCCCATATAAAGGAACGCGTAAGTCATGCCCAGCGGAAACCAGTTGATGAAGCGGCGCAGCACAAACCACCGGCTGTGGCGCATCGGATTGTTGCTGAAATAAAACCAGATCACCACCGCCAGACAGATGCCGATGAAATAATTCGCGCAATGATCCAGCACATACGCGATGAACTCGGTCGGATGGGTGAAAACGGTTTCCATGGTCGCGCCGCAAGGAAAACAGAGCGGCGGCTTACGGTCAAAATGAAAAAACTTTTTTTAGCGAGCGTTAGCGGAAATGACGTTAATTACCAAACGGGGCTATCGTCCAAACTTGATTGAACGACGGGAAACTTAAAATCAAACTTCTGAATCGTCTGTTCAACTGTTTCCTTGAACCATTTTGGAGATGCGGGTGCGACATAAACCTCATCAATTAACTCTGTCAAATTAACATCAACCCAAATGCCACTTTCTGGCGGCTCGGGAGGAATAACTGATTTTGGAACAGTTCCAATTTTTGATGACCAAGATAAAAGGCCTTTTGACTGATCAAAAATCATCGCACGAACCTCATTCTCATGTTCAAATGACTTTCTCTTTTGGGAAAAAGGCCAAATTTCATTACGTTTAGGCAAAGTTTCATTGTTGTAATCAATGTAATCTACACACTGTAAAGAAGCATTTTTTGGCAATTGCTTTTGAAGGTCTATAAAAGTTGACCGAATACAAATCGCTTCGTTTGTGCGTGTGTAAAGACTCCACATCGCTGCCGATTCATATTCAGACATATACCAGCACCAGCAGTTTACATAAACCCATTGCCGCATAAATTTGATGCACTGTCGCAAGCCTTTCATGCTCCTTATAAAGCCTTCAGGATCTAAAATAGAGGGATCAACTGGCTGATACTCGTCCTGCGTATTTAATTTAGGAAAAGATCCCTCAAAAGGATCACCCAAGCGATCTAAACGGGAAAAAAACAACCCCCGTCTTGTTAACATCGACACGAACTTTGTGAAGTCCATGTAACGCCAGACCGAGATATTGAAATCAGGCGGTTGGTTGCAAGTTGGGATATTTTCTTCGTCCATATTGCAACACACTGTTAATTTATGTGTGACTTGTCATTTCCTTCGCCTCCGGCTCGACCCACTTATTGTGCTCCTTGATGAGGTCAACGAGCCGTTCCACCGCGTCGGCTTCGGGGATGTTGAACTTGATCGGCGTCTTGCCGACGTAAAGATTAATCTTGTTCGGCGCGCCGCCGACGTAGCCGAAATCCGCGTCCGCCATTTCGCCCGGCCCATTCACGATGCAGCCCATGATGGCGATCTTCACGCCCTTGAGATGTTCCGTGCGCGCCTTGATGCGCGCGGTGACAGTCTGCAAATTAAACAGCGTCCGGCCACAACTCGGGCACGCGACGTAATCCGTCTTGAACGAACGGCAGCCCGCCGCCTGCAAAATATTGTAAGCCAGTCGCAGCGATTGGCCGCCGCCCGCTTCGCCGCGAACGAGAATCGCATCGCCAATCCCATCCGCCAGCAACGCGCCGATGACGACGGACGCGCGGAGCAAAGCAATCTTCGGTTCCAACGGCACGGCTTCAAAGTTGATGCAATCTTTGAGCAGAATGGGATTGTTTCGGCCGAGTTTTTTTAATTTCGCCGCGAGCAAACGGAACGCCGTGATGGCGGGCAGATTCACGCCGTCCTTGACGGTGACGAGCTGCGTCTCGCAGTTGATCTCGAAATCTTGCGTCGGGTCGAGTTCCGCGATGTTCAGGTCTTCGTAAACCGCCTCGGGCTTCACGTCGTCTTTCGGACGAATCTTCGGGGCAACTTTGTCAAACGTCGCACGGGTGACGACGACGCGGATCAATTGTTCGCCGCCGCATTTCACATTTTCGTTCAACGCGATTTCTGGCGTCTCACGTTTCTCAAAGTGAAACGGGTCGAACGGAAAGCCGGTTTCAGAAATTTTGACTTTAGAATTGGCGAGCAGCGGAATCTGCGCAAGCAAATCGGTGCAAACCTCAATTTCGCGTGGTGAATCTTCGGTGAGCGAAACGCGGATAGTATCGCCCAGACCGTCGCACAACAGCGAGCCGATGCCGATGGCGCTCTTGATGCGGCCATCTTCGCCTTCGCCGGCTTCAGTCACGCCGAGGTGAATCGGATAATTCCAATCCGCGCCGAGCGCATTGAGTCGCGCAACGAGCAGGCGATAACATTCAATCATCACCTTCGGATTGCTCGACTTCATCGAGAATTTGAAGTTGTGGAAATCATGTTTGCGCGCGATGTGCGCGAACTCCAGCGCGCTCTCGACCATGCCCAGCGGCGTGTCGCCGAAACGGTTCATGATGCGGTCAGAAAGCGAACCGTGATTCGTGCCGATGCGGATGCAGCGCTTGAGCTTCTTCGCCTCAATGACGAGCGGCGCAAATTTTTCTTCGATCCGCTTAAGTTCGGCGGCGTATTGCTCGTCGTTGTATTCTTTGACGGCAAACTTTTTGGAGTCGGCGTAATTGCCGGGATTGACGCGGACGACTTCGACCCACTTCACCGCTTCCATCGCGGCGTCGGGCTTGAAGTGGATGTCGGCCACAATCGGCACGTTGCAGCCCAGCTTGCGCAGTTCGGCGACGATGTTTTGCAAGTTGGCTGCGTCTTTCACGGTCGGCGCAGTGATGCGCACAATTTGGCAGCCGACGGCAACCAGTTCCAAAGTTTGTTTCACCGAAAGCGCCGTGTCCATCGTGTCACAGGTCAGCATGGATTGCTTCACGACGGGATGGTCGCCACCCATGATAACGCCGCCGTTCGCGGGGTCACCGATGATTATCTCGCGGGTTTTGCGACGTTGGAAAAAATAAGGGGATTCGCAGTAACGCATAAAAATAAATTATTTCGGTGCGGCAAAAATAATCGGCGCTTCGTGTTCGGCGTGCGCACTGCGCACCCAATCGCCCGTGTCAAAGAACGCGATGTAAATCATGAAGGTGATTAGCAGCGCGGCGAAACCGTTCTGGATGTAATTCAAAATCCCGGCGTGCACGGGACGGCGGCGAATCCATTCAATCAGTGAGAGCGTGATGTGACCGCCGTCGAGCACCGGCAACGGCAGCATGTTCAGCAACGCGAGATTCACATTGAGGATAACGCTGAACCAAAGCACGCGGCGCCAGCCGTCCTCGTCCTGAAACAGATTGCTGTAAACGCGGATGATCATCACCGCACCGCCGAGTTGTTGAACACCAATTTCGCTCTTGGAAAAAAGCGCGCCGAACGTGTTGAAAATTTGGCTCGCACTCTGTTTGATTTGTTCCGCCGGGCTGGGATGCACGAGCATCACATTCGTATCGCCCTGCCAAGACAGGATGCCGATGAGCGGAAACGCATTGGTCGGCGACAGGGGCTTGACCGGCGTGATCGTGCGGTCAAATTTTTCCGCGCCGCGCTGCACGGTGAGCGTGAGCGGTTTGATGACGCTATTGCTCATCGCCTCCTGCGCGGAGTCCACGGCGAACGGGCTGTAAATTTTTTCGCCGTTCAAGGCCAGCACTTCGTCGCCAGTTTTCAAGCCAGCGAGCGCGGCGGGACTGTTCGTGGCGACTTCAAAAACGGTCGCCTTGCTGGCGGACGTAATGAGAATTTGCCGGAGCGCCTTGCGTTGATACCACTTCGTCTCGCGATGAAATGGAACCGCGAAAGTCGTCGCTTCCTTGCCGTCGCGAAGATATTTGATGGCGATATTAGTGCCCGTGCTGGTGACGATGCGCCATGTCACGCTGTCGGAGGTGGTTGGTGCGAAGTGGTGGACGGCATTTCCGTCAATCTCCAAAATCGTGTCGCCGGGCAGCAGACCGGCCTTCGCAGCCGGGCCGGTCGGGTCAACCCAGCCGACGGTAGTAGAATTATCCGCCTCGACACTTGGCTTGCCGACTTGCCAAACGATGACGGCAAAAACAAATGCCAGCAGAAAACTGAACAACGGGCCGGCGAACGCCACGATGATTTTGTCGAGCGGCGTTACGTTCGGCAACGGCTCGGCATCTTCGCGTTTGCCTTCGACCGCTTCCATCGTGGCCATTTGCGGCAGCGCGACGTAACCGCCGGCGGGAATCCAGCCGAGTGCGTATTCCACGCCGCCGATTTTCTTTTTCCAGATCGGTTTACCGAACCAGATGGCGAAGCGATCCACTTTCAACCCGCGCCATCTGGCCGCGAGAAAATGGCCGAGTTCATGAACGCCGATGAGCAGGTTGAAAAGCAGCACCACTTCGAGGGCAACAAAGATGTAACGCAAAATAGTCATGTCGAAACGGGGAAATAATACCTGCGAAAATATTTACCGCAATCACAGAGCGCGGGAAATCACCGGTCGCAGTTGATTTCCGCCGCGCAAAAAACTACGCTCCGCGCGATGTCATGGCTTGACCAACTCGCGCGCTTCTGGCCGCACCTCGCAGCAGGCTTCGATATAATCGCCGCTGCGCTCGCGTCCATCCATGCACTGCTCCACAAACGCGATTCCCGCTCTGCGACGCTGTGGATTGGCATCGTCTGTCTGCTGCCGTTGTTTGGTTCCCTGCTCTACCTCGTGTTTGGCGTCAACCGCATCCGCCGCCGCGCCATCAAACTCGGCGTCCACAAACCATTCAGCCGCGACGTTCCGGAAAATCTCGGCGAACCAGAACACGACGGCGCGGAACATCTCAAACATCTCGCGCGTGTTGTCAGCCGCGTCACCACGCAGCCACTCACGACGGGCAATAAAATTGAACCACTCATCAACGGCGACGCCGCGTTTCCTGCGATGCTCGCCGCAATTGATGCCGCGCAAAAATCCGTCACGCTCGTCAGCTACATTTTTGACAATGACAAAAGTGGACGGCAATTCATCACCGCGCTCGAACGCGCGATGCGACGCGGCGTCGCCGTGCGCGTGCTCGTGGATGCCGCCGGCACGCGCTATTCCTTTCCGCCGATTACTTTCAAATTGCGCGCCGCAAAAATTCCGTTCGCCAAATTTCTGCCGACTTCCATTTTGACGCCGTGGCGCGTAGCGACCATCAACCTTCGCAACCATCGTAAATCGCTAATCATTGACGGGCAAATCGCCTTCACCGGCGGCATGAATATCCGCCACGGCAACGTGCTCGGCGACAATCCGGCAAGTCCGGTTCAAGATTTACATTTTCGCGTCGAAGGGCCAGTCGTCACGGAATTACAGGAGGCTTTTGCGAACGATTGGGCGTTTACGACGGAAGAAATTCTCGACGGCGACACTTGGTTCGCTAATTCAGAAACCGACTTCCTCAAAGCCGACGCGCAAAATGACGGCGACATCATCGCCCGCGTCATTCCTGACGGCCCAGACGGAGATTTTGAAAATCTGCAACTAACCTTACTCGCCGCGCTCGCCGAAGCACAAACATCCGTAAAAATTTTGACGCCGTATTTTTTACCAAATACCGCGCTCATCTCCGCACTGAACCTCGCCGCATTGCGCGGCGTGAAAGTGGACATCATTCTGCCCGCCAAAAACAATCTGCCGCCCGTGCATTGGGCGTCTCGTTCGCTTTGGTGGCAGGTGCTGCAACGCGGCTGCAAAATCTGGCTCACACCTCCACCGTTCGATCATTCCAAACTGATGATCGTTGATGAACATTGGGTTTTGCTTGGTTCCGCGAATTGGGACGCGCGCAGTTTGCGGCTGAATTTTGAATTAAACGTCGAGTGTTACAGCCGCGCGTTCGCAGAGGAAATGGAAAAAATTATCGCGCAGAAAATATCCAGCGCGCATGAGGTGTCTTTGGCCGAAACGGACGCCCGCAGAATTTCCGGTAAGTTGCGCGACGCGATTGCGCGGCAGTTCTCACCTTACCTTTGAAGTTTTACGCCCGAGGAAATTACGTTTTCCAGTCGAAGGCTTTTTTCTTCACGGCATAAACGTAGCCCGCGAAAAGAATGCCGAGGAAGGAAAGCATCGAGCCGAGCGCAAGGTTGCGCAGCGTGTGTTCCGCCAGCAAATCGCGATAGACGACCGCCCACGGATACATAAACACCACTTCGATATCGAACAAGATGAACAGCATCGCCACGAGATAAAATTTCACCGAGAAGCGGCCACCGCCTTCACCGATAGGATCTTTGCCACATTCGTAAGCCGCGTCTTTCGCCTTGTTGGACTTGGCGTATTTGCCGAGCAAAATGGAAACCAGCAAAGTGCCACCCGCAAAGCCGACGGCGGCGGCGAGCAAAAACAAAATCGGGATGTATTGAGCAAGCTGCGACGATTGCAAATTTTCCATGCGGAAAGTTTAGAAAAATTGCTGGAGAATTCAATAAGGAAAACTGGAAATCAGGAATGAATCTGCAAAATCACGCGTTTCACCGTCAGCGGCATCGTAGCAAAGTTGAACAATAAACCGTGCTCCAAGCCGACCGCCTTCAAGTAAGAACGCACAATCGCGAAGTCAATATCCTCTAGTTCCGAAATCGCTTTGCCATCTACCACGACCGGTTCGTTCACCCAGATGCCGCCGGCGTTTTCCAGATCGTCCTTGATGCCGAGCGAACCGGTGACGCGTTTGCCTTTGAGAATTTTTGCGGAAATCGGAATCCAGCCGCCGTGACAGATGAACGCCACCAGCTTGCCCTGCTCAAAAAATTCGCGCGTGAGCGAAAGCACCTTCGCGTCGCGGCGCAATTTGTCCGGCATGAAACCGCCCGGCACGAGCAACCCGCAAAAATCCTCGCTGCGCGCATCCTTCAACAACAAATCCGATGCGGCGGGATAACCGTGCTTGCCGGCGTAAGTTTTGATTTCCGGCGCGGCGCATTTCAACGCGTAGCCGGCTTCTTCCAGACGCAGCTTCGGATACCAGAGTTCGAGGTCTTCATAAACGTCGTCCAGAAACGCGAGCACGGTTTTGTTTTGCATGGCGCAGTTATTCTCCAAAACCATCCATAAGGAAAGCAGGAAAACAGGAATGGTCTTTTCAAATTCATTTCTTGAATTCCTGCTTTCCTTATTTATAAACCAAACTCCCGATACGACATTTGAAATGCCAGATGGGACAAACGGCATTTCAGATGCCATAAACCAAGCTTCGGATGCCACAAACAAAGTGTCAGATGGACAAACGACGCTTGGGATGGAGTAAACCAAGCTTCGGATGAAGCAAACCAAGCTTCGGTTATGGCGGGAAAACCTCAAAAAGTGGCAAAAATAGCGACTTTTACCGGTTTCGGCGGGTCAAATGGGCAAAACGAGACAGTTTTGGTGCGCGATGGGAAAGCGGTGGAGGGCCACCGCAGTCCAAGACGCTGGCGCGTTGACCGGAGCCCCCCGAACTGCGCGAAGCGTCTTGGAGTGCGCCAGCCCTCTGGCGCTTTGGGCGGGCTCGACGCCGAAAACGGCAACCAAGACGGGCGCGCTCCCCAGCCGAGTCCCATCCGTGTTGGCTGCTGTTGCTGATGTATTCTATTAAATAAGGAAGGCACGAATTCAAGAAATGAATTTGAAATGACATTCCTGTTTTCCTGCTTTCATTATTCATAAATTGGCGTTTGAATGCGTCATGCACGTCGCCAATCCACCGGCGGAAACCTTGGGCTGGAAGAAATCATTTCTGTGGCTCGCGCTCGCCGTGGCGTGCTTTCAGGTGGCCTACACATCCATCCATCATCCCGCAGCCGGACTGCTGATTTTTGGTTACGCCTTCGGACTCGTCAAACTGACCGACCAGCTGAATGTCCGGCGCGCGTTTTATTTCGGGCTGGCGACGGGCTTTCTCTGTTACGCGCCGCAACTGTTTTTCTTTTTCCGCATCTTCAATGTCGCCGCGATTGTGCTTTGGCTGGTGCTGGCGTTTTGGATCGGGCTGTTCGCGGCGATTGTCTGCGGCAGCGCGCGGCGCTGGGGCAAAGTCAAAACCGCGTGGCTGATTCCGATCATCTGGACGGACATCGAATACTTTCGCAGCGAACTATATTACTTAAAATTTTCGTGGCTGAATATTGGTTATGCCTTGCCTGCCCAAATGAGCGGCTGCGGAATTTATCGTGTTGGAATTTATAATCTGGGCTTTTGTGCATTTTGTATAATTTCAGCCTGCTTTTATTTGCGAAAACTAAAACTGACTTTTGCTCAAAAATGTGCGGTATTTGCAACTGTTCTCTTTTTAGCTGCCTGTCTTCTTCCGGGATGTGCAGAATCAAGGACAAAAATCCTTCCAAGATTATGCATCGTCGGCGTTCAAATGGAATTCCCGTCACAAGCCGTCATTCCACAAATCCTGAATTAAGCCCTCGCCAAAAATACCAACGCGGCCATTTTCGTTTTAAGCGAATACTCGCTCGACGGCGGCGTGCCCGATTCGCTGAAAAACTGGTGCCGCGAACATTCGCGCTTCCTCGTCATCGGCGGCAAAGATTTCGTCACGAATGACATTTATTACAACACCGCCTTCGTTGTCGGCACGAACGGCGAAATTGTTTTCAAGCAGGCCAAGAGCGTGCCCATCCAGTTTTTCCACGACGGCTTGCCAGCGCCGAAACAGGAGGTCTGGAATTCGCCATGGGGCAAAATCGGCCTCTGCATCTGCTACGATTTGAGCTACACGCGCGTCACGGACGAACTCGTGAGGCAAGGCGCGCAACTGCTCATCGTGCCGACGATGGATGTGGAGGAGTGGGGCAAACATCAGCACGAACTGCATTCGCGCGTCGCGCCCGTGCGCGCGGCGGAATACGGCATCCCAATTTTTCGCGTCGCCAGCTCCGGCATTTCGCAAGCAGTCAACGGCGGCGGTAACGTCGTCGCGCAAACTTCCATCGGCAGCTACGGCGAAATTTTTTCCGCGCAACTGCGCCTGCCGCGACAAGGCTCAATTCCCATTGACCGTTACCTCGCGCCACTGTGCGTCGGCGTAAGTGGAATCGTCACGGTGCTTTTGCTTTTGCTCGCGTGGCGCGACAAACGTGCCAAATCAAACCCTTAAAATTGGCGCGCGTTTTCTGTTTGCCTTGCCCGAAATCAGTTGTAGTTTTTCAACATGAGTGTCACCGCCATTCAAGACGAAATTCTCGGCCTGCCCGCCCCGGAGCGCGCCCGGTTGCTGGACTTGCTTTGGGGTTCTTTTGCCAAGCCGGAACAAAAGGCGCGTGAAGCCGCTTGGGCGGCGGAATCAGAACGACGCATTGACGCCTTCGACGCCGGAAAATTGACGGCACGTGACGCCAATCAAGTTTTTGCCGATTTGAAAAAGGGATTGCCGAAGTGAGGGTGCGGTTTACCTCAACGGCGGAAGCGGAACTCAAGGCGGCGATGGAATTTTATCAATCGGCACAGCCGGGTTTTGGCGCGGATTTTCTCGCGGAAGTGGAGGCAACCACCAACCTCATCGAATCTTTTCCGCTGGCTTGGTCACTGCTGTCGCCACGGACGCGCCGTTGCCGCACCCATCGATTTCCTTACGGACTATTTTACCAAATCCGCAGCGACGAAATCCTGATTGTTGCCGTGATGGATTTGCGCCGCGACCCAAAACGCTGGGAAGAATACTTGTAGTTGGTGCGGCTGCTTCCAAATATAATTCCTGCCATGTCGCACGAATACGTCTTGAAAGCGTTCACGCCGGAAATCCGGTTGAATATTGACTACGCGCGCGAACTCAACGAACAGCAGCTCGCCGCCGTCACCGCGCCGCCCGGCCCGGCGCTCGTCATCGCCGGCGCGGGTTCGGGCAAGACGCGCACGCTGACGTATCGCGTCGCGTATCTTTTGGAACAGGGCATTCCGCCCGACCGCATCTTGCTGCTCACCTTCACGAACAAAGCGGCGGGCGAAATGATGCGGCGCATCTCCGATTTGCTCGGCCACGAATTGCGGTCGCTCTGGGGCGGCACGTTTCACAGCATCGGCGCGCGGATTTTGCGGCTGCACGCGGACACGCTCGGCTACCAAAAGGATTTCACGATTCTCGACCGCGACGACGCGAAGGATTTGATCAAAGCCAGTCTGCTCGACGCGAAAATTGACACGAAGGATAAACATTTTCCAAAGGCGGATGTGCTGAACGAAATTTTTTCGCTCGCCGCCAACACGCATCAGACGATTGCGGAATTGGTCGAGGGAAAATTCAGTTACTTCGAAGCGTTCACCGAGCAGATTGCCGATCAGCACAAACGTTATCTCGCCCGCAAACACGCCACCAACGGCATGGATTTCGACGACCTGCTGGTGCTGTGGCTCCGTCTGCTGCAAGACCACGCAGACGTGCGCGAACATTTTCAGCGGCGTTTTCAATTCATCCTCGTGGACGAGTATCAGGACACGAACAAGCTGCAAGGCGACCTGATTGATTTGCTCGCGGCAAGGCATCACAACGTCACGGTCGTCGGCGATGACGCGCAGAGCATCTACGCGTGGCGCGGTGCGAACTTCGCGAATATTCTGGATTTTCCCAAACGCTATCCCGGCGCGAAAGTTTTCAAGATCGAAACGAATTACCGCAGCACGCCGGAAATTCTCAACGTCGCGAACGCCGCGATTGCCGCGAATGTGAATCAGTTTGCGAAGGAACTTTCGCCCGCGCGTAAATCCGGCGTGAAACCGGCGTTGGTGCAATGTCACGACGCCAGCCAACAGGCGCAATTCATCGCGCAACGCGCGCTGGAGTTACGCGAGGAAGGCACGAGTTTGAATCAGATTTGCGTGCTGTATCGCTCGCATTTTCACGCGCTGGAATTGCAGTTGGAACTGACGCGACGGCAGATTCCGTTCAGCATCACGAGCGGCATTCGTTTCTTCGAGCAGGCGCACATCAAGGACGCGACGGCATATTTGAAATTTGTCGCCAATCCGAAAGACGAAGTTTCGTTCAAGCGATTGGTTTTACTTTTGCCCGGCATCGGCGCGAAGGGCGCGGAAAAAATCTATCAAAGTTTTACGGCGAGGATGGCGGGCGGCGAATTGAAGATGGAAACCAAACTTGCCACGGCGTTGCAGAATTGCACCAAGGCGATTCCGAAAAAAGCCGCTGTGCCGTGGGCGCAATTCGTCGCGACGATTTCCCAGCTTGAAGCCGAAGAAACGCGCCGAAGCGCGGCGAAAATGCTGCGGCTCGTGATGGATGCGGGCTACGACGATTATTTGAAGGAGACGTTTGATAATTACGAGCGGCGGCTGGAAGAAATTCAACAGCTCGCGGAATTTGCCTTTCAATTTGGCACGGTAGAGGAATTTCTCACGCAACTCGCTTTGCTCACAAACGTAGAAGCGGAAGACGACCCGAAAGATGATTCCGAAAAAATGAAGCTCTCGACCATCCATCAGGCGAAAGGTTTGGAGTTTGAGGTCGTGTTCGTCATCATGCTGTGCGATGGAATGTTTCCCTCCGCGCGTTCCAGCGAGAGCAACGACGGCGAGGAAGAAGAGCGGCGGCTGTTCTACGTTTCCATCACGCGCGCGAAGAATGAATTATATCTGACGTATCCGCAGATTCGGGGTGGTTTCGGCGCGTCCGGCGTGGACACTTATCAGTCGCCCTCGCGCTTTCTTTCCGAGATTCCCAAAGGGCTGCTGAACGAGTGGAACCTGCGCTGACCTTGGTGGCACGAAAACAGCTAACCGTCACTTGACTTTTACCGCTGCCGGAAGCACGGTTAGTCCGCACCCGTTTTGCCGCCAATGAAGTCACGCCACGCCGCCTCTCGCCGGAATTTTCTCCGCGCCTTCCGTCCTGTCTTGGTTTCGCGCGCCGGTGTCCTGCTTTTGTCATTGTTCGCCGCCGGCAGCGCGTTCGCGCAGATGGTGGACTTGAACGGCAACGGCATGAGCGACATTTGGGAATGGGTTTATTCCGCAACGAACGCCAGCCCCTCGGCGGATGCCGATGGCGACGGGGTTTCCAACTTGCAGGAGGCGGGTGCGGGGACAAATCCCTTCAACTCCAATTCCGTCCCGAGAATTTCCGCGTTTGTTCTCGCCGGCACAAATGGCAGCATCACGATGCCGTCGCAACCGGGAAAAGTTTATCAGCTCCAAAGCGTTGCCTACCTCGGCGCCACGAACTGGCTCACGGAAACGAGCATGGTGGTGCGCGCCGGCACGAGTTTCACGTTTCCTTCCACCGCCGGCCCGACGAACAAATTTTACCGCATCGTCATTTCGGACACGAACACCGACGGCGGCCAGATGAATGACTGGGAAAAATACCAGCTCGGCCTCGACCCCAGCAACGCTTGGAGCAACGCGACGCTCGACGGCAACGGCAATCCACTGACGGATTATCAATACACCGTCGGCAAACTTGCGGCGCAAAATGTCATCACCATTTCCGCGAGTGACCCGGTGACCACGCAGCCGGATCCGGGTTCGACGGCGACGGACACAGGCGTTTTCACCGTCTCGCGCGGCGGTTTTCCATTGAACACCATCACGGTAAATCTGGCGCCGAGCGGAGCCGGAGCGGGCTTCGGCACGCCGGGAACAGATTTTTCAGCGTTGCCCGTAGCAGTTGACGCTCGCGGCGGGCGTCAGTTCACAGAACATCAACGTAGCGCCGCTGGCGAACACCAATCTGGCCACGCCCGTCGTCGCGCAATTGCGGCTGCTCCCCGGCACAAATTATTTTGTCGGCAGCCCGTCGAACGCCAGCGTGGTGATCTACCCTTCGCCCACGGTGAACGGGCTTGGCCTCACAGGTTATTATTTTACGAACGCCAGCACCACTTACACAAACGTGGCAAATTTCAATCCCACGAATTTATTTCTCACGCGCGTTGACCCAACGGTGGATTTTGTGTGGACGAACGGCGTGACGCCGAACTTGAGCAACGGGCTTTATTCCGTGCGCTGGACGGGGCAGATTCAGCCGCAGTTTTCGGAAACATATATCTTCGATGTGCGCAGCGATGACGGCGCGCGGCTGTGGGTCAACGACCAGTTGTTGATTGACAAGTGGGTGAGCCAGGGCACGACGGACTGGACGAACGCCATCGCCTTGCAGGCGAACACACGTTACGACATTCGCCTCGAATACTTGCAGGCCGGCGGCAAAGGTGAGGTGCATCTCTCTTGGTATAGCGCGGACCAGTCCTCCCAGATCATCCCCGGCAACCGGATGTTTCCGACGAACAGTTTCAGCGCCAGCAGTGCGTCCAACGCGCCCGCTGCCATCACCAGCCCGTTGAGCGCGGTGGGTTTTCTGGGCCAGCCGTTCAGTTTCACCCTCACGGCGGCCAACACGCCGCTGAATTTCACGGCGAACAATCTGCCGCCCGGCCTCACGCTCAACGCCACGAACGGCGTCATCGGCGGCATACCGCAAGTCGCGGGCGATTTTCAAAACATCGTGACGGCGAGCAACCTTGTCGGCAGCGGCTCGTCGGTGCTGGACATCTTAATTCTTAACAATAGCAATTCCATTGTGCGCGAAGTCTGGACGAATGTGCCCGGCACGAACATCGCGGACATACCGACCGGCACGCCGGCAAATATCACCAATGCGTTTGGCGCGCTCGAGGGCATCACGAATTATGGCGACAGCTACGGCGAGCAATTGCGGGGCTATTTCACCGCGCCATCCACGGGCAATTATTATTTTTGGATCGCGGGCAGCGACTCCGCACAGTTGTGGATTTCTGACGACAACCAGCAGGTCAACAAAGTGCTGCGCGCCTACGTCACGCCGACAAACAACCCGACGGCGAACGGGCAGAACGGCACTTCGCCGCGCCAATGGAATTTGCAGTCCACCCAACAATCCAAATGGCTCGCGCTCACCGCCGGGCAAAATTATTACATTGAAATTCTCCACAAGGCCGGCGTCGGCACGAACGACAACTGGTCGGTCGCGTGGCTGTTTGACCAGACCGGCACGAACACCACACCCACCGGCGTTGTGCCGAGCTATCTGCTTTCGCGCTATTATCCGCCATTGCCGGTGAACATTCCCGGCACGCTCTACTCCGCAAATATGCTCGCGCTGCCCGGCGTCAACAGCATCGCCGTCGGCTCCGCGACCTTGCGCTTGAACGCGAGCGGCACGCAGGCGATTTTGAATTACTCCGTCAACAACCTGGCTGGCACGCACACTGACCACATCTATTCCGACCCGTATTTGAACCATCCGTCGGAACTTCTGTTCGATATCGCCGCCGCGCATGCGCAGGCCGATGGCAGCTACGCGTGGAACATCAAGCCCACCGGATCGCTCACAAATGTTGCGGACATCATTGAAATCATCAATGAAAACAAAGCTTATCTGACGGTGCTGGACACGGCGTATCCGAACGGCGAAATCAGCGGGCATTTCACGCTCGCAGCCGGCTCGCAAAATTTTGTCGCGCCGCCCGCGCCGCCCGCGTGGACGGATGATTCCGCCAACGCCACCGCCGCCGCGCGTTTCCTGACGCAGGCAACTTTTGGCGCGACTTCCAATGACATCGCGCTTGTGCAGGCCGTCGGTTACACGAACTGGATCAATAACCAGCTTGCGCTCCCGGCCACGCACCATCTGCCGGTCGTCATCGTGAATCAAAGTCCCGATCCGTCCAATCCGTTTCCCAGCACCGACTGGTTCAACGCGTGGTGGCAGAATTCCGTGACCGCGCCGGACCAGTTGCGGCAGCGCGTCGCGTTCGCCTTGAGCGAGATTATGGTCGTTTCGGAAAACAGCACATTGCAAAACAACGCCACCTGTCTCGCGTCATATTACGACACGCTGCTCGACAACGCCTTCGGCAACTATCGCGCGTTGCTCAAGGCCGTCACGCTCACGCCCGCGATGGGTTTGTATCTGAACATGCAGGGCAACGCCAAGGCCAGCCTCATCACCGGCCAGCACGCGAATGAAAATTATGCGCGCGAAATCAACCAGCTTTTTTCCGTCGGCCTGAACCGGCTGTGGCCGGACGGCACTTTGATTTTGAACTCGGCCGGCAACCTCATCCCGACTTACACGCAGCCGAACGTCACCGGTTTTGCGCAGGCGCTGACGGGCTGGACGTATTATCAGACCAACCAGGCGAATGGCCGGTTGCCCACGAGTTTTTATCCGCCGGGAAATTATACCAACCCGATGGTGCTCGTGCCGAATTACCACGACTTGACCACGAAGGCGCTGCTCGACAATGTCATGCTGCCCGCCGCGCTGGGCAATGCGGCAAATTCCACGCTGACGAATTATGATTTTTATTGCTCGCAGGATTTGGAGCAGGCGATGGATTCGATTTACAATCACCAGAACGTGGCACCCTTCATTTGCCGCCAGTTGATTCAACGGCTCGTCACGAGCAACCCCAGCCGTGGCTACGTCTATCGCGTCGCACAGGTCTTCAACGACAACGGGAGCGGCGTGCGCGGCGACCTCGCGGCGGTCGTGAAGGCGATTCTGCTCGACTACGAGGCGCGCAGTCCCGACCTCATTTCACAGCCAACTTATGGCAAGCAGCGCGAGGCGCTGCTACGCGTGACGGCGATGGCGCGGGCGTTTCCGTCGCCGACCAACCAAAGCGGCACTTACTCTGAAAGCGGCTCGCAAACCATCACCGTCACGATGCCGCAAGCGCACCGCATGAACAGTGGCGACACGGTGACGCTGAATTTCACCGACACTTCCGGCAACGCCGCGCCGCCGAACCAGGCCTACAGTGTCACGGTCACAAACCCGAATGTATTCAGCATCAGCGCGCCCAACCTTTCCACCGGCACTTATGGCCAGACAAACGGCGTCATCACCGTCAACATTTCCGGCAATGGCCTGACACCCGGCAACGCAGTGTATCTTGCGTTCACCACCGGCGGCGCGGTAAGTGGCCTGTATTCCGTCACGGCGACCAACACGACGACGCAATTTCTTGTCAACACGCCGGATTTTGCCACGCGTTCCGGCAACTGCCTGCTGCCAAAAATTTCCGCGAGCGGTTTTGTGCAGACGACCACGAACATCACCGTGAGTTGCGCCGGGCCGCACGCGCTGTTTGCAAGCGAGACGATTTACATTCCGCCGAGCGCACTGTTCATTCCCGCCGGGCAGTATCAGGTCGTTACCGTTCCCGATGCGACGCACTTCACGATTTATACGACCAACTCCACGAGCCAGACGCAGAGCGGCTTCAATGTATATCCGCTGGGTGCGCCGCCGTTGAACCGCTCGGGCAACGTGACCGTGAAATGGAGCACATGGAACCTGAGCTATACCGATCCTGGTTATGTTGGCGTCACCGCGAGCCTGCAGCAATCGCCTTTGCGCGCGCCAACCGTGTTCAACTTTTTTTACCCGAACTACGAATTCCCCGGCGTGCTCGCCTCCGCCGGTTTGACGACGCCGGAATTTCAGCTCACGTCGGACACGGGCGTCGCGCTCCAGATGAATTTTATCGAAGGCGCGTTGTTGAACAATGGAAACAACACCAACGGCCTCTCGAGCTTCACCGGCGGCGACGGCGACATCGTGCTGGACATCGGCCCGTGGATGACGACGAATTACACGCTCAACGCGGGCATCCCGGCGCTCGTGAGCAATTTGAACAACGTGCTGCTTGCCGGCCAGTTGTCCGCCGCCGCGCAGACGAACATCATCAACTACGTCACGAACACGGTGAATTTTCCATCGCCCACGAACCAGTTGCAGATGCGCGACCGCATCCGCGCCGTCATCCACCTCATCACGGCCTCGCCGGACTTCACCATTCAAAAATAATTTATGAGCGATAAAAACATTTCCGTCATCACGCGCCGCCAGTTTCTCCGCCGCGTCGGCTGCGCCGCGATGGGCACGGCGGCCATGACGGCAGCCATCCGCGATTTGCGGTTCATGAACGCCGCTGTCGCGCAGTCGAACATCTCGGACTACAAGGCGCTCGTCTGCATTTTTCTTCAGGGCGGCAATGACTCGAACAACCTCGTCGTCCCCACCGTCACTTCCGAATACAACAACTACGCGTCCATCCGCACGCCCATCCTCGCGCTGCCGTCCGGTGCGCTGCAAACGCTCGACGGCTACACCGACCCCGCCGGCCACACGTTCGGCCTGCACCCGGCCTGTCCCGAACTAAAGACGCTTTTCAGCGAGGGCAAGCTGGCGATTTTGTTCAACACCGGCACGCTCGTTTATCCGATCACACACACGCAATACGTCACGGGAACCGGCTCCAAGCCGCCGCAGCTTTTTTCGCACGCCGACCAGCAGACGCAATGGCAGACCTCCGTGCCCGACCAGCCGCCGACCACCGGCTGGGGCGGACGCTGCGCCGACCTCTTGAATTCCGTCAACGGCAACGCGCCCATTTCGCTTTCCGTTTCGCTTGCGGGCGCGAACACCTTCGAAATCGGCAACATTGTTTCGCAGTATTCCGTTTCCAGCAACGGTGCAATTTCCCTGACCGGCGTCAGCGGCGCGCGCCTCGCCGCACTGACCAACCTGCTCGGCCTCGCGTATCCGAACATGCAAGCGCAGGCCTACGCAGGTGTGGCCAATCACTCTATCTCCACCGGCGCGCTCCTGAACAACGCCATCACCAATTCCGCACCGACAAATTTTTTCAGCAGCCCCTTCCCATCGATCATCACCACGCCGAACGGCGGCGGCTCGTTCACGTCGAGCTTGAGTTCACAATTGAAGATGGTCGCGCGGCTCATCGAGGCCGGCAACCGCGCGAGCGGCGGCACCCCGGCTGGCTTTGGCATGAAGCGCCAGATTTTTTTCTGTCAGGTCGGCGGCTACGACCTGCACACCGGCCAGACCGGCTACACCTCCAACAACCCGAACAACGTCATTGTCGGCGCACACGCCAACCTGTTTGCGGACTTGAGCCAGTCGCTGCTGGTGTTCCAGCGCGCGATGGAGCAGCTCGGCTTGCAGAACAAAGTCACCGCCTTCACCGCCAGCGATTTTGGCCGCACATTTCCCAGCAACGGCCAGGGCAGCGACCACGGCTGGGGCAGCCACCATCTCGTCGTCGGCGGCGCGGGCGCGGCGAACAGCGGCTCGGTCGCGGGTGGCAAAACTTACGGCAAATTTCCCACGCTCGCCATCAACGGCCCGGACGACACCAACACCGGCCGGTGGATTCCGACCACGGCGATTGATCAATACTTCGCCACCATCGCGACGTGGTTCGGCGTAGACAGCAGCAACCTCACCACGGTGTTTCCCAACATCGGCCGTTTCCCGACCGCCAACCTTGGCTTCATGAATCCTTCGTGAGATGAAAAAAATCTGGGCAACAGTCGCCATCTTGGTCGTTGCGGTCGGAATTTATTTTTTGGAAAATAAAAATTCCGCACCGCCAGCGCCATCGGCCACGAGCGTTGGTAATTCGCAAAACGATTCCACGGCGCCCGCCGCAACACAAAATTCCGCAATGGCTCCGGTGGCAGCGACGGCCATTGCGACCACAGCTCCGAACGATTTGTCCGCCCGCGCCGCTTCGCCGAATCCGCCGGCCACGACGGATGCAACACCCAACTTGCCGCCGCCGACCGTTTTGGACAACGCTCGCGTGGCCATCCACAATTACAACGCCGCGTTTGGCGAAAATCCCGTCGGCAACAATGTCGAGATCACCGCCGCGCTGATGGGAAAAAATCCGAAGCAGATAAATTTTATCAATAGCGAATCCGGTTTGCACGTCAATGCCAACGGAGAAATGGTTGATGGCTACGGCACGCCGTTATTTTTTCACCAGCTATCCGGGCAGGAAATGGAAATTCGCTCCGCTGGCGAAGACCGCAAGCTGTGGACCTTCGACGACCAGGTGACGCGGTAAAACTTACTTGCAGATGCCGCGCGTGCTGGCGCGGATAAACTGGACGAGGTGCTTGATTTCGGGCAATGCGGGCAGTTCCGCCTCGATTTTGGCCAGCGCCTCGGCCTGCATCAAACCTTCGCGGAAAATAATTTTATGCGCCGTGCGCAGCGCCACTTGCGCCGCCTCGGAAATACCCGCGCGCTCCAGACCGATTTTATTGACGGCGCGTGCCTCCGCAGGATTGCCCTCAACAATCATATACGGCGTCACATCCTGCGGAATGCGCGAACAGCCCCCCGTCATGGCAAATGTGCCGATGCGGCAAAATTGATGCACCGCCGTGTAGCCGCCCAGAATCGCGTGATCTTCCACGATGACGTGTCCGGCCAGACCGACAAAACCAGACATGATAATGTGATTTCCGAGCTGACAGTCGTGTGCAATATGGACATAGGTCAGCAAAAGATTGTGCGAACCAACCACGGTCGCATCGCCGTCCGTAGTTGCAGAATGAATCGTTACGCCCTCACGAAAAACATTGTCGTCACCGATACGCAGATGCGTGACCCCGCCCTTGTATTTTAAATCCTGCGTCTTGAGACCGATGGATGCGAAGGGAAAAAATTCATTCCGCGCGCCGAGCACCGTATGTCCATCCACGACGACATGCGAATGCAATTTGCAATTCTCACCGAGTGTGACGTTCTCGCCGATGACGCAATACGGACCGATTTGGCAGTTCGCGCCGACCTGCGCTTTGGGATGAATGATGGCAGTGGGATGAATCATGCGTCGCGCAACATGAAGGTCACGTTCGCCTCGCTGACCACTTCGCCGTCCACCTTACAGACGCCCTTGGCCTTGCCAATCTTGCCGCGAATTTTAACCAGTTCCACCTCGATGATCAGCACGTCACCGGGCAACACGGGCTTGCGCCATTTCACTTCCTCCGCCGCCATGAAATACGCCAACTGGTTCGCCAGCTCGATGCGCTTGAGTAATAAAATTCCCGCGACCTGCGCCATCGCTTCCAACTGCAACACACCGGGCATAATCGGATGTTCCGGAAAATGTCCGCGGAAAAAATCCTCGCCCATCGTCACGTTTTTTTGGCCGATGATGGTGTTGCCTTCAATTTTCAAAATCCGATCCACCAGCAAAAACGGCGGGCGATGCGGCAACATCTTCATCACTGCCTCAATGTCCATCGCGCCTTCGGCGGCGGGCAAAGGCGCAGGCGCATCCTTGGCCGGCGGCGGCGCAAACGTCTGCGCGGCACGGATGGGCTTGTTGATTTGCTCGACGATTTTTTTGACCAGTTCCACGTTGCCCGCGTGACCGGGGCGCACCGCGATAACGTGGCCGCGAATCGTTTTGCCCAACAACGACAGGTCGCCCACGATGTCCAACATCTTGTGCCGCACAAATTCCTCGGGATAACGCAGCGGCTCCGTCGTCAGCACCGCGTCATCGCGGATGACGATGGCATTCTCCAAACTGCCGCCTTTGATGAGTCCGTTCTTGAAGAGAAATTCAATCTCCTCGTAAAAACAAAAAGTTCGCGCGTGCGACAATTCTTTTTCCCACGACTTGGGATTCACTTCGGTGGAATAAAATTGTGTGAACCGCCCCTGCTTGTCCGCGCTCGTGCAAGTCACTTTGAAATTTTCGTCGGGGAACAACGTCATGGACGTTTCGCCGTGGCGCACTTCAATCGGTTCCGACGGCGTGAAAATTTCTTTCTTTTCCGCCAGCGGCACGATGCCCGCCGCCAAAATGATTTTACAGAACTCGCGCGAACTGCCATCCGCGATGGGCGGCTCGTTGGCATCCAGTTCCACGATGGCGTTGTCCACGCCGTAGCCCGCGAGCGCGGCGAGGACGTGTTCGACCGTGTGGACTTTGACATTGCCTTTGGCGAGGGTCGTGGAGCGGTTCGTCTCCGAGACATTTTCCACGCGCGCCTCGATTTCCGGTTTGCCGTCCAAATCCACGCGGCGGAAACGCACGCCGCTGTTGGCGGGTGCGGGCAGGATCGTCATGTTGACGCTATTGCCGCTGTGCAGGCCGATGCCGGAAAAACTGGCAGGACGATTGAGAGTCTGCTGATTGAGCACGCCAGATTGAACAAAACCCAGCGCACGTTGGCAAGATTGCTTTCAAAGCCGACGCCCGGCTAAGTGGTGAAAAACCTTCTGGACAGCCTCTCTCGTTGGAAATAGGGTGGCAAAATGAAACACCTCGCAGCCTATTTGATTTTCGCCGCTGCCTTTTCATTCGCCGTCAAAGCTGATGATGCAGAAAATGCACCGGCGTTATCTCTTTCACGGCTTAAAGAACAGGGCGTGTATGGTTTTCCACAAAAGAGCGCAACGGTGCTTTGCGACCAGCCTGAATTGCGCTTCTCCGTTTGGAACAATGATGAATACCTTTTCGCTCAAGCCGTCGTTTGGAAAGATGACGACGCATCGCTTGGCAAGACCGACGACAACCGGGAAATCGGAGATTGGTCAGTTTTGATGCTAGATTTGGATGCTGATGGAAAAGCAACGCCCAATGTTGATCGGGATTATACTTTGAATCCTTGGCCTGAAATGAATGGACTTTATTGCCAGATCAGCATGGGTGAAAGAAGTTCAACCGGATTGAAAAGTGATTCCCATGGCCGGGGAGCAATTCGATATATCAATGTTGCAGTTGGAAAACAGGTGCGCGTTGACACCTTCTTGATTCCGTTGACAGAAATTTCCCGGCAAGTCGGCGACCGGATACGCCTCTGTTACTGGGGGCAATCGCCGAAACCGATGCTCACTGTGAACTCCGCCGGTTATGCGCGCGATGGCAAAGATTATTTCAGCTACCGTATTCCGCTTTCCAAATACCATAATTATAATTTGACCAAGGGTGATGAAATTAATTTTTTTTAAGTCCCGGAAGGCCGTAATGATATTCCCATCTTACAACACAAAAACGTGCCGATGCCTAAAACTGGTTCCGTCGCCCCGGAAATCTCTGTCAAGGAATGGATTAATTTGAAAGGGATGCCGACGCTGGCAAGCTTGCGCGGCAAAGTGGTGGTGGTGGAATTTTGGGCGACGTGGTGTGGACCTTGCATCGAAGGCATTCCGCATCTGAACAAACTCCAATACCAATATGCAGGCAAAGATTTCCAGTTGTTGAGTCTGGTTCAAGAAGGACACAAAACCATGGACAAATTTCTGGCAAGAAACCAAGTTGATTACCCCATTGGCCTAGAAAGCAATTCACTGGAGGGCTATGGAATCAGCAGCATCCCGCAGGCATTCGTGATCAACCAAATTGGAAAAATTATTTGGGAAGGGAACAGTGATTCAAAGGAACTGGATGACGCCATTTCGTCAGCCATGAAATAGTTTTCTATTTTTCCGCCGTCTGCCGCGCCCACGTATCGGCTTCCAAAATTTGTTCCAGCGTCGGATGCTTGACAACTTTGTGCTCGTCCATCGTGCGCCGAACAGTTTCGGTGATTTGCGGGAAGTTAATTTTGCGATTCACGAAAGCGTCAACAGCAACTTCATTTGCGGCGTTGAAAACGGCGGGCATGGTGCCGCACGTTTCCCCTGCCCTGCGCGCCAACAGAATCGAGGGGAAACGGTCTGTGTCAGGCTCCTCAAATGTCAGCGTGCCGATTTTCGGAAAATTCGTCTGCACGCGCGCGCTCGCGGCGCGGTCGGGATAGGTCAGCGCGTATTGAATCGGCAGACACATGTCCGGCGTGGACAACTGCGCGATGAGCGAGCCGTCCACAAACTCCACCATCGAATGCACAATGCTCTGCGGATGCACGACGACTCCGACGCGCGCCATCTCGATGTCGAACAGCCAGCGCGCTTCGATCATTTCGAGTCCCTTGTTGAACAAGGTCGCGGAATCAATCGTGATTTTGCGACCCATGACCCATGACGGATGTTTGAGCGCGCGTTCGACGGTGATTTCGGAAAACTTTTCTTTCGGCCAAAGCGTTTTATCGCGGAACGGCCCGCCGCTCGCGGTCAATAAAAGTTGGCGCACGGAATTGGTCGGCTTGCCGTCGAGGCATTGAAAGATGGCGGAATGCTCGCTGTCCACGGCCAGCACGCGCACGCCGTGTTTGCGCGCTTCGTTCATCACGATTTCGCCGGCCATCACGAGAATTTCTTTAGACGCGACGGCGATGTCTTTGCCCGCGCGGATTGCCGCGAGCGCCGGTTGCAATCCCGCCGTGCCAACGATAGCGATGAGCACGATGTCGGCTGCAGGCAGCGTGGCGAGTTTGAGCAAACCTTCGTTGCCGCAGAGAACTTGCGTGGATGCGCCCAGCGTATTTTGTAATTCCTTCGCCTTCGCCGGATCAGAAATGGATATGACGGCGGGCTTATGTTTAAGCGTTTGTTCGAGGAGCAAATCAGAATTACCACCCGCCGCGAGACCGATGAGGCGGATTTGGTCCGGCAAATCTTCCGCGACTTTGACGGTGCTCGTGCCGATGGAACCGGTGCTGCCGAGGAGAACGACGTTTTTCATGGGTGCGTGAGGATGTGCCGCAGATACAAATACATAATGGGCGCGTTGAACAACAGACTATCGAGCAGGTCGAGAATGCCTCCAATGCCAGGAAACAGCGCGCCGGAATCTTTCACGCCGGCTTCGCGTTTGAAGAGCGATTCAATCAAATCGCCGATGACCGCCGTGATGCTCAAGATAACGCCGAGGATGACGGCGTGCAGATAATTCATCCCGACCATTTTCTCGCCAAAGAAATGCACGAACGCCAGACTCGCGCCGGTCGAAACCAAAATTGCGCCAAAGAACCCTTCCCACGTTTTGCCAGGACTGATGCGCGGAATCATTTTGTGTTTACCAATCAGCGAGCCTACGGCATACGCGCCCATATCGCTGAACTTGGTGATGAGAATGAAGTAGAGCAGGAAAAATTTCCCCGCATCCGCCGGACTGCCGGGCGCGAACGAAAAGAAATTTATCTTCTGAATGAAGTTGAACAGCCACGGCACATACATCAGGCCAAAGAGCGTTGTGGAAATTGCCACCAAGCCGGCGGTGTTCGACTTGGAAACAAATTGCCGGACGCATAAGCCCAACACGAACAGGATGAGGAAGCCGGTCTCAAAATCATTCGCGCGCGCCGGCGAATCGTTGATGCCAAAATATTTCGTCGTCAGGTGAAAAAAAGTTCCGAGCATCAGGAGCAGCGCCCCGACGACACCGGAAATTTTGAAGCTGGCCAGCCCGCGTTTTTCTGCGAGCGCGTAAAATTCCACCAGCCCCGTCAACGCTAGAAAAACAACCAGCACGATGAACACGCCGTCGGAAACGTAGTGGTTGCCGCAAAACATTGCGACGAGTATGACCGTCCAGAGCAGCAACGTGGACAGCAGACGGCGCGCAAAAACTTGAGCTTTGGACGGCGTCGGCTTGGCGTTGGTTGGCTCGGACATGAGCGCGGAAATTAACAGGGGCGATGCGAAAAGCCAACGCGATTTACTTTTGAAAATGGTGGCCGTTTCAACGGCAAAAGAAAAGAGGCCGGACACTACTCCGGCCTCAATGAGAACTAATGCTCCAAAACACTTTGACGTTTGCTGCGACCAGCTTCACAACGGCTGACTGCCTTCAACGTCCAACAACAAAAATAGATTAACATCATCCGCTGCTTTGGCTTGTCACCAGATATGGTTACGCGCTGGGGACAAGGCTTGTCACCAGCGCGATTCTGGTTTGCGGCTAAAAAAACGGACTGAGAAAAAATCAGCGTTGCAGAAATTTCGCCACAGCTTCCGTGCGCGTGCGCACTTGAAGTTTTTCGTAGATGCGGCGGATGTAAGTATGCACGGTCTCATAGCCGATGTTCAGCTTCTCGGCGATTTCCTTGTAGATCAAACCCTGCGCGAGCAAATCCAAAACCTGTTGTTCTCGTTCAGAAAGAGCGGACAAATCGCCGCCGGATGACGCCGGTGCGGCGGGTTTTTGAAATGACTGAACCACGAGCCGCGCAATGTGCGTCGTCATCGGTGAACCGCCGCGTTGCATTTCGCGGATGGCCTCGATCAATTCCTTGGTCGGCGTGCGTTTGAGCATGTAACCGTTTGCACCGGCGGCGAGGGCGTTGAAAATATTTTCCGTGTCTTCGTAAACCGTCAGCATCATCACCTGCGTCTGCGGCAACAACGTCTTCAACCGGCGCACACATTCGACGCCGTTGATGCCGGGCAGATTGATGTCCATCAAAACCACATCCGGCTTGACCTGTGGCAAATCCGCCAGCGCTTCCTCGGCGCTGCCGTAATCGGTGGCGAAACGAAAACCTTCCGCGCGACCAATCACCTTGGCCAGCGTGCCACGCAACTGGTCGTTGTCCTCGACGATGGAAATGGAAATGGGCATTGCTAAAAAAAGAAGAATGCAGAATGCAGAATGCAGAAACAAGTGTGGAACGCGCAGCTAGAATTTATTTCTGCCTCTTCATTTTTAATTCTTCATTGGTTTTTGAGCGGCACGGTCAATTTTACCGCCGTCCCGCCGTTGACGCCGGGCGCAATTTCAAATTCGCCGTGAACGTCAGCCAGCCGTTTGCGCATATTTTTCAGGCCGTTCCGCAATTTCTTTCCCGAAAGATCGCCGACGCCACGGCCATTGTCCGTGACGGTCAGAATAAATTTATCCGGCACCAATTGCAACTTGACGCGAGCTTCAGTGGCCTGCGCGTGTTTGACGACGTTATTCACGGCTTCTTTGAACGCGAGAAAAACATTATGGCGCACTTCCGGCAAAATCGGTGTCGGCGGGAGTTGCGCGGGCAGCTCGGCGCGATAGCTCACGCCGGCCAGCGCAAAATAATCCTGCGCGTATTTGCCGACGTAATTCACGAGGCTTTCCAACGTGTCGTTGGATGAATTCAGCGCCCACACAATTTCATCCAGCGAGCGCGTCGTGTCCCGGGCCGTGAGCGAAATCTGCTGCGCGTGCAACTCGACCTCACCCGGCAGTTCCTTGTCCGCCTCGGCCAGTTCGCCAAGCAGCGCGACCTGCGTGAGATTGGCGCCAAGCTGGTCGTGCAGATCGCGCGCGATGCGGGCGCGCTCGCGTTCGAGCAATTCTTTTTGCCGGTGCGCGCGCAACTGGCGCTTTAACTTGGCCGTGGAAATCAAATAAATGATTCCCGCCAGCGCGCCGAGAAACATCAGCGTGGCCAAAATCAAAAACGACGGCTTGCGCCAGAACGGCGGTTCCACCGTGACGGCCAAGGCTGCGCCGGTCTCGTTCCAAACGCCGTCCTCGTTGCAGGCGATGACGCGGAAGACAAATTTTCCCGGCGGCAATTTCTGAAAATGCGCGCTGCGTTCGCCGCCGATGTCCGTCCAGTTTTTGTCGCGACCCTCGAGCCGGTATTTGAAGCGCGTGCCAGCGGCGGAATTTTTCGGCGCAGAAAAATTGAGGCTCGCGAACTGGATCTCCAACTGCTCGTTGTCCGGCGTCAGCGTGATGTCGCCCGTCCATGCCGCGCTCAAGCCGTTGGTCTTTTGCTCCGTGCCGTCGACCTGCACGGATTCAATGACGACCGGCGGGGGATTCAGGTTCGGCTTCAAATCTACCGGGTTCACGCCCACCACGCCCGCGATGGTCGGGAAAAATAATTTTCCATTAGCCGCGCGGATGGCCGCCGGTTGCGCGCCGGCGGAACATTCGCGCGTGAGAAAAGTGCGGCAGGAAACTGTCTTGGCCGCGCCAGAAACAAAATCTGCGAACGATTTTTTTTTAACACGCATCAGGCCTTCATACGAGCCAAGCCACAAATTGCCCACGCCGTCGTCAATCAAATAGCCGATGCTGTCGCTCGCCAGCCCGCCATTGACCGTGGAACAGATTTGCCACGTGCCATTTTGCCACCGCGCCAGACCGTGACCGGCAGTGCCGACCCACAAAACGCCATCACGGTCAGTGAGCAAACATGAAACATCCTTCACCGGCGCGGCCACGGAAGAAATTTTCCCGTTGCGTAGTTGAAACAATCCGTCGCGCTCGGAACCAATCCAAAGATTTCCTTGCGCGTCTTCGGCCAGGGCGCGAACCGGGCTGGCGGGCAGTCCGTCGCTCGCGGTGAAAAAATTCCAGTTCGTGCCATCAAAACCGCCAAGGCCATTTTCGCCGCCCACCCAAATTTTTCCCGAATGATCTTCAAAAAGAACAAAAATTTCGTGACCGATTTTTTCCGTGCCTAAAACCGGTTGAAAATAATAGGCCATGAAACGGAACAAGCCCTCGCCGCGTGTGCCGGCCCAGATTTGTTGCCGCCGGTCTACCAGCACCGTCCACGCGTTGGAATATGTGCCGATGCCGTAGCCGGTGGCGGCGTTCGTCAGCCAATATGCAAGGCCGTGGCTGTTGAACGCCACCCACAATCCGCCCGCCACATCCGGCGCGATGGATTGCGCGGTTTCCGTGGACAAACCCGCGGGCGAGAAAAAAACTTTCCGCTTGATGCGGTCCAGCCCGCCGCCGTCGGTGCCCGCCCACAAATTGCCTTCGCGGTCGAGCGAAAGCGACAGCACGATGTTCTGCGATAGCCCGTTGTCCTTCGTGAGGTGGCTCCAACTGCCTTCCGGTTGCAAACAAAACAAGCCGGAATTTTTGGTGCCGACAAAGAAATTTCCGGCGGCGTCTTCACACGCGGCGGTGACATTGGCATCAAACGCAGCGACGCCGGACTGGCCGTCCGCAATTTGCCGGACGGAATAGACCATCGCACTCGGCCACGGATTCGGCCCGAAGTCTTTTTCCAGCGAGCCAGCATGAAATTTTTTTACCCGGCCATCCCGCAATTGCCAGACAACATCATTTTTTCCCGGCACCAGCATGTGCGTGGCGCGGTAAAAGAGTTGTTGCGAAACCGGCGCAGGCAGATCCGCCGGGTGCAAATCCATTTTGCCGTCCGCCCAGCAAAACACACTTCCGCTCGTCGCGATGAACCAGACGCGGCCGGCGGCGTCTTCACTGGCGCAGTTGACCGCGCCGACGGCATCGGTGCCGGGAAAATTTTGCACCGCGCCATTTTTTATCGCGCACAAACCGGCGGACTCGGTTCCGACCCACAAAATTTGCCTGCTATCCTCGAATAAAAAAACGACGCGGTTGTCCGGCAGACCGGGCGTGTTGTTGACGTTGAAGCGCGTGAACGATTTTCCATCAAAGCGCACCAGTCCGTTCAGCGTGCCGAGCCAGAGGTAGCCGTCGCGCGTCTGCGCCAACGCGATGACGGAGCTTTGCGGCAGGCCGTCCTCCGTGCCCCAAACATCCACGATGAACGGCGAATCCGCCGCCGCGCGCCTTCCGAAAACCAGCGCCAGCGCCAGAAACAACAGTTGAAAATGGTATCGCCGTTTCAATCTTGGCCGGAAGCATAAGCATTATCGGCGGGATAAAAAGATTTTTCAAAAACCGCTTGCGGGTGACACGCGTTGGGCTACGTTTTAAGCACCCTTGAGAACGGGTGCTCCGTTTTTCCTGTCGAAAGACGAGCGTCGGCGGATCCGGAAATTACCGTGTGCCGGGTCCGCCGGCTTTTTTCCTCCACCTGCCCCGCTACCCGCCATGAACCACGAGCAGTTCCACGTTTCCTCTTTTTGGCTATGGCTGAATTTTTTGCCAAAACATCTCATGGTTTTTTTTAAACTCGAATTACGCAACGATTTTTTTGTCCGCCCTGAAAAAAAACAACAGCCAATTAATTTTTATCACCACGAAAAAATTCAATTCATTGGGGAAAAATCGCTTTTTGAAGTTGGCATCGCCTTTGCTAAACAGTTCTCGGTTGTGGTTTTGGGTGGGGAGCCGCGGTGGCGGCAGCAGCAGGTTGGGGAGCTTGCGGCTGCTTTGACTGTGGTGAAGCAAGGAGGAGCGCATCGCGCGCGCCTGTCAGGTTTGGCTGAAGTTAGAACCGCGCATGAAAAAGGAGATGGCGGTCGGCTTCGGTCGGATGGACGAGGCGCGTGCGTGCAATCCAAAAAAATCATGCCCGTTTTACCTTATCTCAAGCTTCTCGTCGTGACAGCACGCAACGCGTGGTTTAATTTTCGCGGATGGAAAAAACGACCCTGACTCTCGGCCACTCACCTGACCCGGATGACGCCTTCATGTTTTACGCCCTCGCGAAGGACTTGATTCCGACGCACGGATTTCATTTCACCCATATTTTGCAGGACATCCAGACGCTGAACGAGCGCGCCACGCGCGGCGAACTCGACATTTCCGCTGTCAGCATCCACGCCTACGCCTACGTTTCCGACAAATATGCGTTGCTGCCGAGCGGCGCGAGCATGGGTGACGGCTACGGCCCGATGCTTGTCGCCAAACAAAAATTCTCACGCGAAGAAATTCTGAAAAAGAAAATCGCCGTGCCGGGAACGATGACCAGCGCGTTTCTCGCCTTGCAACTTTGGCTCGGCAAACCGGCGAAAGAATTAAATTATATCGTCGTGCCGTTTGACCAAATTTTTGCCGCCGTGAAAAGCGGTGTGGCTGAAATCGGTTTGATTATTCACGAAGGACAACTCACATTCCAAAATGAAAAATTGGTTTTGTGCGAAGACCTCGGTGTTTGGTGGGGACGCGAAAATAACGGCCTGCCGCTGCCGCTCGGCGGAAACGTGATTAACAAAAAATTCGATCTCGCGACACGCAAGCAGATTTCTGACACGCTCACCGCGAGCATTCAATTCAGTTTAGATCATCGCCCCGAAGCCGTGCAGCACGCGCTGCAATACGCCCGCGACATGGGTCGTGACCTCGCCGACAAATTCGTTGGGATGTATGTCAACCACTGGACACTCGACTACGGCGACAAGGGCCGCGAATCCATCCGCCGCTTTCTCGGCCAAGCCTTCGAGCGTGGACTGATTCCGCACCGGCAGGAACTGGAATTCGTCGTTTAAGGCGTTCGCAAAGCATGCGATGAAGTCGTCCTTCTGCGTCAAGTTCGCTTGTGCGGTTGCCATTTTTACTTTGGCGGCAACGGCGTCAGCGGAAAGTATTCTTGTTTACTTCGGCACTTACACCAACGCGTTGAGCCGAGGCATTTACGTTTCGCGGCTGGACGCGGACACGGGAAGACTTTCCGCGCCGGAACTTGCGGCGGAGACGCCCAGTCCGTGTTTCATAAACGTTTCACCGGA
Organism: uncultured Verrucomicrobia subdivision 3 bacterium; assembly: GCA_903878805.1. Lineage (GTDB taxonomy): Bacteria > Verrucomicrobiota > Verrucomicrobiia > Limisphaerales > UBA11358 > UBA11358. The sequence continues at coordinate 43,351 of CAIRJF010000018.1, forward strand.
TGAAAAATTTCTCTACGCGGCAAACAGCGTCAAAACTTTCAACGGCGAAAATGCTGGTGCCGTCAGCGCGTTTGCGATTGATAAAGTTTCCGGCAAGCTGAAATTGCTTAACGAAAAATCTTCCGGTGGCGGTGGGCCGTGTCATGTGAGTGTGGATGCGACTGGCAAAACTTTGTTTGCTGCCAATTACGGTGGCGGCAGCGTGAAATCTATTTCACTCAATAAAGACGGTAGTTTAGGTGATGGTGGAAATTTCTTTCAATTTCACGGCCACAGTGTGAACACAAACCGGCAAGCTGGGCCACACGCGCATTTCATGACGACTGATCCGTCAAATCGTTTTACGCTCGCGTGCGATTTGGGTACGGACAAAGTGATGGTCTACAAACTAACGGACGGAATTTTGACGCCGAATGATCTCCCGTTCGCAACTGTGCCGCCCGGTTCGGGCGCGCGGCATCTGGCGTTCAGCCGCGATGGAAAATTCGCTCACGTTATCAACGAAATAGGCTGCACCATCACGACGTTCGCGTGGGATTCGAATAAAGGAAAACTGGATTTAGTTGAAACAATTTCCGCGCTGCCGCCGGGCGTCGCCGTGCAAAATAGTTTTACGGCGGCGGAAATCTTGGTTTCGCCAAATGGAAAATATGTTTATACGACAATTCGCGGTCACGACAGCGTGAGCGTTTTTGCGGTGGATGCGCACAACGGCAAGTTGACCTTCGTGCAAAACATTTCCGCTGGCGGAAAAGTTCCGCGCGGACTTGGCATTGACCCAACCGGACGCTGGCTCATCACGGCTAATCAAAAATCCGACAATGCGGTAGAATTTGCCATTGATGCGTTGACAGGAAAACTTTCACCAACCGGTCAGGAATTGAAAATAGGCGCGCCGGTGGATGTGAAGTTTGTGCAGTGAACTACCATTTTACCTCCAAATTTAGCATTGTCAGCCAAGGTTTATCTGCTAATTTACCCGTCCCTTGTCGCTGGAATTATTTTGGCGGCGGGAAAAACGGCCTATAAATTTGCCTTCGTGTGAAAGCAAGCGGCCACAACCACATCAAATAAAATCCTGTGTTCCGCAGGATGCCTTGAATGAATTCGAGGTGAAAACCAAAGGAAAATTAGCAACATGAGCACAATTGGAGTTAAAGAACTGTTAGAAGCGGGCGTCCATTTCGGACATCAAACGAAGCGCTGGAATCCGAAGATGAAACCGTTCATTTTCGATGCGCGCAACGGCATTCACATCATTGATTTGAGCAAGACCGAGGCGCAGTTGACTGCGGCCTTGAATTACCTTTCCAACGCGGTTCGTAAAGGTGGAAAAATTTTATTCGTCGGCACGAAGAAACAGGCGCAGATTTGCGTCAAGGAAACCGCCAAGGAAACCGGCCAGTTGTTCGTCACGGAACGTTGGCTCGGCGGCACGCTGACGAATTTCGCCACGGTCAAGACGTCCATCAAACGCCTCAAAGAAATTGAACGCTGGGAAACGGACGGCACGATGGCGGGTTACGTCAAACAGGAACAGGCTGCGATTCGCCGTGAAGGTGCGCGCTTGAATAAATATTTCGACGGTCTTCGCGAATTGGACAAGATGCCCGCCGCGTTGTTCGTGGTGGACACCAAGCGCGAACACAATGCCGTCGCCGAGGCCAAGAAGCTTGGTATCCCGGTCGTGGCATTCGCGGACACGAACACCGATCCTGAAGACGCTGATTACCCGATTGCCGCCAATGACGACGCTATCCGCTCAATCCGTTTGATTCTGGGTGCCGTGGCGCAAGCCATCACGCAGGCGCGCGCGGAATTTGAATCCAAGAAATCCCGCCGTGTGAACGAAGATGCAGCCTCGGCCGAAGCCGCCGCTCCGGCGGAAGCGACTGCCCCGGTCGCCGCCTAAATTGCGGTCAAAGAAAATTCAATGGGGCGGACGAAAATAATTTCGTCTGCCCCGAACTTTTAAACTTCAATACTTAACATTCAATTAATTATGGCTGAAATTACTGCTGCAAATGTAGGCAAGCTCCGCGAGATGACGGGCGTGGGCATGATGGAATGCAAAAAGGCGCTCGTCGAAGCGCAGGGCAACATCGAAGCCGCCGTGGACTTGCTCCGCAAATCCGGCGCTGCAAGCGCTGCCAAAAAAGCGACGCGTGAAGCGCGCGAAGGCGTCATTTCCCAGTTCATCGCGCCCGGTGGAAAATCCGGCGTGCTGGTGGAAGTGAATTGCGAAACCGACTTCGTTGCGCGCAACGATGCGTTTCGGGCGTTCGCGGATGAGATTGCGAAGAAGGTCGCCACGGATGCGAACGCCAGTCTCGAAGCTGACCGCGAAGCTGCCGTCGGCAAGATGGGCGAGAACATAAAGATCACCCGCAACGCTCGCCTCGAAGTTTCCGGCAACGGCGCGGTGGCCGCTTACATTCACACCGGCGCAAAAGTCGGTGTGCTCGTGGAAGTTGGTTGCACCAAGGCCGACACCACCAGCAAGGAAGAATTCAAGCAGCTCGTGAAGGACATCACGTTGCAGATCGCCGCTGGTTTCCCGCAGGTGGTTTCCCGCGAGAATGTCGCGCCGGAAGTCATCGCCAAGGAACGCGAAATCGCCGCGCAGTCCGATCGCTTGAAGGGCAAGCCCGCCGCTGCGATGGAAAAAATTCTCGCCGGCGTGCTAGATAAATTCTTCCAGACTTACTGCCTCGTGGATCAAGGTTTTGTGAAACGTAATTCCGAAGTCAGCGTGAAAGAACACGTCGCGCAAATCAGCAAACAACTCGGCGACGAAGTCAGCATCCGCCGTTTCGTCCGTTTCCAGGTTGGCGAAGCCACGGCGTAATCGTTCACAAATAAAATTCTCAAGGCGTCCAGCGATGGACGCCTTTTTTATTCTCAAATTTTGTTTGAACAATTTTTATACCCGCAGGTCAGATAATGTGAGGTTTGATTGTTTGGTTTGGTTTAAAGCGCCTGACTTTTTTGGGTTTTAGTCAGGCGCTTTTTTATTATGCGCGAATTCCCTTCTTGCACTGAAGCTGATTCATTTTATGCTTTTCCCGCTCAAATTTTATGAACTACAAAATCTCCCAACGCGCCGCGTCGCTCGCTCCATCCCTCACTCTGGCCATTGATTCCAAGGCCAAAGCGATGAAGGCGGCGGGCGAAGACGTCGTCGGCTTCGGCGCGGGCGAACCGGATTTCGACACGCCGCAGCATATCAAAGACGCGGCTGCCAAGGCGCTCGCCGCCGGCTTCACCAAATATACGCCGAGCAGCGGTATTCCCGAGTTGCGTGAAGCCATCGCCGCAAAATTTTTGCGCGAAAATGGACTGACTTACAAGCCATCGCAAATCATCGTGAGTTGTGGCGGAAAACATTCTTGCTACAACGTCATTCTCGCGACGTGCGAAGCGGGCGACGAAGTCATCATTCCCGCGCCGTATTGGTTGAGCTATCCGGAAATGGTTAAACTCGCAGGCGCAACGCCGGTAATTTTACCGACCACGGACAAAACGGAATTCAAAGTGACGCCAGAGCAATTGCGCGCGGCCATCACGCCGAAAACGCGGTTGTTCGTCTTGAATTCGCCGAGCAATCCGACCGGCTCGGTTTACACACCGGAAGAAACGAAAGCTCTCGGCGACATCTGCGTGGAAAAAGGCGTCCTCATCATGAGCGATGAGATTTACGAACATCTGCTTTACGATGGTGCAAAAGTCAAAAGCGTCGCGAGTTTTTCCCAGGCGCATTACGACCACACGATCATTGTTCACGGTTTGGCGAAAGCGTATTCTATGACCGGCTGGCGTTTGGGTTTTCTCGCCGCGCCGGAACCGATTGCCAAAGCGATTGATGCCGTGCAAAGTCACAGCACGAGCAATCCAACTTCCTTCGCCCAAAAAGGCGGCGTCGAAGCACTGAACGGTTCGCAAGCGCATCTGCCAGTTTGGCTCGCGGAATACGACAAGCGCCGTCGTTACGCGCACGCGAAACTGAATTCCATGCCCGGAATTACGTGCGTCAATGCGAAGGGCGCATTTTATCTGTTCCCTAACATTTCTAAAACGGGACTCAAATCCGCCGAATTTTGCGCGAAATTGTTGGAGCAGGAAAAAGTCGCCGCCGTTCCCGGCATCGCCTTCGGCGCGGATGATTACATTCGCTTGAGCTACGCCACCAGCCTCGCGAACATCAAAAAAGGTTTGGAGCGGATGGATAAATTTGTGCGCACACTGGTGAAATAATTTTGTCATCCGCCTGAAATGGAAACCCAAGACACGCTGGTCATCATCAAACCGGATTCGTTCTGGCGGAAGCTGGATCAACAGGTTGAGGAGCGCCTGATGTCGCTCGGGTTGAAAGTGGTTGCCTCGCGCCTGCTGGCCGGCTCCGAAAATCTGCCGGAAGAAAAATGGCGTGAGTTTTATTTTCCCGTCATCGGCAGCCGCCCGCCCTGTCTGGAAGGAACGTCAAAATATATGGCTTACGGCCCAGTGAAAATGATTCACTTTCGAGGCGTTGACGCCATTCAAAAAATCCGCCAACTCGTTGGAGCGACCCGCCCGTGGCAGGCGGCGGCGGGAACGATTCGCGGGGATTTCTGGCCGGGCGCGACGGAGGCGAACGCCGCGTATCGGCTGAAATTTCAGCAGCCGGGCGACGACCAGTTTCTATTTAACATGATTCACGCCTCGGACTCGCCGGCAAGTTTTGCGCGCGAAATTGAATTTTTCACACCGCTGCAATCGTGACTGCCAACGGATTTTGCGGTTACAAACGGCAAAAATTGGGTGGCAAGAATCGCGCCGATGAATGAATATATTCCCATGGCCGACGAGCAAGACAATACAATCGCCTTGGTTTCCGTGGGGAAAATCCAGAAGGAATGGTATGACCTGACGTTGCGCGTGGCGGAGGCCGAGACGGCGCGCATCGCATTGGAACAGGAAAACAAGGCGTTGCGCACGTTGCTGGAGCGCGTCATCGAGCATCGCCAGAAATCCCACGGCGAACTCGTCAACCTGCTCACCACGCTGGTCAGCAAGCTCCCGCTGAATGATGTCGGCGTCATCGTCGCGCGGCTGGTCGAGCACAACGCGCACGTCACACAAGTCAGCGCCAGCCTGGTCAAAGGCAAGTTCGACGACAACGTGTTGCAACCCACGCTGCTCAAGTCGCTCGACAAAACCAAGCGCGATCTGGCGGAGGCGTTCAAGCCGGAAGTGGAACAGCTCATCAAGCTGGACACGCCGTTCGAGGCGGGCGTGCTGCCGTTGCTGCTGGAAAAGCCGGACATTTTTTTCTCGCCGCCGTTTGTGCGCGCCAACCGCGCGTTTGTCAAAGGCCAGATTCCGCGCGAACGTGTGCTCAAGGAATTTGGCGCGGACGCGCTGATTTTTTTCAAGGACGTGACGACGGATGTGAAATTCAATCCGCGCCCGAAGCCGGAGGAAATCATGCTGGTGTTCAAGCCGGACTTCGCCGAATTGCTCCAGCAACATCCCAACGTCTGCGCCGACCACCGGAAAGAACTTCAGTCCTTGCACGACAAAATCCGCCAGAGTCGTGAGAACACCGAGCATTCGCGCGCGCAAAAATGCGCGTTCCTGCGACTCTCCTTCTTTCTCGAACTGCTGCACTACTACGAAAACCAGAGCACGGAATCGCCGGACGTGGTTTTCGCGCAGCGCCTGCCGCCGCTGATCGAACAGCTTGTGGTCACCGGCGAACGCGATTCGCTCGACGTAAAATTATTGGAGTCCGCCGAAGCACTGCTCGCGTTGATCATCAGCGCCGATCATCGCAAGGCGGTCATCAACAACATCGGCAAGGCCGGCGGCCTGCCGCGCACGTTGCGCTATACGCTGGCGTTCCGCGCGGAAAAATTTACCGATGTGGACCCGCTGACCGTCGAGTGCGTCAAGCATTTGATTCCGCAAGGCAGCACACCCGCGCCCACCGCGCTTGCCGCCGCAGTGCGATTGTTCAATCCCGAAATGCAGCAGGTCGTCATCCGCGCCATCGCCGTCACCGACCGCTTGCGCAAGGAAGATGCGGCCAAACTCGCCAAGGCCGTCGCGCAGGAAATCGGTCTCAAGGAAGTATTTGAGCGTTTGAATGAACAATCCATGCTTTCGCCCGAACGCGAACGCCAGCTCGCGTGGGACCACATCAAAGACCTCATCGGCACGCGCACCACGCCCAACGAAGTCATCGCCACCATCCGCAAACGGCTGCACGGACGTTACGATGCCGACGAGGTAAAGGCCTGCTGGCTCGTCCTGACCGAAGCCGACCCGATGGTTTTTGTGCGCGTGTTCTGTTTGTTTCCTTATATGCCCGATGGCCAAGCCGATCCGTTGGCCCGCCCAATTCTGGAAACTTTTGTCACGCGCCTGACCCATGAAAAATACGCCGCCGTCTATACCAAGACTGTGCACGCGCTGCGCAATCTTTTTAAAGTCAAAGCTGACAGCCCTGCGCTCGTGAACTTCCTCGCCTTGGTAAAATGGGTGGACACTGCCGCCGCCGAAAAAATTTCCAAGGATGTTGGACTGACGTAAGGTCAGCGAAGAAAATCCCTTTCCAACCGCTTCATCAGGTCGTTCACCGCCAGCATCAATTCGCCGTGCCGCTCGGCATTACCCGCATCGGACAAGTCAATCGGCGCGCTCATCGCCGCCGCGTAACGATGCGTCAGCGCCATTTTCTCATCACGCTGGCCAAGCGAGCGCAACAGCCCGCGCACTTTTTCCGCCTGAACTTTGGCCGCAGAAATTGTTTTCAACGCCGCGCCCGCCGTCATCGCGTTTGCTTCAACGCGCTTCAACAATCCGCATTCAAACGTGCGGCAACGCCTTGGCCGGTCGTGGTAAATGCCGCAGAGTTTTCCATCATAACACGCGCACGGCTGTGCGAACGCCAGCTTCCCCTGCCCTTTCTTTTCTAGTGTCAGGCCCAGTTTTTTTAAGCGCCTCGCGTCATCGCCTGCTCGCAATTCCACATCGGCGAATAACGTGCTGTCGCAGCATAAGCCGCAGTTCGGACATAGTTGCTCAATGCCGTTCATCGCCAGAAATGTTTCGGATATTTCCGCGCCAGGTCGGATTTGATTTTGGGATAATGCTCGCGCCAGAAGCTGGCCAAGTCCTGTGTCACCTGGATCGGTTTCATGCCCGGCGTCAAAATATGCACCGTCACCGGCACGCGACCGAGCGCGATTTTCGGCGTCTGATTCAAGTCGTAAAGCTCCTGAATGCGTAGCGAGATGAACGGCGACTTACCGGTTTCATAATTCACCTTGGGCGTGCGCCCGTTCGCCAGCGTCAATCTTTCCGGCGCATGCTTGTCTAGCAACTCGCGCTGCGCGTGCGAAAGCCACGACATCACGATGGGTTTTACTTCGCGTTCCTTGATGTCTTTGTAACTCACTGCGCCGTGACAAAGTTCTTCGATGATGGATTTTTTGTCGTTGTCCGTAATCGCGGGTAATTGTAAATCGGCACATTCCTTGCACAACAAATTCAGCCGCCCCAGCCATTGCTCGACGTGATGATCCCAGTTCGGCAGCAATAATCGGCCAGCCAAAATTTCATCCGCAAGCAGACGCGCCGCAGCATCGGCTGGCGGCGGGTCAATGCGTTTAGCGGCCAGCGCCAAATCGCGAAACCTCAATAGTTCTGCGGCTAAAACACGTTTTTGCTGCGCGTCAAATTGGACGTGTAAATCAGATTTGATGTCGTCGGGAAACAGTTCGCGCAACCACTCGACTTCAATCGCGGTGCCGAGCGAGAGGATTGTGTTCACCTCGCCGCTGCGTCCCTCGATCTCGCGGATCTCGGATGCCACGAAGAGCGGACTGTCCTGCACAATGCTCTCGCGCGCCAGCACGCCGCGCCGTCCATGAACCAATTCACAGCGCAAAGTGCCCTGATCCATCCGTCGCGCCACGCGATCGCTGAAACCGATGAGAATGCACTTCTGCAAATTTTCGTCCTTAACCTCGTTGGGTTTTGTATCGAGCCCTTCAGATTTTGCGATGCGAAGAAATTGATCGAACAACGGCCCGACCTGTTTCGCGGTGACGGCGTGAATGCCCAGTTTGCGACACGCGTCCAAGCGAAACTGATTGTTGAAAGCAAAACTCCACGCGCGCATCAGAATCCAAAAATCCGAACTCGCCTTTTCGCCCAGCAAATCTTCGCGCGCAGTTTCAACTTCCTTACCACAGTTGCGCAACAGTAAATCACGACCCTGCGTCAGTGCCGCAACGAGACACGCCTGATACACGCAGCCGTATTCCTGCGCTGCAAGCAGCATGCGCGCGTAACGCGGATGTAGCGGAAACGCCAGCATTTTCCGGCCAATTGGCGTGATGGATTTATTTTTATCGAGCGCGCCCAAGTCCGCCAATAACTCTTCCGCGTGCGTCAACGACACTTCATCCGGTTTTTCCAGCCAGCGAAATTTTCGCAAGTCGTCCACGCCCGACGCTTTCAACGTCAGCACGACCTCTGACAAATCGAGCCGCTTGATTTCCGTCAATTCCTGCACCGCGCGGTGCGCGTGTTCGTCGCGCGACCACAATCTCATGCACACGCCCGGCGCGGTTCGCCCGGCGCGCCCCGCGCGCTGGTCGGCGGACGACTGGGAAATCTTATCAATCAGCAGCGTGTTGATGCCTCGGTTCGCGTCGTAGCGTGCGACGCGCGCGAGACCGGAATCAATCACCAAGCGCACGCCGTCAATCGTGAGCGAAGTTTCGGCGACGTTCGTGGCGACGACCACTTTGCGCTTGTCGTAACGCGCCACGGCGGCGTCCTGATCGCGCGGCGGCAATTCTCCGTGCAGCGGCAACAAAATAAATCCCTTGGCCTCGCTCGTGTGGCGAATGGCTTCGATGGTCTGTGCGATTTCAAAACCACCCGGCATGAAAACGAGCACGTCGCCCTCACCGCCGCGATGCACATATTGACTGAACGCGTCCGCCGCCTGTTCCCACACCAGCCGCTTGTCGGTGTATGAAGGCAGTTCCAAATATTCCATTTCGACCGGAAACATCCGGCCTTCGGATGAAAGTTTCGCGCACGGCAAAAGATATTTTTCCAGCTCGCCTGCATTCAGCGTCGCGGACATGACGGCGAGCATGAGGTCGGGGCGAAATTTCTCCTGCTGTTCGAGCGCCTGCGCGAGCGTGATGTCGCCGTAAAGATGCCGCTCGTGAAATTCGTCGAACAAAATTGCCGAGACGCCGCGCAGTTGCGGGTCGTCAATCATTTGGCGCAGCAAAACGCCCTCCGTGACAAACCGGATTTTCGTTTTCGCGGACGTGACATTTTCAAAACGGATTTGATAGCCGACTTCGTCGCCCAATTTCACGCCGAGTTCGTGCGCGACGCGCGCGGCCAGCAAACGCGCAGCGAGTCGGCGCGGTTGCAGCACGACGACCTGTCCATCACCAAGCAACCCGTGCTTGAGCAACATCTGCGGAACTTGTGTGGATTTGCCGGAGCCAGTGGGTGCTGACAAAATGAGGCGCTTGTCGCGTTGCAGGCGCGCGATTATGTCGCTTTCGATTTCGTAAATGGGCAAACGGTCGGCCATGAAATTCAAAGAGTAATCAAACCAACGACCGGACAGAAATTTTTCCGAAGAATTTATTTAGCTCACTGCCAACTCCGCCGCGCGAACGGTATTTTGCAACAGCATTGCGATGGTCATCGGCCCGACACCACCTGGATTCGGCGTGATTTTACCGGCGATGGGCTGCACGTTCGTAAAATCCACGTCGCCGACAAGTTTGGTGCCGGTCTTGGAACTTGCGTCAGGAATACGATTCACGCCCACGTCCATGATGACCGCACCGGGCTTGACCATGTCGGCCTTCACAAATTCCGCCACGCCAATCGCAGCGATAATGATGTCCGCGCGGCGGCAATGTTCCTTGATGTTGCGCGTTGCCGAATGACAAATCGTCACGGTGGCGTTGGCGTTTTTGCCTTTTTGGCAAAGCATCGCGGCCATCGGTTTGCCGACAATGTTGCCGCGTCCGAGCACGACCACTTCCGCGCCATCCGTTTTCACGCCGGAACGCGCGAGCAATTCCATGACGCCCGCCGGCGTGCAAGGTTTGAAGCCGGTGTTGTCGCCGAGCATGAGTTTGCCGACGTTCACCGGATGAAAACCGTCCACGTCTTTCGTCGGCAGCACGGTGGAGAAAACTACGGACTCGCGAATCTGTTTCGGCAATGGCGCTTGCACCAAAATACCGTGCAGGTGAGATGCAAAATTTAATTTGCCGATGAGCGCGAGCAGTTCCGCCTCGGAAGTTTTTTCCGGCAGAACGTGTGTTTCAGAAACGATACCAAGTTCGGCACAGGCTTTTTCCTTGCGACCGACATAAACTTTAGAAGCCGGATCTTCGCCAACACGCACAAAGGCGAGGCCGGGCACCACGCCACGCGACTTCAAAACCGCCACGCGCGCGGCGAGTTCCTGCTGGATTTGCGCCGCAATGGCGCGTCCATCAACGACGTTGGCCGCTTGCACGGGGGCTGTAAACGCGGTTGGAAACCGGCGGCAGATTGGTCTGGAGAACGTAGATTTTTTGGATGGTTAGCATCGGCGAGGCGTTCCAGCGTTCAGTCATGGACTCTTCGCCAGTGACAATTATTAAATGGCCATTGTAACGCGACAAATCAAGATTGGTTGAAGTGGTGTAAAGGTAGTTAATGACTTTGCCGCTGTCGAAGTCGTAAAGCTCGTAATAAGTCGGGGCAACCAAGCTGACCGACGGACGCACATAGCCTTCGTGCGAAACCACGCGCGTCGGCGGCGGATTGGTATCAACTGTTGTCGCGGTGGCATTGGTGTCCGCGACGCTGGTGCTGGTTACATTCGTTGCCGCAACTGATGATGCACTGGCTGCGGTTTGATTGGTGTCAACCACGGGCGCAACGGGCGGCTCCGCGACAATCGTTGGCGCGACGGCAACGGTGTTTGTTGAAAGCGGCGGTGCTGGCACGACCGGCGTCTCGACAACCGGCGCAGGCGGAACGGATGCAGCCACGGCGGCGGCATTCGGGATTGGCTCCTGCTTCAAATAAATTGCTGCAACAAACGCAAAAGCGTTCGTGGGCGTTTCGATTTGCGACCATTCGCCTTTGGCAGCCAGTTCGCTGACCGGCGTGCCTTTTTCAATTACGCCGAGCACGCTGTAATTCTCACCAGGCCCGGCGCGCAGGTTCAATTTTTTCACGGCCACCACTTTGTTGGTCACATCCAAAAACTTGGTGTTGACCCACACCTTGGTTTCGGACGGCAAGGAAATTTTCGCCCACTGCGCCGGTTCGTCGGCAGCGTGCTTGTCGAGATTGATTTGCGAAATCACGGTGACCGTGTCGCCAATCTTGAGATGGGCGATAACCTCGCCCTTCAAACCGGCTTGGCCGCGCACGTTGAGGTTTTCAGAAACGACCGTGGCCGTTCCCGCTGCCAGCGCGACGGACGGCTCGTAAATCTTTTTGACCGCCTTTTTCTTCTTGTGCTTGACCGGCGCTTTTTTGACCGGCGCGACCGCGTTGGTGACCGCCAGCGTCGGAGCCGGAGCCGGAGCCGACGTCGCGACCGTGGCCGGCGCGGGAATTTCCGGCAGCGTGTTCGTGTTGATTTGCGCCACGGCAGTTGTGGCCATCATCGTTCCCAAAACCAGCCAGCAGTTCGTTTTCATAAATCAGTAATCAAAGTTTTTATTTCCACCGCGTTCAGCGTCCGCCATTTGCCCGGTTTCAGTTCACCGAGCCGGATTTTTCCGATTTGCGTCCGCTGCAATTTTTTCACCGTAATCGCCTGCGACTCAAACAGCCGCCGCACCTCACGATTTTTGCCTTCGCCCAACTCCAGCTCCACCACGCTTTTCGAGCGGGTGCCGGAAACAATCCGGGCCGCGAGCGCTTTCAATTTTTCGCCCTCGTGAAAAATGCCGCGCTTGAACAAGTCCAGCATCGCCGCCGTCACTTCGCCCTCGACGCTCACCAGATACTTTTTGCGGACGCCGTAGCGCGGATGCGTGAGGCGCAGCGCAAATTGTCCATCATTGGTGAGAAAAATCAATCCTTCGCTGTTATAGTCCAGCCGACCGACCGACTGCACCGTCTCCCATTCGCGTGGCAGCAACTGATAAATGGACGGACGATCAAACTCATCCTTGCGCGAACACACGCAGCCCGGTGGCTTGTTAAGCGCGACGTAAATCAGATTTTTCGCGCGCACCGGTTTGCCGTCCACCGTGACATGGTCACGGTTTGGGTCAACCTTGGAACCGAGCAGGCGGACAATGTGGCCGTTGACCGCCACGCGGCCTTCCAAAATGATTTGCTCGCCCGCGCGGCGCGAAGCCACGCCGGCGTCAGCAAGAAATTTTTGCAAACGGACCAAGATAAGTGACTGGTGGCGGACGGCAAGTTACGAGCCGCGCCGGTCGCGTCACTCGTCACCTATCACACGTCACGCCTCGGGTTTGGTTTTGCGCAGGCCGGTGATCTTGTCGCCGGCTTTGCGATGACCGCGCTTTTCGAGGAGCGCCGTGCGTTCAAAACGCTTGAGGACATTGCGCTTGCCGCCCAAGGTGGACGCCGCGCGGAGACTGGGATGCTGTGACATAAATTATTTCTTCAATCAAATTGCCGGTAAAAATCGAGCGCAAATCATAGCCGAGTTTTGGCTAATTGCAAACGGTTAATTCAGCTTGAATTCGGCGCGGCGGCGGTCAAACGCACGGGGCTTGCATGGAACGGGAGAATTGATAAAGTTTCTGCCGATGAAATTTACGCTGGCCATAGCCGCTTTTACGTTGTTCGCCTTCTTCATGGGTTGGGGCATCATTGAGTTGCTCAAAGGCAGTCCGTGGCTTTTGATTGCGACGCTGGGCATATTCTTCGGCACGTTCGTCAAATACGGCTGCCAATCGCACTGACTCACCGGGAGTTGGGGTAAAGCAAATACTGATTTGCCTAACGGCCAGCTCCCGGCTTTCATCTCCTAATTTTTATTTCTGCGGCACGGGAAATTTCTGCTGCATGGTCGCGAGGATTTGCAACCATGTCTGGCTGGTATTGCTTTTTGCGCCGGCCGCGATGCCCGTCGCATAGGCCGTGGCCGGCGATGTTCCCTGCACCACAAACGCCGAACTTCCGAGATAGACCACGCTCGCGCCCGGCAACGCGATGGCGATGAAGCTGCCGTAGTTGGAATACGACGCAAGCTGGTTGCCCTGCGTCGCCGCCACCGCGATGACGCCGGAATCCGCCGCCGGATAAGTCGGCGTGGCGACCGGCTGGTTGCCTGCCGCCGCAAAAATCACAATGCCCTTCGCCTCGGCCTGTTGAATCACGTCATTCAAAATCGCGCTCTCGCTCGTGCCGCCGAGACTCATGTTCAAAACAGTTGCGCCGCCGTTCACCGCCGCTTGCACACCCAGCGCCACATTCCAGGTCGTCGCCGTTTCGCTGTTGCCGTAAACATCCACCGGCAGGATTTGCGCGGACGTGCCGCCGCCCTGCGCCGCCATCGCGCGCAAAATCGTCTCGGCCATGCTCGTCGCGTGCGTCGGATCGGTGCTGCTCACGTTCGCGTCGCCGGCAATGGAAATTGGCTTGAGCAAAAATTTATCAAGGTCCGCACCAAGCGATTGCACCGGCGTGTCAATCAGGCCAACAATAACTTTTCCCGAATCACCCGGCGGATTAAGCGTGAGCGAAACCGGTCCGGCTGGCGCATTGGCAATCCGCTGCGCCGCGACCGGTGGATCGAGGATGTAATTATATTCCACCGTCGCCACGTCGGAATTGGATTTTAATTGTCCCAGCGCGGCGTCCGCCGCCGCCGCATTATCAAACTGCAACCGGTAAATTCCCAACTTGTCATCGCGTCCGATGACTTTTGCACCGAGCGCTTTCGCCAGCGCGTCAATGTCCGTGCCGGGCTTCATTTTCAAAATCAGTTCATTGGCGACGTGCTTAGCAATCCCGATTTTATTGGTCGCCGCCACGTTCACCCGCTGCGTGGCAGCGCGGATTGTCGTGGCAAAAACGTAAAGCTGATCCGCCTCGTTCGTCTTTGGCACATAAGCAAAATTCAAATCGCCGAGCAGTTTCTTCAATGCCGCGCCGGTCGCGAGATTGGAAAATTTCACATCCGCCTTTGCGTCAATGCCCGGTTCCACAAAAATATGCCAGCCGGTCTGGTGCGCGATGTCCGTGAGTAACGGCCAGAGCGCCTCGCCCCGGATGTCGGCGCTGACATTGTCGCCAGCCGTTTGCCAGACCAGAGAATTCGTTGCCGCGTTTGCGCGGGTGAAAACAACGCACCCAAACAGCAAAATAAACAGCAACCACTTTTTTGCGTGAGGCATCATGAATGACGTTTGGACGGTGCGACCACCGAAAGCGTTCAGAAAATCATTTTTTCAAAACCGATTTTACCCAGTCCTGATTGTCCAGATACCAGCGAATTGTTTCGCGGATACCGTCCTCAAACTTGTGCGCGGGCGTCCAGCCAAGCTCGCGCTGAATCTTCGTCGCGTCAATCGCATATCGGCGGTCGTGGCCGGGACGGTCCTTCACAAACGAAATCAATTTGCGCGAACCGCCGCCGAGCTGCGGCGCGAACTCATCAATCGTATCGCAAATCAACTGCACGATGTGAATGTTCGCCCACTCGTTGTGGCCGCCGATGTTGTAAGTCTCGCCAAGTTTTCCCTGATGCAAAACCGTCCACAACGCTTCTGCGTGGTCGCGAACATAAAGCCAGTCGCGCACGTTCATGCCATCGCCATAAACGGGCACATTTTTGCGTGCGAGAATGCTTTGGATGACGACCGGAATCAGTTTTTCCGGAAACTGGAACGGGCCGTAGTTGTTGGAGCAATTCGTGATGACCGTCGGCAAGCCATAAGTGTGATGATATGCGCGCACCAAAAAATCCGACGAGGCCTTGCTCGAAGAATACGGCGAGTTCGGCGCGTAAGGCGTCGTTTCCGTGAACAATCCCGTCGCGCCGAGCGAGCCATAAACTTCGTCGGTCGAAACATGGTGAAATTTTTTGCCCTCAAATTTTCCATTCCAAAATCCGCGACAGGCTTCGAGCAGATTGAAGGTGCCGAGAATGTTTGTCGTGATGAAATCGCCCGGCCCGGTGATCGAGCGATCCACATGCGATTCCGCCGCGAGGTGCATCACGTGCGTGATGGCGTTTTTTTCCACGACCGACAAAGTCGCCGTCTTGTCGCGCAAATCCACTTTTTCAAAAATGTATTTCGGATGCTTGGCCACGGTCGACAGATTTTCCAATCGTCCCGCGTAAGTCAGGCAATCGAGATTGACCAGCTTCGTGACGCGCGCGTCGTCAACGATGTGCTGGATCAAATTGGAGCCGATGAAACCCGCGCCGCCGGTGATAAGTAGGTTCATGTTTGAAATTTATTCCGGCTTCCAATTTTTCAGCGAGTCTTCCAGCGCTTCCTCGACGCCGCGGATTTTCACGCCCGCCGCTAGCAGTTTGGAAACGTCCATCACGCAATTCGAGCGCGGCGTCTTGGCGGCGACCTTGTAAAATTCCGCATCGTCCGCCCAGAATTCAAATTTGCGCGGCGGCTTGAGAAATTTCTCGATCTGCTCCACGACGTGACGCGTGGTGACGTAGCCGGGATTCGTCACGTTGTAGATGCCGAACGGAGCGCGCAGTTCCCAAGTGTCGAGACACGCCTTCACAAAATCGGCGCGGTGCGAAATGGAATTCACGTTCTCATAAACCTTCGAGTAACGCTGCACCTTGCTCAAATAATTCCGCTGGTTGTCGAATTCGTCGAACGGAATCCGCAGCCGCCAGACGTAACTTTGGCCAATGTTGGCAAGGGCTTCCTCGCCGAGCGCCTTCGTGCCGCTGTAAAAACTGCACGGCTGGTCGCGGAAGGAAAAATTCGGCGTGTCCGTCTCGTCGAAACCGAGAATCGCGGGCGATTTTTTTTCCGCGAGCGCGTGCAATTCCGGCCGGTTCATGTTTTTTTCGACGCGCACTTTTCCGTGCTCCAAAATTTTTGCGCCGCTGAAAATGCAGCCGGAGGAAATGTGTCCCCACGGAATTCCCTCCGCCGCGCAGGCGTGCGCGAGGGTCTGCGGCAACAAAGTATTGCCGACGAGCGTGCCGGCCTTGTCGAGTTCGCAAGCGTCCACGTTCGGCTTGCCCGTATAGCCGGCGGCGTTGACGACGAACGACGGCTTTTTCGCGCGCAAAAATTCCAGCAGCACATCGAAGCGCGAGTAATCCACCTGCTGGCGCGCGAGCGGAATGAATTCTTTTTTGCGCCGCTGCAATTCCGTGGCGAATGCCTCGCCGATGTAGCCGGATGCACCAAGAAGTAAAATCATAATTATTTTTGCAGACGTTTTGCCTCGGCCACGACTTCGTTTTCGAGATACGCGCGGTATTCGCAGTTCGGCATCGCGCCGACAATTTTTTCCAGTTGCGCGAGCGAAACGAAACCCTGACGGAATGCGGCTTCTTCGGGACAGCCGATTTTTATGCCGGCGCGTTTTTCAATTGTCTGCACATACGCGCTCGCCTCGTGCAGGCTGCTGCTGGTGCCGGCGTCCAGCCACGCGAACCCGCGCGCGAGCCGCTGCACGCGCAACGCGCCGCGCTTGAGATATTCGACGTTCACTGCCGTGATCTCCAATTCGCCGCGCGCGGATGGTTTCAAATTTTTTGCAATCTCAATAACCTGATTGTCGCAGATGTAAAGTCCCGGCACGGCGTAATTGCTCTTCGGTAACTTCGGTTTTTCCTCAATGGAAACGGCCTTGCCGTCGGCATCAAACTCGACGACGCCGTAGCGTTCCGGGTCGTTGACGTGATAGCCGTAAATCGTCTCGCCGCTCTTGAATTCCGCGAACGCCTTGTAAAACGAATCGCCGCCGTAAAAAATGTTGTCGCCGAGAATCAGCGTGACGTTGTCCTGGCCGATGAAACTTTCGGCGATGAGAAACGCCTGCGCGATGCCCGCCGGTTTGGCCTGCTCGCGATAATCAATCGTCACGCCAAAACGCGAGCCGTCGCCGAGCAGTTGCTGGAAGCGCGGCAAATCGTGCGGCGTGGAAATCAGGCACAATTCGCGAATACCGCCCTCGATGAGCGTCGTGAGCGGATAATAAACCATCGGCTTATCAAAAACCGGCTGGAGCTGTTTGCTCGCGACCAGCGTGAGCGGATACAGCCGCGAGCCGGCGCCGCCGGCGAGGATGATACCTTTCATGTGTGCGATAGCGTAAAATTTGCCGGGGAATTTCGCCAACAAAAAAGCCGCGTTTTTCAACGCGGCCTTGAAAATAAAACACAATCAGTTTGGAACCGCATCTTGCGCCGCCGGCTTTTGGTTGAAGAGCAATTTATCCTTGTCGGCGGTGACTTTGATCAAATCGCCTTCCACCAGCGCGCCTTTGAGAATTTCCTCGGCGAGCGGGTCTTCAAAGAAACGCTCGACCGCGCGGCGCATGGGACGCGCGCCGTATTGCGGATCGTAGCCTTTTTCCACAAGCAAATCCTTCGCCTTGTCGTCGAGTTCGAGCTTGAGATTTTTCTTCCGGAGCCGTTCCAAAACTTTTTCCACTTCCAGACTCAAAATCGCAATGAGATCGGGCTTCGTGAACGAGCGGAACACGATCAAATCATCGAGCCGGTTCAAAAATTCCGGGCGGAACGTTTTCTTCGCTTCTTCCAAAACGCGTTCGCGCGCTTTTTCGTAAGTCGCTTCATCCGTGATCGGCGCGAAGCCGAGCGTGGACGATTTGCGAATCGTGTCCGAGCCGACATTTGAAGTCATCAGGATGATCGTGTTGCGGAAATTGATGATGCGACCCATGCTGTCGGTCAATTTTCCTTCTTCCAAAATCTGCAACAGCATATTCCAAACGTCGGGATGCGCCTTTTCGATTTCGTCGAACAGCACGACGGAATACGGATTGCGCCGCACTTTTTCCGTGAGCTGACCGCCTTCTTCGTAACCAACGTAACCGGGCGGCGAACCGACGAGGCGCGACACGTTGAATTTTTCCATGTATTCGCTCATGTCCAATTGGATGAGCGATTTCGTGTCGCCGAACATCTGTTCCGCGAGAGTTTTGGCGAGCAAAGTTTTTCCAACACCCGTCGGGCCGAGCAACAGAAAAGTTCCAATCGGACGGCGCGGGTCTTTCAAATCCGCGCGCGAACGCTTCAGCGCCTTGCACAACGCGGACACTGCCTCGCGCTGGCCGACGACAACTTTTTCCATCTCGGTCTCGACCGTGAGCAGGCGCGCCATTTCATCCTGACCCATGCGCTTGAGCGGAATGCCCGTCCACTTCGCGACGACGTGCAAAATTTCTTCCTCGCCGACGACGACGCGTTTTTCATCGCCCTTCGCGCGCCATTCTTTCAGTAAGGTTTCGAGCTTGTCCTTCGCCTGTTTTTCCTGATCGCGCATCTTCGCCGCGCCCTCGAAATCCTGATTTTTAATCGAGCTTTCCTTTTTGCCCTTAATGACTTCGATCTCGGCTTCCTGCGCCTTGATTTCCGGCGGACGCGTCATCGTCGCGATACGCGCGCGCGAACCAGCCTCGTCCAAGACGTCAATCGCCTTGTCCGGCAAAAATCGGTCGGTGATGTAGCGATCAGACAGCTTGACGGAAGCTGCCACAGCATCGTCCGTGAATTCGGCCTTGTGATGCTCCTCGTATTTGTGGCGCAAGCCTTTCAAAATCGCGATTGCGTCCTCAATCGAAGGTGCCTCGACTTTCACCGATTGGAAACGACGTTCCAGCGCGGCATCTTTCTCGATGTATTTGCGATACTCGTTCAACGTCGTCGCGCCCACGCATTGCATCTCGCCGCGCGAGAGCGCCGGCTTGATGATGTTGCTCGCATCCATCGTGCCTTCTGCCGAACCCGCGCCGACAATCGTGTGCAATTCGTCAATGAACAAAATAATGTTTTTCGCGCGGCGGATTTCGTCCATGACCGCTTTGATGCGCTCTTCAAATTGTCCGCGATATTTTGTGCCCGCAACCATCAATGCCAAATCCAAAGTGATGACACGCTTGTGCAATAAAATTTCCGGCACGTTGCCTTTGACGATTTCCTGCGCCAGACCTTCAACGATGGCCGTTTTGCCAACGCCCGCTTCGCCCAAGAGAACCGGATTATTTTTCGTGCGGCGGCAAAGAATCTGGATGACGCGCTCGATTTCGCTCGCGCGACCGATGACCGGATCCATGTCGCCTTTGCGCGCAATTTCCGTGAGGTCGCGGCCAAAAGCTTTTAGCGCGGGCGTTTTGACTTCGCCTTTTTTCTCGCCCGCAGTTCCGGGAGTTGGTTTTTCCGCAACCGGTTCGCCCGGCTGCGCCTCTTCGCCCGGCGGCGCGGCAAAATTCGGGTCAAGCTCCTTCAAGACGCGTTGCCGCGCTTCTTCGATGTCCACATCCAGCGCGCGCAACACTTTCGCCGCCACACCGTCGCCTTCGCGCAACAGGCCGAGCAGCAGATGTTCCGTCCCGACGTAAGTATGGTTGAGATTTTTCGCTTCCTTCTGCGCGAGCGCGATGACTTTTTTCACGCGCGGCGTGTAAGGGATGTTGCCGATCATTTTTTGGTCGGGGCCGCTGCCGACCTGCTTCTCCACTTCAATACGCACGCTGTCGAGGTCAATGCCCATGCTTTGCAGCACGTTGACGGCAACGCCCTGCCCCAACTTGATCAGGCCGAGCAGCAGATGCTCGGTGCCGAGAAAATTGTGGTTCAGTCGGTTGGCTTCCTTGCGCGCGAGCGCGAGCACCTGCTGCGCGCGCGGCGTAAAATTACTCATGGCTTCATCGCTCATATTGTCCTTATTTTGCTACGAGTCGGCTGATTTGTCCAATGACAACCGGAAAAAATCTGCCGCCAGTCAAATTATTTCAGCAACGGCGAATCCGCCGGCCGTTCGACCAGATGCAATAAATTCCCCTCACCATCCGCAAAAAACAAAACTTTGCCGCCACCCGCCGCCAGCCGGACTTCCTCGGTAAATTTTACGCCGCGCGATTCCAATTCCGACTTCGCCGCGTCCAACGACGGCACGCGTAACGCGATGTGCCGGAAACCCTGCAGTTTATTATTGCCACGTTCAGCCAGCAGCGAATCGGCCTGATAAATTTCAAACCAGACTGCGCCCAGCGCAATCAAGCACGTCGGCGGCATCTGGCCATTGTTGAAAACCTCACGCGCACCCAGGACGTGTTCATACCAGTTTTTCAACGCCACGGGATTTTGGGCGGGAATGGCGATGTGTTCAACTGCGATATTCATGGACTTCAATTATCTCATCACAAGCGCAACGGCAATGCTGAATCCTCATAATGATTATTTGTGGCAAAAAAAAAAGCCCGCTCTTTCGAGCGGGCTTTGTGTTTCTTAAAGTGATTTACTTCTTCGCTTCCGGCTTGGCTTCCGTGGCGGGAGCTTCGGGCGCGGGCGTGGCGGCGATGGTGTCAACCCATTCCAAAATCGCGCTCTGCGAGGCGTCACCGTTACGCTGGCCGAGCTTGATGATGCGGGTGTAACCGCTGCGGCGATCTTTGAACGCCGGCGCGATTTCCGTGAACAACGTCTTCGCGGCCTTTTCCTGATGGAGACGGGCGACGGCGAGGCGGCGATGTTGAATCGTGCCCTTCTTGCCCAGCGTGACCATCTTTTCCGCAACGGAACGGGCGGCTTTGGCCTTGGCCAAAGAGGTCGTGACGCGCTTGTGTTCGATCAAGCTGCAAACGAGGTTGGCGAGCATCGCGTTGCGATGTTCCGAGGTGCGGCCCAGTTTGGCCGTGCGCTTCAAATGTCTCATGGCAAATCCTTATTCGGTTTTCGCGGCTTCTTCCTTCGGTGCATCCACCAGACCGGGCTCAAAATTCATGCCGAGCGAGAGGTTGAGGGAAACCAGTTTATCTTTAATTTCGTTGAGCGATTTCTTGCCGAAGTTGCGATACTTGAGCATCTCCTGTTCGGACTTCAGCGCGAGCTGGCCGACGGTGGTGATGTTCGCGTTGTTCAGGCAGTTCGCGGCGCGGACGCTCAATTCGATTTCGTTGACGCTCATGTTCAACAATTTCTTGAGCTTGGACTTCTCGTCGTCTTGCTTGTCAGCCGCTTCTTCAAATTCAACCGCGTTCTTGTCGTAACCGACGAACACGTCAAGGTGATGCGCGAGAATGGCCGAAGCCTGCGTCAGCGCGTCATCGGGGGTGATGCGACCGTCGGTCCAGATTTCGAGAACCAAACGATCGTAGTCCGTGCGGTTACCGACGCGCGCGGCTTCGACAGCGTAACGCACACGGGTCACCGGGGAGAAAATAGAATCAATGGCCACGATGCCAATAGCTTGGCCGGGCTTCTTGTTTTCGTCGCTCGGGCAGAAACCGCGGCCAACTTTGACCGTCAATTCCATCTCAAATTTTTTCTTCTTGTCCAGCGTGCAGATATGCGCCGTGGGATTCACGAGCTCAATATTCTGATTGGTCTGGATGTCGGCAGCGGTCACCGCACCGTCTTTGTTGACGGAAAGCAACAGCACCTGCTCGTCGCGGGTGTGGGCTTTGAATTTGACCTTCTTCAAATTCAAAACGATGTCGGTCACGTCTTCAGCGACGCCTTCGATCGTGGCAAATTCATGCTGCGCACCGTCCACCTTCACGGAGGTAATGGCTGCGCCTTCGAGCGAGGAGAGCAACACGCGGCGAAGCGAGTTGCCGATGGTGTGGCCGTAACCGGTTTCAAACGGGTCGGCGACAAACTTGGCGTAGGTTTCGGTGGCAGAGGCTTCATCCTTCTGCAACCGCTTGGGCATTTCGAAACGTCCTAAACGAACTGGCATATTTTCCTTTCGACAATTTTAATCTGGCGAGTCCGGCTAAATTTATTCCCGGCCGGAATCGCCCGTGTAATTGTCTTTTTGTTTACTGGTTAGCGGGAATAAAATTCGACGACGGCCTGCTCGTTGGCAATCGGTTGGATTTCGTCGCGGGTCGGGATGCGCATGACCGTGCCCTTGAACGCTTCCTTGTCCAACGACAACCAATCCGGCACCGCGCGGCTCGCGGAAACTTCAAGACCCTTCGTCGCGAGCTGGCGCGACACGTTGTGGTTCTTCACCACGATGACATCGTTCACTTTGAGTGCGAAGGACGCGATGGCCGCCTTGCGACCGTTGACCGTGATATGGCCGTGATTGACCATCTGGCGCGCAGCAGCGCGCGTGTTGCCGAAACCGAGGTGGAACACAACATTGTCCAAGCGGGTTTCGAGAATTTGCAACATCGTTTCGCCCGTGATGCCACGGCGATTTTTCGCCTTTTCATACACGCCGCGAAACTGCTTCTCCATCAGGCCGTAGTAATAACGAAGCTTCTGCTTCTCATTCAGACCTTCACCGTATTCGGTGGTCTTGCGGCGCGACTTCGGGCCGTGGACGCCGGGACCGTAGTTGCGGCGTTCAAGATATTTCGTCGGGCCGAAAATCGGAATACCGAAACGGCGGCTGATGCGGACGCGGGGACCTGTATAACGAGCCATAAAAATTTATAGTTTGCGAATTGCGATTGAAAAATTACACGCGGCGTTTCTTGCGCGGGCGGCAGCCGTTGTGCGGAACCGGCGTCACGTCCTTGATCGTGGAAATTTCCAAGCCGATGGCTTGCAGCGCGCGAATTGCGGATTCACGACCAGATCCAGGACCCTTCACACGAATTTCAACTTCCTTCATACCGTGCGCCATAGCTTGGCGAGCGGCGTCCTGCGCGACCATTTGCGCGGCGTAAGCCGAGCTTTTGCGCGAACCTTTGAAACCAACACGACCGGCGGCAGACCAACCGATGAGGTTGCCCTGCATGTCGGTGATGGTGACCTGGGTGTTATTGAACGTGGCCAAAATGTTTGCAATGCCGGTGGAAATGTTCTTCGCGTGTTTGGCCTTGACGACCTTCTTCGCGTTGGGATCTTCACCGAGCAAATCGGCGGCGGTCGGAACAGCAATCGCGACCGGTTCAGCGGGCGCAGCCGCAACTTCAGCGGCGGGCGTGGCTTTCTTTTTGGCCGGCTTTGCTTCCGGCGCGGTGGCGTCGGCAGCAGCAACAGGCTTCACTTCTTTTTCCTTCTTCGGCGCGGCTGGTTTTTTCTTTTCTTCGGACATATCGAAATTTAGTTATTAGTGGATACCAGCTTTGGCACTCGGATTACGTTGCACACCGACCGTCTTGCGCGGACCTTTGCGCGTGCGGGCGTTGGTCTGCGTGCGTTGACCGCGGACGGGCAGGCTGCGCATGTGGCGGATGCCACGATAACACTTGATGCCCTGCAGGCGTTTGAGGTTCATGCCGAGTTCGCGGCGCAAATCGCCTTCGATGACATACTTGCCCTCTTGAATCGCGTGGACGATTTGCGAGAGCTGGGCCTCGGTCAAATCCTTCGCGCGGATTGACGGGTCAATGTTGGCGCGTTCGAGAACCGCCTTTGCGTTGACCGGGCCGATGCCGTAAATGTAGCGTAGCGCAATATCAATGCGCTTGCCCGGCGGAATTTCTACACCAATGATGCGTGCCATAAATTTTTAATTAACCTTGACGTTGCTTGTGGCGTTTGTTCGTGCAGATGACGCGGATCACGCCGCGACGCTTCACGATTTTGCAGTGCTCACACAATTTTTTAACTGACGCTCTGACTTTCATGCTTAAATTATTTTTGTTTCAACCATTATCTGCCCCACGCTCAAGTCGTAAGGCGTCAATTTCAACTTCACTTCATCGCCGGCCTTCAAACCGGCAAAAATCTTTTCATCGCGCCGGCTTACAAACGCCGTCAGGCGATGGCCGTTTTTCAGCTCCGCGCAAAACGTGCCGTTTGGCAGCGCTTCAATCACGCGGGCTTCAACGCGGAAGGCATCTTCGCCCATGTCAAAATCTCCGGCTCACCGTCCGTAACCAAAACGGTATGCTCAAAATGGGCAGATAGTGAACCATCTTGCGTCACTACTGTCCAGCCGTCTTTCAGGATTTTTACGTCCGCGCGGCCAATGTTTACCATCGGCTCGATCGCGATTGTCATACCTGACTTTAACTTCGGCGAGGACTTTTTGCCCTCGTCAAAATTCGGCACCTGCGGCTCTTCGTGCATCGACCGTCCAACACCGTGGCCGACAAATTCGCGCACGACACTAAATCCGTTTGACTCGACATACCGCTGAACCGCCAGCGAAATATCCAGCACGCGATTACCGGGTCGCGCTTGCGCGATGCCCAAATAAAGCGATTGCTCCGTCACGTCCAGCAACCGTTGTGCCGCGACGCCACATCCGCCCACCGCCACCGTCCTAGCCGTGTCACCAATAAAACCTTTATGAACCACGCCGACATCCACACTGACAATGTCACCAAATTTCAATTCGCGCTCTGACGCGATACCGTGAACCACTTCGTCGTTCACTGACAGACACGTGTGGCACGGAAATTTCCGATACCCGAGAAACGCGCTCTTGCCGTCGTAACTCTTGATCCGCTCTGCTGCAAAATTATCAATCTGCCGGGTCGTGACGCCCGGCTTGATGAATGCCGCGATCTCGTCCAAAACTTTTCCGGCCACCCAACCTGCCGGACGCATCAACTTCAAATCGTCCTCTGACTTGAGCTTTATTCCGGCCACAAAAATTTAGAACCGGCCACGAATCTTCCCTTTTTTCAGGAAGCCATCATAGTGGCGCATCATCAAGTGCGATTCCACCTGCCGCATCGTGTCCAACAAAACACCAACAGAAATCAAAATGCTCGTGCCACCAAAAAACTGCGCTACGTCCGGCGGAATATTTAATTTACGCCCGAGAATAATCGGAATCGTCGCAATGATCGTCAGGAAAATCGCACCAGCCAGCGTAATGCGGCTCATGGCGTGATGCAGATAATCACTCGTGCCCTGCCCTGGCCGGACACCGGGAATGTAGCCGCCGTTCTTCTTCAGGTCGTCGGCAATCTGAATTTCATTAAACTGCGTCGCGACCCAGAAATACGAAAAGAACAAAATCATTGCCGAGTAGGTGGCCATGTAAAGCCAAGAGCCATAATTCAACGTCTGCGCGAGACTGCGGAAAAAATCCTGCAGCACCGGTGTCTTACTGAACGCGTTTGCCAGCCAGGTGCAGACCGGCTGCGGAAACATCAAAATGGATTGCGCGAAAATAATCGGCATCACGCCCGCATAATTCACGCGCAACGGCATGAACGACGTTCCGCCCGCATACATTTTACGACCGACCGCACGCTGGGCATATTGAACTGGAATTTTCCGCTGCGCCTGGGTTATGGCGATGACGCCGCCGACCACTAGCACAAGCAAGGCCAACAATAACAGCCCAGTTCCCGCAAAATGGTAATCCGTCTCTTGTCCGCTGGCCGGATGAAACATATCAATCAACGCCCGCACCGCGCGCGGCAGCCGTGCCAGAATGCCGATGGTGATAATGAGCGAAACGCCGTTGCCAATGCCGCGCTCGGTAATCTGCTCGCCCATCCACATGAGCAGCATCGTTCCCGCCGTCATCACGGTCACAGCCACAAAGTAATAGGCGAAATGATTGTCAATCAGCACGAGCTGGCTGATGCCGGGAAACTGCGCCTGCGGATGCAGCCAGCTGCTCGCAAAATAAATTCCCTGTCCGATGCACAGCAGCACGGTGAGGTAACGTCCGTATTTGATGATCTGCGTGCGGCCGCCGTCTTCGCGCGCCAGCTTGCTCAGGCGCGGGACGACGGCCGTGAGCAATTGAATGATGATGGTCGCGCTGATGTAGGGCATGATGCCCAGTGAGCCGATGGCGCAATGTTCAAACGCACCACCGGCGAAGGTGTTATACATCCCCAAAATACCGCCGTCACCGCCGTGGGTTTTGAAAAAGTTCGAAAGCGCCTCACCGTTCAGTCCCGGAATGCGGATGACCGCCATCACGCGGCATACGGCCAAAACTCCCAGCGTAAACCAGATTCGGGAATTCAATTCCGGAATCTTGAAACAATTGGCGAGCGTGCTGGCGATGGAGCGAAACATTCTTCAGCCGAATTATTTCTTGGCCGGAGCCGAAGATTTTTTGGCGATGATCTCGACCGCGCCGCCCTTGGCTTCGATCTTGGTTTTCGCCGAGGCGCTGATGGCACTGACGACCACGACCAATTTTTTGGTCAAATCGCCGGTGCCGAGAATTTTGATTCCAAGTTTCGGGCCATTGGCGAGGCCAACGGAACGCAGAGCCGTTTCATCCACGCGCGCGCCATCTTCGAACTGGTTCAGGTCGCCGACGTTGACCGGGCTGTAAGCCGTGGTGAATTGAGCGTTGTTGAAACCGCGTTTCGGGATGCGGCGAATGAGCGGCATCTGACCGCCTTCGAAACCGATACGGATGGAGCTACCAGAACGTGCGGTCTGGCCTTTGCCACCGCGACCGGCCGTTTTGCCACGGCCGCTGGATTCACCTTGACCGAGGCGTTTGGTGCGGTGCTTCGCGCCGGGACGGGGTTTAAGATTGTGCAGTCGCATAAAAATTATTTATCAGGCGGCAATTGCTGCGGGAGCTTTCGGCGCGGAAACTTTCTTAATTTCCAGACCACGGCTTTGGTAAATCTGTTCGCGGGTGCGCAGGCTCAACAAACCGTTGAGCGTGGCCTTCACAACGTTCGCCGCATTTTTCGAACCGAGTGATTTCGTCAAAATATCTTTCACGCCAGCGGATTCCAAAACGGAACGAACCGTTTTGCCAGCGATAATACCAGTTCCAGGCGAGGCTGGGCGCAAGAGAATCTTCGCGCCGCCGTAGCAGGAATAAACTTCGTGCGGAATCGTCACGTCTTGCAACGAGACCGATTGCATTTTATTGCGGGCGAGTTCGCCGCCGCGCTTGATGGCGTCCGCAACTTCCGCCGCTTTGCCGAGCGCCATGCCGACCTTACCTTTTTTGTCACCAACAACGACGAGCGCGCTGAATTTAAAGCGGCGCCCGCCTTTGACGACTTTGGAAGAACGGTTGATGAAAACCACTTTCTCGACGATTTCTTCGCCGCCTTTACCAAAAGCGTTTTCGCCGACATCGGGACGACGGCCACGGCCACCGCCACGTCCGCCCTGACCACCACGTCCGCCGCCAAAGCCACCGCGTCCGCCGCGGGATTCAGTTGGTTTCGTCGCTTCGGGAGCGGTAGGAGCTACTGGAATGTTTTCGTTTTCAGCCACAATAAATTCTCCGGTTCAGGTTAAAATTTCAATCCAGCTTCGCGCGCGGCATCGGCCAGCGCCTTGATTTTGCCGTGATAGCGCGTGCCACCACGATCAAACACCACCGCCGAAATACCCTTGTCAATCGCCGCTTTCGCCGCGATGACGCCGACTTTCTTGGCACCTTCCAAGTTGGCAGACAGGGTCTTCGCCTCGCCCTTACTCACGGTCGAAGTCGCGGCAATCGTCTTGCCAGCAACGTCGTCAATGAACTGAACGTGGATATTTTCGTTCGTGAAGCGGACGCTCATGCGCGGACGTTCGGACGTGCCGCTGACCACTTTGCGAATGCGCCAGTGGCGCAACTGCTTCAACTTTAATTTTTTTTCGGTTCTCATCTCAGTGGGTTCACGGTCTTGGCCGTGAACTAAAATTGTTATTGGACCGTCTTGCCTTCCTTACGCACGACGTGTTCGCCAGCGTAGCGGACACCCTTACCTTTGTAAGGTTCCGGCGGATAGTAAGCGCGGATTTCCGAAGCGACCTTGCCGACAACCATCTTGTCCGGTCCTTCAATCGTGATTTTCGTATTTTCTTCGACAGTGACTTTGATCTGTTCCGGAATGTCGTAATTGATCGGATGCGAATAGCCGAGCGAAAGGTTCACAACCTTGCCGGTGACGGCAGCCTTGAAACCGACGCCCTGAATTTCTAGCTTCTTGACGAAACCTTCGGCGACGCCCTTGACCATGTTGTTGACAAGCGCGCGGCTCAAGCCGTGCAACGCCTTCGCCTGCGCATCTTCACCGGCGCGGCTCACGACAATCTTGTCACCTTCAACTTTGAGGCTCGTGCGCGCTGGTAGTTCCCACGCGAGCTTGCCCTTCGGTCCTTCGACAGAAACTTTTTGACCCTTCACATCCACCTTGACCTTGGCGGGAATGGCAATCGGTTGTTTTCCAATACGAGACATAAAATTATTACCAGATGTAGGCGAGGAGTTCTCCGCCGAGGTTTTTCTTGCGCGCCTGCTGGTCGGTCAACAGACCTTCCGAGGTCGAAACAATCGCCACGCCAAGACCGCCGCGCACGCGAGGAATTTCCGTCGCGCCAACATAGCGGCGCAAACCAGGCTTGCTAACGCGCTTCAGACCTTCGATGACGCTCTTTTTGCCGTTAAATTTCAAACCAATCGTGATGGTCTTCTTGACATCGCCTTCAACGGAAACATCGGCGACGTAACCTTGCTGCTTCAGCAACTTGGCCACACTTTCCTTGATGCGGGAATGCGGCAGTTTCACCACGGGCAATTGCGCCGCACCCGCGTTGCGGATGCGCGTCAACATATCAGAAATCGGATCGCTCATTTTATTTTTTAACTTTCGTCCTGCGTTTCGGCGCCTGCGTCATTGCGGAATCGACAGCCAGCACGAACAAATTTTTACCAACTTGCCTTTGTCACACCGGGAATCAAACCATTCAACGCCGCTTCACGGAACGTCAAACGGGACACCCCGAACTTGCGCCAATATCCACGACGGCGGCCGCTGAACGCGCAGCGGTTCACGACGCGCGTCGGGCTCGCGTCACGCGGCAACTGCGACAGGCCGGCGTAATCGCGTTTCGCCTTCAGCTCAGCACGGAGGGCGGCGTATTTCTTGACCGTTTCTTTTTTGCGGTTGTTCCGCTCAATCCATGATTTCTTGGCCATAACAAATTATTTTTCTGCGAACGGAAAACCCATCAACTTCAACAAGTCGAGCGCCAAATCATTTTTGCCGGCGGTCGTCACAATCGTGATGTCCATGCCCTGCTGGCGTTTGATTTTTTCCAATTCGATTTCAGGAAAAATGGTCTGATCCGGCACGCCGAACGTGTAGTTGCCACGGCCATCAAACTTGCGCGGTGACAAACCACGGAAGTCGCGGATGCGCGGTAGCGCGGTAGCGACCAGGCGGTCGAAAAATTCAAACATCGTGTCGCCCCGCAACGTGACGCGGCAGCCGATGGCTTGATTTTTGCGCAACTTGAAATTCGCCACGTCCTTTTTGGAGCGGCTGATGACGGGCTTGCGGCCGGTCAACTGCGTCAAATCTTTCGCGGCATCTTCCATCGCACCTTTTTCGAGCGAGGCGTTGATGCCCATGTTCACGACGATTTTAACGAACTTCGGAATCTGGTGAACGTTCGCAAAGTTGTGCTTCGCCTTGAGCGCCGGCACGACTTCGTTCGTGTATTTTGTGTAAAGTCTGGATTTCATTTTTTAACTCACGGATTTGGCCGTGAAAATTATTTACGCGGTTGCCGCCTCCGCTTTTTTCACATTCGAGATGTGAATCGAACCTTCGCGGTCAAGAATCGCGCCGTTCGGATTCTGTTGGCTCTTTTTGACGTGCTTCTTAATCATCTGCAAGCCTTCGACCACGACGCGCTGCTTTTCAGTCAGCACGGCGATAATCTTGCCGCTCTTGCCTTTTTCTTTGCCAGAGATGACGGTGACTTGATCACCTTTTTTAACGTGAAATTTTGACATAACCTTCAAATGACTTCCGGCGCGAGTGAAATGATTTTCATGAACTTCTTTTCGCGCAATTCGCGGGCGACCGGGCCGAAAATACGCGTGCCCTTGGGATTCAATTCCTTGTCAATGATGACGCAGGCGTTGCTGTCGAAGCGCAGCACCGAACCGTCGGTGCGGGTGATGATGTGGCGCGTGCGAACTACAACGGCGTCATGCACTTCACCTTTTTTCACCGAGCCATCCGGCGCGGCTTCTTTGATGTGAACCTTGATGACGTCGCCGATACCGGCATAACGCTGGTTGCGGCCCAACACGCCGATATTCCAAGCAATCTTGGCACCGGTGTTATCCGCCACATCTAAACTGGATCGAACTTGCAACATAAAATTAAAAATTAAGCCGCGATTGGCGCAACGTTTTCGCCGCGTTCCACCACTTCCACCAGCGTCCAGCGTTTCAACTTGGACAGCGGGCGGGATTCTTCGATGCGCACCGTGTCGCCCGGCTTCGCTTCTGACTTCTCGTCGTGCGCGTAAAATTTCTTGTAGGAGGTGACAATCTTCTTGTATTGCGGGTGCGGGAAACGGCGTTCCACGCGAACCACAATCGTCTTCGTCATCTTATTCGAGACAACTTCACCGACGCGCTGTTTGCGCTTGCCGGTCGCCGTCACATTGGTCGTTGATTCAGCCATACAAAATTATTTCTTCACCGGTTTCGCCGCCTGATTACGCAAGGCCGACATGCGGGTTTCGACGCGCGCGATATCCTTGCGCAGCATGCGCAAGCGCGCGGGTTTTTCCAGCTGCGCGCTCGCCTGTTGCAGGCGCAGGTTGAAGATTTCGTGACGGAGGTCGCGACCGAGCGCGGCCAGCTCCACCAACGTGGCATCTTTGATTTTGGAATCGGAAAACTTCATATTACTCAGCTCGTGTGTTGATGGCGCGAAATGAACTTGGTTTTAATCGGCAGCTTGGTCGCAGCGAGGCGCATGGATTCACGCGCTTCGGCTTCCGTAATGCCGTCCACTTCAAACAAAATGTTCGCCGGGCGAATGACCGCGACCCAACCTTCGAGGGGCGCTTTGCCCTTGCCCATTCGGGTTTCGAGCGGCTTCTTCGTGTAAGATTTCTGCGGGAACACACGGATCCACATCTTGCCCTTGCGCTTCATGTGGCGGGTGATCGCGACGCGGCAGGATTCAAGCTGCTTGCCGTCCATCCAGCAACGCTCGAGCGCCATCAGGCCATATTCGCCGAAGGCAACGGTGTTGCCGCTCGTCGCCAGCCCCGTGCGACTGCCACGGTGCATTTTGCGAAACTTTACTTTTGCCGGTTGCATTGCCATAACAAAAAATCTTCTAAAAATTAACTAGCGACAGGCGCTTCCGCCTTTACTTCTTTACGCTGCGGTTTGTTTTCACCTTTGCAAATCCAGCATTTGATGCCGAGCTTGCCGTAAACCGTCTTTGCTTCCGCGAAGCCGTAATCAATGTTCGCGCGGAGCGTATGCAGCGGCACCCGACCCCAGTGATACATTTCGACTCGCGCCAATTCAGCGCCACCGAGTCGGCCACCCGCGCGAATCTTGATACCTTCCGCGCCGAAATCTTTCGCCGTCTGCAACGCCTTTTTCATCGCGCGGCGGAAGGACACCCGGCGCTCAAGCTGCAACGCGATGTTCTCCGCGCACAACTGCGCGTCGAGTTCGGGCTGCTTGACTTCGACGATGTCCACGTAAACTTCTTTGCCGGTCAACTTGCTCAATTCTTCCTTGAGCTTGTCAATCTCCGAACCTTTGCGACCGATAACGACACCGGGACGCGCGGTCAAAATCGTGACGCGGCAACGGTTCGTCGCGCGCTCGATCAAAATCTTCGGCACCGACGCGCCTTCAAGTTTCTTCTTGAGCACGTCGCGGATCATGCGGTCTTCCGTGAGCAGCTTGCTGAATTCTTTTTTGTCGGCATACCACTTAGAGCGCCAGTCTTTGTTGACCGCGACGCGTAAGCCGATTGGATTGGTTTTTTGACCCATATTATTCGTCGGACAAAGTGATTTTGATGTGGCAACGGCGTTTCAGAATCGGGCCGGCGGAACCGCGCGCTTTCGGCTGAAAGCGTTTCAAAGTCGTCGCCGTGCCGGCAACCGCTTCTTTGATGCGCAAGGTTTCGGGGCGCAACTTGTTGTTGTTTTCCGCGTTCGCGATGGCTGAATGCAAAGTCTTGGCGACGAAGCGCGCACCTTTGCGCGGCACGACGGCCAGAATCTGTTCGGCCTGCAACGCCGGCAATCCTTGGATCTGCCGCACGACTTCGCGCATTTTCTGCGCGGACATCGGGATATTTTTGGTGATGGCGAAAACTTCCATAAAAACTATTTGGCTTCCGCCTTCGCGGTGTGGGCGCCGTGCTTCTTGAACGTGCGCGTCAGGGAGAATTCCCCAAGCTTGTGACCAACCATGTTTTCGGTGATGAAAACCGGGTTAAAAACTTTGCCGTTGTGAACGGTGAACGTCAGGCCGACAAACTCAGGCGTAATCGTCGAGCGACGCGACCAGGTTTTAATCGGCGTCTTCTGATTGGCCGCTTTCGCCTTCTGGATTTTTTCCAGAAGATGATTTTCTACAAACGGGCCTTTTTTAATCGAGCGTCCCATAAATTATTTATTTTTCATCGGCAGACCATTGCGCTGCACGACAATGAAACGGTTAGATTGTTTGTATTTGGCGCGGGTTTTACCACCTTTGGCCACTTTGCCCCACGGCGACATGAGCTGCTGCCAACCGCCACCGCCCTTGGATTTGCCCTGACCGCCACCGTTCGGATGGTCAACCGGATTCCGCGCCATACCGCGCGTGATGCCGCGATGACCGCGATGACGTGTGCGACCAGCTTTTCCGAGAATTACGTTTTCGTGCTCCGTATTGCCGACCTGACCAATGGTCGCGTAGCACTCTTCGTTGATCTTACGGATTTCGCCGGAAGGCAAACGAATCTGAGCGTAACCCTGATCGCGCGACATCAAAGTCGCTGCGCCACCCGCCGAACGAACCATCTGGCCGCCGCGGCCGGGTTGGAGTTCCAAATTGTGAATGGCCGTGCTGACCGGAATCGCTTTGAGCGGAAGCGAATTGCCAACTTCAGGCGGAGCCGTCGGCCCGCTGGAAATGATGCGACCCACCGTCACGCCGACCGGCGCGATGATATAACGCTTCTCACCATCTTTGTATTCGAGGAGCGCGAGACGAGCCGAACGCATCGGATCATACTCAATCGCCGCGACCGTCGCTTCGACGCCGTGCTTGTTGCGCTTGAAATCTACGAGGCGGATTTTCTGTTTGTGACCGCCGCCGATGCCGCGCGCAGTGACGCGGCCATACATATTGCGGCCACCAGTCTTCTTGCGGATTTCCACAAGCGACTTCTCCGGCTTCGTCTTCGTAATGTCGCTAAAGTCCGCGATCGTGATGTATCGCGTGGACGGCGTTAGCGGTCTAAATGTTTTTACGGGCATAATAACTAAAGTTTTTTTCAGCAACTTTTTGAAGTCAGCGAGCCATCAATCCTGTCCCTGCTGGGAATCAGTTATCGGTTCACAAACAATGCTGTCCTGACAACCTTTCGGGCGTCGAGGAGCGGTGAAATTATCAAATGCCGGATTCATTGCAATACTTTTTTCAAAATATTTTAGGTTAAGTAAAAATAAAAATCTTCGCTTTTGAAAATCTGCGTTTCATCTGTATTAATCTGCGGCTGAAAAATTCTTCCCGCCTCCAGCATTGCCCGCCGCGCGCATTCCGATAAATTGTCTGCGTGAAATCCAAAGGCACAGTTTACTTGGTGGGCGCGGGTCCCGGCGACGCGGGCTTGCTCACGTTGCGTGGTGCGGAATTACTTCGCCAGGCAGAGGTTGTCATCAGCGATGTGTTGGTAAATCCCGAATTACTCCGACTCGCGCCAGCGTCCGCCGAAATCATCGCGCGTGGCAACCACAAACGCGACGGCGGGCTTTCGCAGGAACAACTCACCGAACTCATGCTCGCCCGCGCGCGCGAAGGAAAAATTGTCGTGCGCTTGAAAGGCGGCGATCCATTTATTTTTGGTCGCGGCGGCGAAGAAGCCGAAGCGCTCGTCGCCGAAAAAATTTCTTTCGAAGTTGTGCCCGGCGTTTCATCCGTTGTCGCGGCGGCGAACTACGCGGGCATTCCGCTCACGCATCGCGAACATTGCTCCAGCTTTACCGTTTTCACCGGCCACAGCGACACCGCCGACGCACCCACGGCGCTGCGTTACGAGCAGATCGCCAAAATCCCCGGCACCAAAGTTGTGTTGATGGGCATGGACAATCTCGCCGACTGGACGAAGTCGCTCATC
The DNA here is from genome assembly GCA_903878805.1 of uncultured Verrucomicrobia subdivision 3 bacterium. Classification (GTDB taxonomy): domain Bacteria; phylum Verrucomicrobiota; class Verrucomicrobiia; order Limisphaerales; family UBA11358; genus UBA11358. The sequence continues at coordinate 77,563 of CAIRJF010000018.1, forward strand.
GCGCACGGGATGAATCCGGAAACGCCCGTAGCTGTCGTTCATCGCGGCACCACGGGTCGGCAAAAATCTGTCGCCGGCACGCTCTCGACGATTGCGAAGCTCGCGGAGAAAGAAAAAATCTCACCGCCGGCTATCACCATTCTCGGCGATGTCGTGAAGCTGCGCGGAAAATTAAATTGGTTTGAAAATCTTCCTTTGTTCGGAAAGAAAATTGTCGTCACGCGTCGCCCGGAACAAGCGGGAACATTCGCGCAACGTCTCGCCAATCTCGGCGCGGATGTGCTCGAAGTGCCGACCATCAAAATCACCGAGCCGCTGGAAAAAATGGCCATCGTGGACGCGCTGCTCGAAATCAATTCCTACGACTGGCTCATCTTCACCAGCGCGAACGGCGTGACTGCGTTCTTCGATATGTTCTTCAAGCGCTTTCAGGATTTGCGCGACATCGGCGGCGCGCGCATCGCGGCGGTCGGCCCGAAGACGGCGGCGAAATTGCGCGAGTTGCATTTGCAAGTGGACTTGCAGCCGGAAGAATACGTCGGCAAAAAAATCGTCGCCGAGTTCAAAAAATTTCAGGACATCGACAACGTCAAGATGTGTCTCTTCCGCGCCGAGGTGGCGAATAAAGATTTGCCCGACGCGCTGATGGAAGAAGGTGCGATCGTCGATGACATCGCGGTTTACCGCACCGTGGCTGAGACCGAAGACCGCACCGGCGCGACGGCGCGGCTCGCTGAAGAAGGCGCGGACTGGGTAACTTTTACGAGCAGTTCAACGGTGGAACATTTCCACGCGCGGTTTGATTTGCCGAAATTGGTGAAACAGTTTCCGCAACTCAAACTCGCCTCCATCGGCCCGGAAACCAGCAAAGCCATCGCCGCGCTCGGCCTCAAGCCGACGCTCGAAGCGAAGGAACACACGACTGACGGCTTGATTGCGGCGCTACTCAAAGCTGTGAAATAAAAAAACTGCCGGACGAACTATTTTTCATCCGGCAGTTTCGTTGAATTGTTTTAGTTTCAGCGTTTGTAGTAGCAGAGATAGGCGACATCGCCCGCCGCTTCGACTTCAAACTTCACGCCTTTCGGCACGATGAAGAATTGACCCGCGCCGTAGCTCGCCCATTCGCCGCCGGGCAATTTCGCCTTGAGCGTGCCCGCCACGACGTGCATGTGTTCGATGCAATCGGTGCCGAAGCTGTATTTGCCGGGTTCAATCACGCCCACGGTCGCCGGGCCGTCGGTGGTGCCGATGGCGAGACTCTGGACTTTGCCTTCAAAATAGGAATTGTGTTTCATGCGCGCGTTTTAATGCCTTTTTTTCAGGCAACAATCAATTCAAACCGCGCGCCGAATTACGAGCCCAGCAAAAAGGATTTTCTTTCGCCGCGTCTGCGCTCATCATTTCCGCGTGACGCACGCCGCCGCCAAACAACGCCACGCCGAACTGTCCGCCGAAATCCGCCGGCACGACCACGCCTATTACGTCGAGGGCCGCCAGGTCATCTCCGACCGCGAATACGATCTACTGTTCATGGAGCTGCAGGAACTCGAGAAAAATTTCCCCGATCTCGTCACGCCCGAGTCCCCCACCCAGCGCGTCGGCGGTGCGCCAAGCGAAAAGTTTGCCCGCGTCAAACATCTCGTGCCGATGCTTTCGCTCGACAAGGTGCAAGCCAGCGATCACCCGACGAAAGACGAGGAACCAGACCGCGACAAACGCAATCGTCTGCAGGACGAAAAGACTTTGGAGGAACTGCGCGCCTTCGACACGACCATCCGCAAGCATCTCGGCCGCGATAAAGTGCAATACATCATCGAGCCGAAGGTGGACGGCGTTTCCCTCAGCGTTCATTACCGGAATGGCAAATTTGATCTCGGCGTCACGCGCGGCGACGGCACGGAAGGCGACGACATCACGACGAATCTCAAAACCGTGCGCGGCATTCCGCTGGAACTGAATTCAAAAAATCCGCCCGCGCTGCTCGAAGTGCGCGGCGAGGCTTACATTGCCATCAAAGACTTCGACGCGCTGAATGCCAAGTTCGCCGCCGAGGGCGAAAAAGCTTTCCCCAACGCGCGCAATGCCACCGCCGGCACGCTCAAGCAACTCGACCCCAAGCTCGTCGCGCAACGCCCCATCCGCGCCGTGTTTTACGCCCTCGGCGCGGTGGACGGCATCGAGTTCAAGACGCATTCCGAAATGCTCGAGGCGCTTGCGAAGTTTGGTCTGCCCACTCAAAAGCTGTGGTGGGTCTGTGATGGTATCGAGGAAGTGCTGAAGGTTTACCGCGATAAAATCGTGGCGCATTACGACGAAGACAAAGATCTACGCCGCCAGTTACCCTACGAGATCGACGGCATCGTGCTCAAGGTGAACACGCTCGCCGATTGGGCGAAGATTCCGGGGCGCAGCCGTTCACCGGGCTACGCCATCGTCCACAAACCCGTGCCGTGGATCACGCCCGCCGAGACCGTGCTCAAAGCCATCACCGTGCAGGTCGGGCGCACCGGCGTGCTCACGCCCGTCGCGGAACTGGAACCGGTCTTTGTGCAAGGCTCCACCGTCGCGCGTGCGACGTTGCACAACGAGGACGAGATCCGCCGCAAAGACATCCGCATCGGCGACACCGTGGTCGTGCGCAAGGCTGGCATGGTCATCCCGGAAATTTTCGAGGTGATGAAGACCAAGCGGCCGGCCAGCGCGCAGGAATTTGATCTGTTCAAACACGTCGGCGGCAAATGTCCCGTGTGCGGCGGCGCGATCGCCAAGGACAAAGCCGCCGCCAGCGGTGATGACGAAGTCGCGTGGCGATGTCAAAACATCGCTGGCTGTCCGGCGCAGCTCACGCGGCGCGTCGAATATTTCGCGCAACGCAAGGCGCTCGATCTCGAATCGCTCGGTGGCATCGTGGCGGAAAAACTCGTGGAACGCGGCCTCGTCAAGGAGCCGCTCGATTTGTTCGACCTGAAATTGGAAGTGCTCGGCAAACTAAATCTCGGCACGGACGACGAGCCGCGCACGTTCGGCGAAAAGAACGCCACCAAGATTCTCGACGCGCTCCAACGCGCCAAGACCGCCCCGCTCTCCCGCTGGATTCACGCGCTGGCGATTGCCGATGTGGGCGAAGCGACGGCCAAGCAACTCGCCGCCACGCACGATTCGCTGGAGGCACTCGCCGATTCCGAAGTGCTGCGTGACATCCGTGACCTTGGCGCGAAGGAAAGTGAACGCTCGGAAATCAGCCCGCGTTCGCGGAAGAATCCGCCTAAGGATGAAGCCGACAAAGCGCGCCGCGAGCAGCGGGACGCGGAACTCAAGACAGCGATTGCGGAAATTGAATCACGGCTGGAAGCGGGCGGCTTGAAAGCGAGGCTGGTGGAAGTCGGCCCCGTGGCCGCGGCGAGCGTGCTGGATTTCTTTGCCTCCACTGCCGGAAAAAAAGTTCTCGCTGGCATTCGTAAATTGGGAATCAAGCCCGTAAGCGAAAAGGCTGCCATCGCTGCAACCGCAACCGGCGTGTTTGCGGGCAAAACTTTTGTGCTCACTGGCACGCTGCCGACGCTGACGCGCGAGGAAGCCACGGCGAAGGTTGAAGCCGCTGGCGGAAAAGTTTCCGGCAGCGTGAGCAAGAAGACAGATTACGTTTTGGCGGGCGAAGACGCCGGTTCCAAACTTACCAAAGCGCAGGAACTCGGCGTGAAGATTTTGGATGAGGCGGAGTTTTTGAAATTGCTCTAATTTAACCGCTGACGAAGGCAGATTGACGCTGATAAATTTCCATCGCACATTATCCGCCATGGCGAGCCGAAAGAACATTTCATATAAAAAATCTGGGAAGCAAATTCGCGTAGTGCGCAGTAAATCCAAGCCGCAAACGGACGCATTGCACGAAGATTCACCGCCTTATGTTGTCGGGTCGGTTACCCCCGAAACAAATGGCAATGGTTCGCACCATTATCTTGCTCCAAACGATGTTTATCTTGGAGACAACCGCACGATCATGCGGAAAATAAAACCCGCAAGCGTCGCTTTGAGTTTTTGGTCACCACCATATTTCGTCGGTAAGGAGTATGAAAAGGATGTGACATTTCAGGATTGGCAAGAAATGTTGCGTGAAGTGATTGAGTGCCACGCCCAAGTATTGATTCCGGGTGGATTCATGGTGATAAACATCGCCAACATCCTCTGTTTTGCTGACCCGACGATGCCAAAAATTCAAGCTCCGAATATTCGGTTACATCGTTCGCCGATTTCCAGAGAACAAGTTTTGGAAGCTAAGTTACAATTTCCAAATTTCAGCCGTTACGAACTTGCGGCCTATCTCGGTTGTAGCGAACAAACTGTTGACCGGCGGCTCAATGGAAACAACATTCGAGGCGGCAAATATAACGACCAAACACGGGTAAAAGTAGTTGGTGGATTTTTGGAAGAATTCTGCCTGGCTTCCGGGCTTTATCTTTACGACCACCGAATTTGGATGAAAGACCCAACTTGGGCAAACAGCCAGTGGCATTCTTCATCGTATCGCGCCGTGAGCGAATTTGAAGACCTATATGTATTTTGGAAACCAGGCGAAACCGTTGTTGACCGGCATCGTTTAACTGACTCTGAATGGTCTGAATGGGGAAGCCGTGGCGTTTGGCAAATTCGCAGCGTTCACAAGAATGACGATCATCCAGCAAAATTTCCGCAGATGCTCGCGAAGCGGATTATTCGTCTTTTTTCCGAAGAAGAAAGCGTTGTGCTTGACCCATTCCTCGGCAGTGGGACAACAGCTATTGCAGCGATTCAGACAGGATGACAATATATCGGAATTGAAAAAGAGAAGCGCTATTTAGATATCGCCAAAAAAAACATTGAGGAAGCAAACTCCGTTCTTATCAAGACTGATTTCAAACCAGTGGAATTGTTTCAACACGCCAAGGTTCAATCTGCCTTAAAATTTCAAAGCTAATTCGCGCCCGTTTTTTTGTTTTTGACTTCTTTTTGTCATCTTTGCCCGGATAAAAAAGCTCCGGGTATTTTGCAAGATAGCCAGGATTTTCAGAAAGTAGCAATCCGTTTGGCAGTGTGACGATTGTGATTCTCTGCAAAGGTTGGCCCATTTGATTTTTACCGGTTAGTGAAAGCATCTGATAAACGGGTTTGATGAAAAAACTAACTGTCGGCGCAACGTTGTAATCGCTCAAAACATAAAGCGGCGGAAGAGCGCAATAAAATGGGTGCTTAGATCTTTTGCCGCGGGCGGTTATGAACATCTTCGTATGAGCTTGCTGTTTTATGTTCATGTTAGTTTTGATGTTTTACGGTTGTTTGTTAGCAGAGGAATGCCATACCCCTCTACTAATGAATACGTAGGAAAAAGGTGAATCTGTCAAAAAAAGTGAAAAAACTTCATTTTTTCTGCTTAAAGCGCTCGCCGGACGACTTTCAGTGGCTAAAACGAGACAGTTAATGCCCGCCGGACGACTGACAGCGGTCATCGGGAGACTTTAAAGAGTCAAAACGGCACAGACGATAGCCGTCGGGAGACTGACAGCGTCCGTCGGGAGACTGACGCTGCCCAAAACAGAACCGCCGATGTTCGTCGGACGAGTGACAGCGTTCGTCGGGCGACCGGCAGAGTGCGTGGGGACGTTTGCTTAATCCAACCGTTTACGGAATTCGCGGCACGCGGCGGTGATATCCGGCGCGTTGAGGATGGCGGACACGACGCAGATGCGTTTCGCCCCCGCCGCGAGCACGGCGTCGAGCGTCTGCAAATTGACCCCGCCAATCGCGAACCACGGGATGGTCACATTCGCCGCCGCCCAGCGGACGTAGTCGAGCGTCACGGGCGTGGCGGTGGGTTTGGTGCCGGTCGCGTAAATCGGCCCGATGGCGACGTAATCCGCACCCGCTTCAACCGCGCGTTGCGCCTGCGCAGGTGCATGGGTGGAGAGCCCGATGAGCAACGGGTTATTGCCGGGCAACAGTTCGGAAATGTGCGTGTGACCGGCGTCGAAAAAATCTTCCTGTCCCAGATGACAAATATCCGCACCGACAGCCTTCGCGATATCGAGATGGTCGTTGATGACGAGGCCGACATTGGCGCGGCGCGTGACGGGCAAAATCTTTTCGGCCAATACGCGGACTTCAGCGGGCGAAGAATTCTTGGCGCGAAGTTGAATCAAGTCACTGCCGCCGTCGCAGAGCATTTGCGCAACCAGTTCGGGCGCGCGGCCATGGAGATAGGCCGTATCCACGAACGTGTAGAGTTTGCAATCAGCGAGCGGTTTCACGGGGGCAAGTCTATCAAATTAGCGCGTGCGTTCAAACGCCATCCGCCGGAACCGATCGCTGCGCGCGGCGATCGCGACAAGCGGATTTTGCAATGCGGGCGTGAGGACGAGCCGTTGCAGCCATTTCGCCCAAGCGAGCCGGCGCGCAAAGGCGGCGTCGCAATCGCGCGCGATGGTTTCGCGGGCGGTATTCCAGGAGCTTTTGTCACTGCTCCACGCGGCGAGCGGCGTAACGGCGAGTTCGGCGGATTCGAAGGCCATGGACATGCCGTTGCCGGTGACGGGCGGAATCATCGTGATGGCGTCGCCCACGCAAATCCCGGCGCGCGCCGCGGCGCGTTGCGGGCACAGGGAAATCCCGGCGACGGCGCAGAAGGAATTTTCATCGAAGTCGGCGGCCGCGAGACGTTCGCGCAACGGCGAGCCGGGCGGACCGCGCAAGAGATCGCGCGAATGGTTTGTCCCGCCACCGTCATCGGCGCATTTGTGAAAGAGTCCGCAGATGTTCACTTCGCCGCCGTTGATCCGGCAAAGTCCAACATAGCCGCGCGGCGAGACGTGCATCTCCAGATCAGCGGCGAGCGTGACGTTGCGCGCGTGGATCTTCAACCCGAACCACCGCGCGTCCCCCTGCCCGGTCTGCACGCGACGGCCGGTGGCGCGCACGACGCCTTCAGAAATATCTTCAACCGGCGCCCGCGTGCCGGTCTGCAATTCGCCGCCGAGCGCGCGGAATTTTTCTGCGAGCGCAACGTCGAGCGTGAAACGCGAAAGGCAAACGGCGGGCGACGGCAGCGAACGCGGCGCGGTGGATTTCGTGGCCGAAAAAAAAGCGGTGGTGCGGGCACTGACTGCGCCTGCTTGCGCGAACAAATCCAGCAAGCCAAGCCGCGCGAGCGATTCCTGACCGCGGCCGCTGATGAATTCGCCGCAGACACGATGGCGCGGATAATGGCCGGCCTCGATGAGCTTCACCGGCACTTCGCGTTGCCGCAAGCCGATGCCGAGCGTCAAACCGGCGAGGCCACCGCCGATGATGGTGATGGGTTTCTTCGCGGCCATGCGTCAAACAATTTTCTGGGCGATGAACAAATGGCTGAACGCGCCGGCGGATCGTTCGGTGAGTCGCCAGTTTTTTTTATCCGGCCAGAGCGTGGAGATTTCGTGGCCGGCAAAACCGGCGCGCACGCTGACCGGCGCATCGTGGCGCGTGACGTCGTTGCAACCAATCGCCCAGAGCAGCCGGCTGCACAACAGCGGCCCGACCGCGCGACGCGGTTCGAGCGCGATGAACAACTTCGCGCGCGCAGAAACGAGCTGAAGTAATTCAGCGAGCCGTCGGTCCTCGAAGTGGTGTAAAAACAAATTGGCGATGATCACCTGCCGCACACCGCTTGAAGGTTCCCAGTCAAAAACATCAGTAACGACGGATTCCGCGTGCCAGCCGAATCTGGCAAAGGCGGCAAAGGTTTCGGGCATAACCACGTCCTGCAAATCCAGGAGCGTGGCCGTCGCGGTCAACGCAGAATTGCGATTGCGGGTGGAAACATTTTTGAATTTGCGGACGACCTGAAGCAAGAAACGTCCGTCGCCCGCGCCGAGTTCGGTGATTTGTTTTGGCGACTGGGGCAGATGGCTTCGCAAGGCGCGCGCCAGAATGGCGGGGTGGCGCATCCACCAATTGATGCGCTGCAAATCGCGGCGCGAGCGCAGGGCACGCGGATCGGCGGGCAGCAATCGGTCGAGCAGTTCAGTTTGGACGATGCGTTTCACTTTCCAACTTCAAGCAATGCGCCGTGGCAACTGAAGCCCGCGCCGAACGCGGACATCCACCACAAGCCACCGGGCACGCGGTCATTCAATGCGGCTTGCAAAACAAAATAAACGGTGGGGCTGCTGATGTTGCCGAATTCCCGCAGCACGGCAGAACTGTGGCGCACGTCGGATTCTGACAATTTCAGTTTGTCACGCAACGCCAGAATGACATCGCGACCGCCCGTGTGCAAAATCCAGCCGGTGATTTGATCGCGCTCGACACCCGCCGCAACGAGCGATTCGGTGAATAAATTACCTGCGATTTCGCTGGCGATTTGCGGCACTTGCGGCAGCAGGATGTTGCGCAGCATTCCATTTTTATGACTGAAACGCAGCGTGTCGCGCTCGGTTGTGACGAGACGTGAGTCGGTGAATTTCCATTCCACACGGCGGCGGTTGGGCAATGGCTCGGCGGATAATATTGCTGCGCCCGCGCCGTCGCCGAACAGACACGCGCTGATGAGCACGCCCGGATCGTTATCCAGATAAAATGCCGCGCTGCAAACTTCGACGCAGATGGACAAAACTTTTTTCGCGCGGCCGGATTTCAAAATCGCTTCGGCGGCGCGGAAATTCGGTAAGGCCGCGCCGCAGCCCTGACCGACGAGGTCGAGCGCAAAAATATTTTCGCGCAGACCGAGTTGTTCCGCGACGTAACTGGTCAAGCCGGGACAAAGATAACCGGTGCAGGTGCTGATGAGCACGGCGTCCATTTCATTCGCTGCGCAGCTCGCATCTTCCAGAGCGCGGCGGGCGGCTTCGGTCGCAAGCGTCGGCGCGTGCCTCGTGAAACGCGCCTGCAACGCGTCGGGCGTGAGATTGAAAACTTCTTCGAGCGGATTGAGTGCGAGGTGACGCGCGTCAATGCCGTTGTCGCCGCACAGAACTTTTTTGAGGATGGCGTGCGCGCGCGGCGTGAGTTGCGTGAAAGGCGCGGATTGACGCAAGGCGTCCCAACATGAGCGCTGTTCGTAACGTTGAGGTGGTGCCGCGGTTCCAAGGCCAATGAAAAACATGGGGGATACTAGCGCAACCCAGCGCGCGGCGCGAATTTAATGAAAATTAAAAAACGGCGGCAGGAAAATTTCCCGCCACCGTCGGTTGCAAGTGATTCGATTTATTTATTTCACGCCGACGAGGTAGCCGAAGCGGGCGCGGAACAGTTCAGGCGTCATGTTGATGACGGCGGCGAGCTTGGCGAGTTGCTTGGCGTCCTCAAAGTCTTCGCGTTCGAGGCGAATCATATAGGCCTGTGCGCATTCAAACGCCTCGCCATCCACATTGACGCGGCGGTTTTGCATGCGTCCGGTCTTCGGGTCGAGCATTTCCTCGAACGGCAACGGATTCATCTTGCCGTCAATGAAACTGATAATCGCGCCGTATTCGTCGGATTTGGGCGAGAGCAAAAATTTCACAGCCGCGTAACCGAGATCGCGCGTGTATTCGGCGTCGAAGGGAATCGGGTCGGCGCAGCGCAGTTCGTAGCCAAGATCTTTGTCAATGAAGGTCATTTTGATGCCGAGCTTTTCCAGGCGCTGCGTCAAAAGTTCTTTCATCAGACGACCGAATTCAATTTCGCCCAAACGCAGATGGCCGTGGTCATCGCGAATGACTTTGCCGAAACGTTCGAGTTGTCCACCGGGCAGCGCGGCGACCAGACCTTTTTCGCCGAGCGATTCAATCAGGCCTTCCGCGAGGACGACGAGTCCGTAATTTGTGCCTTCAGCTTTACGTTTGATGATGGAGCCGATGATGATGTCGCAAACTTCATCCACCGTGACCGTGCGTCCGCGAAATTCCTCGGAGATTACGGAGAGTGTGGCGGCGGCGGCCTTGCCGATGCCGAGCGCGAGATGTCCCGCCGCGCGCCCCATGCTGATAATGAGATACCAGCGCGAAGTGGTGCGCGCGTCCTCGATCAAGTTACGAACGATATGCACGCCGTAGTGCCGCGCGGTTTCGTAGCCGAACGTCGGCGCAGTTCCCGGCAACGGCAAATCGTTGTCAATCGTCTTCGGGACGTGCGCGACCTTGATGTCGCCGTTGCTGCGTTTACGGACGACGCTGGCGGAAAACGCCGTGTCGTCGCCGCCGATGGTCACGAGCGCGGTGATACCGAGCTTATGAAACACGGTGAAAATATTTTTCATGTGCTCCTCGGACTTGGTCGGGTTCGTGCGCGCCGTGCCGAGGATGGAACCGCCCTTAAGATGGATGTCGCGCACATCGCGAATGCCCAGCGGCTTGATTTGCGTCGTGTCGCCCGCCGAGATGTGCTTGAAACCGTCGCGGAAACCGATGACCTCGTAACCCTGGTTGATGCCTTCGATGGTGGCCGCCGCGATGACGCCGTTGAGTCCGGGCGCGGGTCCGCCGCCGACCAAAATTCCAAGTCTGCCTTTTGTGCTCATGTGTTTTGAATATATTATTGGTTGTGCAAAGAGAGAACATCCTGCCTGCCCAACGCAAAAAATTCAATTCCATTCTTGCCGCAATCTGACCACACTTTGCGCGCACAATGATGAACCGCGCAATTTTTCTCGACCGCGATGGCACGCTCATCGTGGAAAAAAATTATCTGCACCGCCCCGAGGACGTGGAAGTTTTTTCCGGCGCGGGCGCGGCGTTAAAAAAACTTTCCGACGCGGGCTTTCGGCTTTTCATAGTCACCAACCAATCCGGCATCGGGCGCGGCTTTTTCACGATGGCGGATGCCGAGAGCGTAAATGAACGCCTCGATGCCGACGTCGCGCGCGACGGCGTGCGCTTCGAAAAAATTTACATCGCGCCGGAAGCGCCCGACCAACCGAGCCGTGCCCGCAAACCTTCGCCGCAATTCCTGTTTGACGCGCGGGACGAGTTTAATTTGAACCTCGCCGAAAGTTTCATGGTCGGAGACAAGTTGATTGACCTCGAATGCGGCTGGAATGCCGGCGTGAAAAAGAGCATACTCGTCCGCACCGGTTACGGCGCGGGCGTGGAAGCTGAATCGCCAGAGAAACTTTCAAAGGCCGTTGTCGTGGACGGCTTGACCGAAATGGCGGAATGGATTTTAAGCCAAAAATAATTTATGTGCGGCATCATTGGATACGTCGGAAAGAAAGCAGCTTCACCCATCCTGCTAGAAGGTTTGCGGCGCTTGGAATATCGCGGCTACGACAGCGCGGGCGTCGCGGTGCTCGACAACGCCAACCTCTCGTTGCGCAAAAAAAAAGGCCGGATTGACGAAGGCATCGCGCGCGTCCTGAAAGCCGAACCCGCTGCCGGCAGCCTAGGCATTGCGCACACACGCTGGGCGACACACGGCGTTCCGTCCGACACCAACTGCCACCCGCACCTCGACGCATCCGGCAAAATCGCCGTCGTCCACAACGGCGTCATTGAAAATTACGACGCGCTGAAACAAAAACTGATTCGCGCTGGACATAAATTCAAATCCGACACCGATACCGAAGTGCTCGCGCATCTGATCGGTGAAAACTACGCGAAACGCGGCGGCAAAAGCGGCGACGCACTGGCGCAAGCCGTGTGCGACGCGTTGCGCGAAGTCATCGGCACTTACGGACTCGCCGTCATCTGCACGGATTTTCCCGACACCATCATCGGCGCGCGGCGCGGTTCGCCGCTCATCATCGGCATCGGCAAGCACGAAAATTTTCTCACCAGCGACGCCAACGCTATTGTCGCGCATACGAAAAAAGTTGTTTATCTCAACGACTACGACGTCGCCACGATCACGCCGGAACGCTTTGACGTTTTGAATCTCGGCACCGATACGGCCAATGTTCAAATCAGCAATCTGGAATTTTCGCAGGAAGACGCGGCGCGCGGCAAACACGCGCACTTCATGCTCAAGGAAATTTACGAGCAACCGCAAACCATTTTAAACGCGCTGCGCGGCCGTCTGGATTTTGAAGGTGCCACAGCCAAGTTTGGCGGCTTGAACATGACCGCCGCCGAATTACGCAATATTGACCGCATCGTCATCGCGGCGAGCGGCACGAGCTGGCACGCCGCGCTTGTCGGCGAATACTTGATTGAAGAACTCGCGCAAATTCCGGTCGAGGTGGAATTCGCACACGAGTTCTGCTACCGCAATTGTCCGCTCGAAAAAAACACCGTGCTGCTGGTGCTCTCACAATCCGGCGAAACCGCCGACACGCTCGCCGCATTGCGCGAGGCAAAGCGTCGCGGTCATCGCGCGCTCGCCATCGTCAACGTCGTTGGCAGCACCATCGCGCGCGAATCTGACGGTGGCATTTACATGCACGCCGGCCCAGAAATCGGTGTCGCCTCGACGAAAGCCTTCGTCTCGACGATTTCCATTCTCACGCTACTCGCCGTTCATCTCGGACGGCTACGCAATCTTTCCGCCAAGCGCGCGCTGGATGTTTTGCATGGACTCGAAGTGCTGCCGAAACAGATTGAAAAAATTCTGGCGCAAAACGACACGTTGAAAAAAGTCGCGGAAAAATACGCGAAGGCGGACGATTTCTTTTTTCTCGGACGCGGCTACACGTTTCCGATTGCACTCGAAGGCGCGCTCAAGTTGAAGGAAATTTCCTACATCCACGCCGAAGGTTATTCCGCCGCCGAAATGAAACACGGGCCGATTGCGCTGATTGACAAAAACACGCCGACGGTTTTTCTCGTGCCGCAAGATGCGATGTATGACAAGACGATGGCGAATCTCGCTATGATTCGCGCACGCCAAGGCCCGATCATCGCGCTCGCGACCGAGGGCGACAAAGCCATCAAGAAAGTGGCGGACGACGTGATTTACCTGCCACCGACGCTTGATTTGCTGAATCCGATTCTTGCGACTGTGCCGCTGCAACTCTTCGCCTATCACATCGCCGTCGCGCGCGGCTGCGACGTCGACAAACCGCGCAACCTCGCCAAAAGCGTGACAGTGGAATAATTTTAACCACTGCAAATCTCAAATCTTAAAAATAAAAACGGCGCGGAAATATTTCCGCGCCGTTCGTGTTTATTGAATTGATTTCAGGTCAGGCTGATCTTGTCGCCGTCTTTCAACGTGACGATGGCCTTCTTCCAAGCGTTCGTGACGCCAGCCTGCGCGGTGCGCTTGCGGCGGGCTTTACCGCGGACGTTCAGGGTGTTCACGCGGGTGACTTTGACCTTAAACAGTTCCTGCACGGCCTGCCGGATCTGGGTCTTGTTCGCGCGCGGATCGGCCACGACGGTGTATTGATTATACTTCTCGGCCTGGCGCGTGCCTTTTTCCGTCAGGCGGACGGTCTTGATGATTTCGAAAGCGTTCATGTTATTCCTTGTTGAGACGGGCTTCGACGGTTTCAAACGCGCTCTTGGTGAAGAGCAGCTTGTCAGGGCGCAACACGTCGTAGGTGTTGAGCGAATCGCCGGTGGTGAGCGTCACGCCGCAGATGTTGCGGGCGGCACGCGTAAGATTGACGTTGGCTTCGCCGCAGGAAACGATGAGCGTGGTGCCCGTCAGTTCCAGCGTGTCGATGACCTTGACGAAATCCTTCGTCTTGGCCGAGGCCAGTTTCAAATCGTCCACGATCACCACGTCGCCCATCTTAAGACGTTCGGTCAAAGCCTTGCGGAGCGCGAGGGCTTTGGTGTTCTTGGAAATTTTCTTCGTGAAATCACGCGGGCGCGGACCAAAGGTCACACCACCGCCGACCCACACGGGCGATTGGAAGGAACCGGCGCGGGCGCGGCCCGTGCCTTTTTGCTTCCACGGTTTCTTGTTCGTGCCCGCGACTTCGCCGGCGTTCTTGGCTTTCGCCGTGCCCATGCGCTGCGCCGCGCGATACGCGGTGACCGTGTCATGGACGGCTTGCGTGCCGCGACCGTTTTCGATCAGCGCGAACTTCACTTCGAGTTCGCCGGCGGCTTTGCCGGAAATATTTTTGATGGAAATTTTCATGGCTAATTATTTCTTGGCAGCTGCAGCTTTGTCAGCGCCGGCTTTTTTCTTGCCGACGGTCGCCACGGGAGCTTTCCAGCCCTTCGGACGTTTCTTGGATTCACGGATGACAACGTAATCGCCTTCCGCACCGGGAATGGAACCTTTGATCAAAATCAAATTATCCGCTTCGAGCACCTGAATGACTTCGAGGTTCTGCGTCGTGCGCGTGTCCTGACCCATGTGACCGGGCATACGCATACCGCGCATGACCGTGCCTGGGAACAAGCGCTGACCAATCGCGCCGGAACGGCGTTTCCAGCCCTTCGCACCGTGCGTCGCGCAACCGCCCGCGAAGTTATGGCGCTTCATGACACCTTCGAAGCCGCGACCTTTGGTCGTGCCGATGGCATCAATGAAATCGCCCGGCGCAAATAACGTTGGTCCGACGATATCGCCGGGCTTCACGTCTTTGGAGAAATCACGGAACTCGCGGATGCGTTTCACCGCCACACCGTTTTGTTTTTTGATGTGGCCGAGCAACGCCTTCGTCAGGCGCTGTTCCTTCTGGTCGTCAAAACCGAGCTGGACGGCATTGTAACCATCCTTACCGGCCTGCGTTTTCACCTGCAGCACGCGGTTCGGTCCGGCGAGCACAACGGTGACGGGGATCAGCGTGCCCGACGCCGTGTAGACGCGGGTGTGGCCGAGTTTTTTTCCTAAAAGTCCTAGTGGCATGGTGGTGTCCTCAGATTTTGATGGTGATGTCCACGCCGGCGGGCAAATTGAGCTTCTTCAATTCGTCCACGGTCTTGGCGGTCGGTTCGAGAATGTCGATGAGCCGCTTGTGGGTGCGTTGTTCGAAAGTTTCCTGCGACTTCTTGTCGGAGTGCGGCGAGCGCTGAACGGTGTAGCGTTCGATGCGGGTCGGGAGCGGGATCGGGCCGGCCACGCGAGCGCCAGTGCGCTTGACGGTGTCGGCGATTTCCTTGGCCGACTGGTCTATGACGCGATAGTCATAGGCCTTGAGGCGGATGCGAATACGTTGTGCCATATAAAGAGCGATTGTCTGTTTTTGGTTTAACTATTGCCGCCCTCGTCCAACGAAAAGCGGACGCGGATAATAGCAACTGTGATTTTGTGTGCAATAACTTTTTTCAAAAATCTTGATTGTCGCGGCAAAATTAAAAGAGCCGGAACTTTCGTTCCGGCTCGTGCTGGTTAAATAATTTTTAGGTGCGCGCGGCGGGCTTCTTCGCGGCGGCGTCCAGAATCGTGGTCAACACGCTGTTCGGCACTTGCGCGAATGAGAGCGGCTCCATCGAGTAGCTCGCGCGACCTTTGGAGAGCGAGCGGATAGCCGTGGCGTAACCGAACATTTCCGCGAGCGGCACCTGCGCGTTGAGCACGGTCTGACCGTTCTTCGCTTCGATGCTGACGATTGTGCCACGACGGCGGTTGATGTCGCCGAGCAGGTCGCCCTGATATTCGTCTGGCGTCGTGCATTCGACTTTCATCAGCGGTTCGAGCAAAATCGGTGCGGCCTTCTTGAACGCGTCTTTCAACGCGAAAATACCAGCCATGCGGAACGCGAGTTCATTCGAGTCAACTTCGTGGAAGCTGCCGTCCACGACTTCGACTTTGATGTCAATGACTTGATAGCCGGCATACACGCCGCCTTTGATGGCTTCGTTGATGCCGTCGATGACCTTCGGAATGAATTCCTTGGGAATCGCGCCGCCGACGATTTCGTCAACGACTTCCACGCCTTTACCCGTTTCATTCGGATAAACTTTGATGCACGCGTGACCGTATTGACCTTTACCGCCGGATTGACGGATGAATTTGCCTTCGCCTTCCGCTTCCTTCGTAATCGTTTCGCGATAGGCAATCTGCGGCGCGCCGGTGTTGGCTTCCACTTTGAATTCGCGTTTCAAACGGTCAACGATGATTTCCAAATGCAATTCACCCATGCCCGCAATAATGAGCTGGCCGGTTTCTTCATTCGTGAAACAGCGGAACGTCGGATCTTCTTCCGCGAGACGTTGCAATCCTTCGGACAATTTGTCGCGATCCTGCTTCGTCTTCGGTTCGACGGCCATCGAGATAACGGGTTCGGGGAACGTCGGCGGTTCGAGCGTCACGTCGTAATCTTCATTGCACAGCGTGTCGCCGGTGGTGATGTTGCGCAGACCGACGAGCGCGGCGATGTCGCCGGCGTAAACTTCGTTGATGTCCTTGCGTTCGCTGCCTTGAATGACCATGAGGCGGGAAACGCGTTCACGTTTGCGCGTGCGCGGATTGTAAATCGTGTCGCCTTTTTTCAGGTGACCGGAATAAACGCGGAAGAACACGAGCTTGCCCGCGTAAGGGTCAGTCCAAAGTTTGAATGCAAGCGAGCAGAATTTTTCGTGGTCGCTCGTCGGCACTTTGACGACGACGTCCGTGCCGAGTTCGTGGCCTTCCGCGCCCGGAATGTCAATCGGGCTGGGCAAATAATCAATGACCGCGTCCACCAAAACCTGAACGCCTTTTTTCTTGAACGCCGAACCGCAAAGAACGGGAACCAGTTCAATTTTGCAAGTGAGCCGGCGAATCGCCGCTTTCAAAATTTCCGGCGTGATCGGTTTTTCTTCCAATACCAATTCCGCAATCGCGTCGTCCTTGTTGGAGACGGCGTCAATCAATTCCGCGAGAGCGGCCTTGGCGCGTTCCTGATCCGCCGGAGCGATTTCGCGGATCTCGTAATTGAGACCTTCGTTCGCTTCGCCCGGACCCCAGTAAATCGTCTTCTGGTTGACGACGTCAATGACGCCTTCAAAACCGCCTTCAACCGGCTTGCCTTCGGATTCGACCGGCCCCTGACCGAGCGGCAGGAAAACGGGGAACGCATACGCTTTCAACTTGGTGCGCATGTCGTTGAGCGCATTTTCAAAATTTGCGCCCATGCGGTCCATCTTGTTCACGAACGCGATGCGCGGAACATTGTATTTGGTCGCCTGACGCCAGACGGTTTCCGATTGCGGCTGCACGCCCGCGACGCCGCAGAACACGGCAACCGCGCCATCCAGCACGCGCATGGAGCGTTCGACTTCAGCGGTGAAATCCACGTGTCCCGGCGTGTCAATGATGTTGATGCGGTGCGGAATGTTGTTGAACGCCTTGTGAATTTTGTCTTCACCCGGCTTGGCCGTTTTCTGCGTCCAGAAACAGGTGACGGCGGCGGAAGTAATCGTGATGCCGCGTTCCTTTTCCTGCTCCATCCAGTCGGTCACGGTGTTGCCGTCATCCACGTCACCGATTTTGTGAATCAGTCCCGTGTAAAACAAAATACGTTCGGTCGTCGTCGTCTTGCCCGCGTCAATGTGCGCGGCGATGCCGATGTTGCGGGTGCGTTCGAGGGTGTATTCGCGATCGGGCGAATTCGGGGATTTGACAGGTGCTTCTGTGCTCATAAATAAAAAAAATTCAATTTTTCAACGGAAATTAAAAAATCCCCGCCATCGGACAAAATGGAACAGAGATAATACGCGGGAAACGCACCGAGGCAATAAGTTTTTGAAAAGTAATTTGCTTCCCATGCCCAAAAATAAAAAACCGCCGGAACAATTCCTTGCTCCGGCGTTGCCTCTCAATTTGCTTTTAACGCGGTTATGTCGCCATGTGTTGAACCGCGTCGCTCCATTCGGTGATTTGATTGCCCGAACCCATCACCTGCCCACGGATGGAATAGTTTGTTCCCGGCGTGAGACCCGTCAGCGTCACGTCATGCGGATTCGTGAAGGTCGCTGTCAGTTTCGCGCCGCTCGGCAAGGCCGTGTATTCCACGACATACGCCCAAGCGTTGTCTGCCACCTGCAAGTCGAGACCAAGTTTGGTCGAAGCCACGTTGTTGACCGACAGGATGCTCGTCATGCCCGGCACCAAGGCCGTGCGCGTATTGCTGGACAGATTGAAGCCCGACGAAATAATTTTCGCCGCGTCTCCGGCTGCCGTGAGTTCGACATACGAGGCCAGTTGATCCAGTGTGGCAATCAACGCCCCGCGTTTGTTGTTTTTATCCAGCGTGTCCGCTGGCGTGCCGTTCTGTGCATTGGCGACCGAGTCATTAAAGCCCGTCGCCTGGGTCTTCACCGTCGCCGGAAGAATCGGCGGCGTGGTGAAATTGGGATTGCCATCCAGCGACGTGGCCACATGCAGTGCACCACCGGACGCAGCCTGTTTCCCAGAGTATTTGCTGGGGAACAAATACGCAGGAGTCATCGGGGCCGGTAGCTGGTTTGCCGGCGAACGTCCCGATGACGTTCCGTGTCAATAAAACAGTGTTTTGCAACTTTTATCTGATGTGGCTCGTCAGGCGGATACTTTGTAACTTACCTCAACCAGCTGCTCCGCATCAACCGGCACAAAAGTCCCCGGGGCCATTTGATTGATTTGCTTTGAATCGAATGTGTCTTTGTTTTTCAAGGACATATTTATGACGCGGTCACCAATGACCGCGCCGTGAAAAAATTCACGGCGCAGTCCATTCGATTATTTTTATGATACCCAGCCATCCGTCCGTTCAGGGTAGATACGCCCCACGATAGAAGCGCTTGTCGAAGCGATTTGTGTCGGTGAATGTGAATGGCGACGTACTGGTCTGGAGCGGCAGCCAGTTCACCAAGTTCGTTGAGGCTTGGATGGCGTAATTGTATCCCGGCACGCCGGTTAGGTTGATTGTCGCGGTGCTATTGGAATAGCTGAACGCCAACTGCGGCACGGTGGACGTGTATACTGACAACGTGGCCGTGTCACTCAACTGCGTTCCGTTAGGATTTGTCACGAACACGCGATAACTGCCGGCATCCGTCAGTGCCACGCTTGCGAACGAGAGGATGCGGTTATTCGCACCGGTGACGTTGGTGCCATTCTTTTGCCACTGGTAGCTGAACGGCGTCGCGCCATTCACATTCACGCTGAAGTTGACGGATTGTCCCACCAGTGCCACGACACTTGTTGGCTGCGTTACAATCAACGGCGTCACGGTCACGAGCACCGCCGGCACACTGGTCGCGCTGCCATAGATGTTGGTGACGACTACGGTATATTCGCCCGCGTCGCTGTCTGCGATATCGGTCAACGTAAGGCTGCTGCCCGTCTCGCCATCCAGCAAGGATCCGTCCTGATACCATTGATAGCTCAAGGGGGCGGTGCCAGTAACGCCAACTGAAAACACCACCGTGCTGCTGTTGATGTTAGTAACGCCCACCGGCTGGCTGGTGATGAAAGGATCAACTACCGCGAGCGTAGCGTTACTGCTGACGCCCACCGCCGCCGCGTTGCTGACAACCACCGAGTAAATGCCCCGGTCAATTCCAAACACATTGCTCACGGTGAGCGTCGGTGAGTTCGCCCCGGAAATGTTGCCGCCGTTTGCTAAGGCGTTCGTGCTGTTCTTGAACCACTGGAAGATGGGGGCGGTGCCGGTGTAACCGACGGTGAACGTTGCGGTCGTGCCGGCGTTGTTCGTCCGGCTCAACGGCTGCGCCGTAATCACCGGCGGATCAATCACCGTGAGGTGCGCATTGCTGCTCGTGACCGTTCCCGCCGCGTTGCTCAACACCACCTTGTAATCCAAGGCATCCCCCTGCTGCACGTTCAAGAGCGTCAGCGTCGCGTTGGTCTCGTTAGCAATCAGCGACACACCTTTATACCACTGG
>CAIRJF010000019.1 GCA_903878805.1 uncultured Verrucomicrobia subdivision 3 bacterium
CCAGCCGTTCCAGAAATTCGTTGGTCGGTGTGGCAATCATCAGGCTGTCCAGCAATCCCATCTGTGCGTTGGTCGTCGTTTGCATGGTTCTCTGACGCATCATCAAATCATCCGTTCAAAAACGTTTTGCAGAGGTCTCGTATTATGAAATTGTTGTGCAGCGTATTGATAATCTCCGACCATTTCGTCAAACACACTTACCAAATCGCTGGGAAGTGAATTTCTTGCAGTTTCATGTTTTTCGCTACGTTTTTTTTCTTCTGACATAACACATCTCCTTCGTGTTCGATATATTACTGCATCTTAATATCAACGCGAACCAAAAACAACTACCCCTCACTTTCTAGCGATTATCCCACAACCTCCATAGTCCTAGCCGTCCAAGAGGCACAAGCAGCCGCTCGCTTTCAGCGTGGCAGGCCACCGCGCAGCC
The DNA here is from genome assembly GCA_903878805.1 of uncultured Verrucomicrobia subdivision 3 bacterium. GTDB lineage: Bacteria > Verrucomicrobiota > Verrucomicrobiia > Limisphaerales > UBA11358 > UBA11358. The sequence goes on from CAIRJF010000019.1 coordinate 434, forward strand.
TGTGCCACTTGTCCTTGCCCATGTGTGTCTGACATTTGACCGTCCGTGTTCCGCCGTGCGCCTTTAGGCTTGCCCCAATCAGGTCTTCAATTTTCGCCATGCGAACTTTGAAGCGTAAGGCATCCGACACCAGAGGCGCCGGCGAGGATTTCCGAGAGGTCAACACGGTTGCCGTTCGCGCGATCTTTGTAAGTCGGCGGAAACAGCGAGACCTCCTGCAGCCAGACCGTGCCGTGATGGTTGAAGAACGTCCCCGGCTTCGTCGCGGAAATGACCAGCCGGTTGTCCTTCGACGGCGTGATGTCGCCGCCGGTTTTCAAAACCGCCTCAAATTTATTCCAACTGCTATTGACGCCATCAATGACCGCCTGCGCAAAAGTTGTTTTGCCGTCCGCGCTCTCCAGCGAAACCGTCAGCGCACCGTTGAAATGTTTTGACTTGGCAAAAAATGATGCGTGATAAGTCGTGTTCGGCTTTACGGGAATTCCCCAATAGCCGCCATTCGCAACGCCTGCCGGAGTTTCCGGTGCCGCGCTGCTCACGTCCACCTTGAGGCTGACGTTGAGTGCGTCGTTCAACGGCGTGTTCGTGTCGAGAATTATTTTCGCGCCGCCAATGGCGCTCCAGAATTTTGGCCCGATGCCAGCGGGAAATTTGAGCGGATAATATTTTGCCGGATCATAATTTTCCGGCTTGATGGGCTGCTGGATGGCGTCCGCCTTGAACGCGCGGTTGCGGATGAGTTCGCCGTAAAGCCCGCCTTCATAGGCGTAATTAATTTCCTCGGTCATCAGCCCGTAAAATGTCGGCGGCATTTTGGCCGCGATTTTGTCGGCCTGCACTCGAATGATGACCGGATTTGTTTGCGCATAAGCCGTTGCGGCAACGGCTAAAATTGCGCAAGCTGAAACAGTTTTTGCCGGGGCGAGGGCGCGTGCCAAGCATTTAATTAGGTTCATAAAGTAATTATTAAATTTGCCAACGCAAAAAGTCCATCCCTATTTCCGGCGAGTTGCCGAAAAAGAAAGCTTTGTTCCCGCGTCGCTTCGTAGTTTATTGACCGCCGTGAATCCGCCGCCAGCAACCGTTGTTTCCAAATATCGCGGACGCCTCGCGCCGTCGCCGACCGGCCATCTGCATCTCGGCCACGCGCGGACGTTCTGGATTGCGCAGCAACGCGCGCAGGCAAACAGCGGCGATTTGATTTTGCGAAATGAAGACCTTGACTCGACCCGCTTCAAAATGGAATTCGTGGACGCGATGCTCGAAGACTTGCGCTGGTTTGGTTTTGAATGGAGCGAAGGCCCGGACATCGGCGGAAAATTTGCGCCTTACAATCAAAGCGAGCGGATGAGTTTTTACCGAGCCGCGCTGGAAAAACTGCGCGCCCGAAATTTCATTTATCCCTGCACATGTTCTCGCAAAGATATCCAAGCCGCCACGCGCGCGCCGCACGCGAACGACGATGACGAGCCGATTTATCCTGGAACGTGCCGGGAAAAAGGTTTCAACCTGCAACCTGCAACCAAGTTCTCCTGGCGCTTCCGCGTTCCCGATGGCGAGACGATTTCTTTTCACGACGAAAATCTTGGCGCGCAAAAATTCATCGCCGGAAAAAACTTCGGCGATTTTGTCGTCTGGCGCGGCGACAATGTCCCGGCCTACCAGCTCGCGTGTGTCGTGGACGACGCCGCGATGCAAATCACCGAGGTCGTGCGCGGCGCGGATCTGCTCATCAGCACCGCGCGCCAAATTTTGCTATATCGCGTGCTGGGTTTGACCGTGCCAAAATTTTTCCATTGCGATTTGATGCTGGATGACGAAGGTGAGCGCCTTGCCAAACGTCACGACGCTTTGAGTTTGCGAAAGTTGCGCGAGCGCGGCGAAACGCCGGAAACATTGCACCAAAATTTTTCCAAAAAATGCTTGTGAATTTTTTCACGATTAGGCAAATTTTGCGTTCACGGAAACACGATTGGTTTCAACTGCCGCTCAATCTGTGTCGCCCGAAACAATTTAGAATTGAAGCAATTCAGCAAAATCATTTTAGCCGGTGCGTTTCTGCTCGCGATTTTTGCGGCGAGCGTAAACGCGCAGTCCGCCGCTAGTTCTCCGGCAACGACGGAAACCGTCAAAGCTGCAACCGAAGCCGCTGCGCCGGTGGTTGCGCCGATTGCGCCCGCATTGTTTCATATCGGGCCGCTGCCGGTTTCCAATTCCATTATCTGCACTTGGATTGTCGCGCTTTTGATTTTGGTCATCGTTCGAGTCAGCACTTGGAACATCAAGCTGGTTCCGTCGGGAATGCAAAACCTGCTCGAAGTGCTTTGCGAAGCGTGGGAAGAATTGGCTGGCGGCGTGCTGGAACCAAAAGTTGTCCGCTGGGTGTTTCCGTTTGCAACAACATTTTTCCTTTTTGCGGTGCTGGCGAACTTTGTGGATTTGATTCCGGGTGTCGGCAGCATCGGCTACGGCATCCGCGACACGGCGAGTTCGCTGCCGTTCGCCATTCACGAAACGCACACGCCGTTTTTCCGCCCGCCGACCTCCGATGCGAACCTGACTTTCGCCATGGCTTCCATTTTCTTCGTGATGAGTTTGTATTGGGCGGTGAAATACAACGGTCCGATTGGTTTGATCAAACACATCTTCGCGGTGAAAGTGGAAACGACCAAGCTGGCGTTCGTGCCGCTGTTCCTATTGTTCATTTTCATCGGCATCATGGAAACATTTTCCATTTTGTTCATCCGTCCGGTCGCGCTCGCGCTGCGTCTTTACGGCAACGTGTATGGCGGCGAGACGATGCTGACGATGGCGCTGGCGCAAAAAAATATTTTCTGGTCGGTGCTGCTGTCGTTGCCGGGATATTTGTTTGAAACGGCGGTTTGCGTATTGCAGGCGTTCGTGTTTGCGATGTTGACGATTGCGTTCGTCGGCACGCTATGCACGCCGTCGGACGAACACGGCCATTGAAAAATTAACCATTTGCAGCCGCGTCAAAACGGCTGTGACAACCAAAACCAAAAAGAAAGAAAAGTTATGATGCTCGCAGAAGCTTACGGAAACCTTCACATCGGTCTCGCCTTCGGTGGCGCGGCCATCGGCATCGGCATTGCGTCGGCTGGCGGCGTCATCGCCATGAGCCGTAATCCCGGACTCGCCGGCAAAATCCTGACGTTCATGTTCATCGGCATGGCGCTCGCCGAAGGTATGGCGATCCTCGCCTGGATCGTGATTCCGACCAAGTAATTGAGGCGTTATGCTCGAAACCCTTGGCGTAAAATGGCCGGAGTTCATCGCGCAGTTGATCAGCTTTTCGCTGGTCTTCCTGCTCCTGAACAAGCTGGCCTTTAAGCGGATTGCGGTCGTGCTTGCGGAGCGTCGGCAGAAAATCGCCGACAGCCTCGCTGGCGCGGACAAGATCAAGGCGCAACTTGTGCAGACCGAGGCCGACCGCCAGAAAATTCTGGCCGACGCCGGCGACAAGGCGAACAAGTTGATTGACGACGCGCGTCAGGCCGCCGCGCGCGTGCGCGAAACGGAAACGCAGAAGGCCATCGCCGCTGCTGAGCAGATTGTCACCAAGGCGCGCGAAGCCGCCGCGCAGGAACGCGCGCAGATGCTCGCGTCATTGAAGCGCGAAGTTGGCCGCCTCGTGGTGCAGACAACCTCAACCGTCACTGGAAAAATTCTTTCGGCGGACGACCAAAAACGTCTGGCGGAAGAAACCGAGAAACAATTGTCCGCTTAATTCGGATTCAGCATTTCACGCCGACCAAACCGGAATGAAAATTTCCAAACAAGCACAGCGCGACGCCCGGCAACTGTTTCGGAGTTGCCACGTCAACGGATTGTTGGACGAAAACAAAGTTCGGCAGACGGTCACGTTGCTGACCACCCAAAAGCCGCGCGGCTACGTCGAGATTTTGTCGCGCTTGCATCGTTTGGTGAAGATGGATCTGGAACAGCACGCGGCGCGCGTCGAAAGCGCGACGCCGTTGACCGCCGATTTACAGGCGGAAGTGACGGGCGAGATCAAAAAGAAATATGGCGCGGGCGTAAGCATTTCGTTTGCGCAGAATCCAGCGCTCATCGGCGGATTGCGGATCCAGATCGGCAGCGACCTTTATGACGGCAGTGTGAAAATGCGTTTGCAGAAATTGGAAGAAAGCTTTTAACGAAATTTTATGAGTAACTTGCTACAGGAAATTGAAGCCCAGATCAGCGGCGCGAAAACCGCGACGGCCAAACAGAATGTCGGCACCGTCCGCGAAATCGGCGACGGCGTGGCGAAGATCGAAGGCCTGACCGACACGATGCTCAACGAAATGTTGGACTTCGGCAACGGCGTTACCGGCCTTGCGCTCAACTTGGAAGAAACCGAAGTTGGCGCGATCATTCTCGGCGATTACACCAAGATTAAAGAGGGCGATGAAGTCCGCACGACGGGAAAACTTTTGCAAGTGCCGGTCGGCAAAGGATTGCTTGGCCGCGTGGTCAATACGCTTGGCCAGCCGCTTGATGGCAAAGGTCCGATCAAAAGCGACGTTTCATATCCGGTTGAAAAAATTGCGCCCGGCATCATCCGCCGTAAATCCGTCAGCCAGCCGGTGCAGACTGGCATCATGGCGATTGACGCGATGGTTCCGATCGGTCGCGGCCAGCGCGAACTGATCATCGGTGACCGTGGCACGGGCAAGACCACGATTGGCGTGGACGCGATGATCAATCAGGCGCGCATCAACAAGGTCGCTGAAACCGCCGGTGATAAAAATTTCCGTCCGATCTACAACATCTACGTCGCCATCGGCCAGAAGCAATCCAGCATTGCGCGCGTCATCGGTATTTTGGAAGAAGCGGGCGCTATGCCTTACACGATCATCGTTGTGGCGGCGGCTTCCGATTCCGCGTCGAACCAATATCTCGCGCCGTTCACCGGGGCGGCGATTGGTGAATGGTTCATGGATAACGGCATGGATGCGTTGATTATTTATGATGATTTGTCCAAGCACGCCGTTGCGTATCGCCAGGTCGCGCTCATCTTGAAACGTCCGTCGGGTCGCGAAGCTTATCCGGGTGACGTGTTTTATCTCCACAGCCGTTTGCTCGAACGCAGCGCGCGCGTCTCTGAAAAATATGGCAATGGTTCACTAACCGCATTGCCAATCATTGAGACGCAGGCCGGTGACGTTTCCGCTTACATTCCGACGAACGTGATCTCCATCACGGACGGCCAGATTTACTTGGAAACCGATTTGTTTTATCAAGGCATTCGCCCCGCTGTTTCCGTCGGTCTCTCCGTTTCCCGCGTCGGTTCCGCCGCGCAAATCAAGGCGATGAAACAAGTCGCCGGTCGTATCAAAGGTGATCTCGCACAATTCCGCGAACTCGCGGCGTTCGCGCAGTTCGGTTCCGACCTCGATGCGAAAACGCAGGCGTTGCTCGAACGCGGCAAACGCATCGTCGAATTATTCAAGCAGAACCAATACAGCCCGATGCCGGTCGAAGTGCAGGTGGTCGTGTTGTGGGCGTCGCAAAATGGTTTCGTGGACGATGTGGCCGTGGACAAGATTAAGGATTTTCAAGCCAAGCTCATTGATTTCATCGCCACGCGCAAAGCCGAGTTACTCACGAAAGTGCGCAACGAGAAAGCCATCAGCGACGCGATTGCCGCCGAACTGAAAGCGGCCGTGACGGAATTCAAGCAGAGCTACCGCTAATTTTTCATGCCCAGCACGCGCGACATACGCCGACGCATCAAGTCGGTCAAGAACACCGCCCAGATTACGAAGGCGATGCAGATGGTTGCCGCCGCCAAGATGCGCAAGGCGCAGCAGGCCGCGCTGGTCGGGCGTCCGTATGCGGATTTGATGAATGCGATTCTGGCCGAAGCCGGTCCGCGCATCGCATCGTTCAAGCATCCGCTGATGGAAATCCGCGATGTGAAAAAGCGCGCGATCATCGTCGTGAGTTCGGATCGTGGTTTGTGCGGCGGCTTGAACAGTAATCTGTTTCGCGAGGTGGCGAAGCTCGACAAAAACACGACGGTTTATATCACTGCCGGCCGCAAGGCGTCACAGTTTGTCGCGCGCACGAAACGGCAGTTGGTCGCGGAATTCACTTACAAAGACGCGCCGACGTTTGCCGAGGCGCGGGCGATTTCAAAATTTGCGCAGGATCTGTTTTTGAAGAACGAAGCGGATGCCGTGGATATTTTATACACGAAATTCGTTTCGACCCTGGTGCAGCAGCCGAAAACGATTCCGTTTTTGCCGGTCGGAAAAATTCAGGCCGTCACGGCCGGTGTCAACGCGCCGGAACAGGAATTGCAAAGCGCTGGCGTGCGGACGGATTCATTTGAATTTGAGCCAGACGAAAAAAGCGTGTTAAGCGAGTTGCTGCCGCACAGTTTGAATTTTCAGATGCACCAGATTTTGCTCGAGGCCAAGGCCAGCGAACAGAGTGCGCGCATGGTCGCGATGAAAAACGCGACGGACAACGCGAAGCAATTGATCAAAGATTTGACGCTCGAATACAACAAGCTGCGTCAGGCGAACATCACGAAGGAATTGTTGGAAATCACCACCGCCCAAATGGCGGTGGGCTGAAATTAGAATTTTATGAACACAGGCAAAATCGTTCAAATCATCGGCCCGGTCGTGGACGTGGAATTTCCCGGCCAGCTTCCCGCCATTTACAATGCGCTCGTGGTGAACTTCACCGTGTCCGGCCAGCCCGTCAAGCTGACGCTCGAAGTGCAGCAGCACCTCGGCGACAACTGGGTGCGCGCCGTCGCCATGAGCACCACCGAAGGCCTCAAGCGCGGCTACGAAGTCACCGACACCGGCGCGCCGATTTCCATGCCCGTGGGCGAGGCCGTCATGGGCCGCGTGTTCAATGTCACCGGTGAGGCCGTGGACGAACAAGGCCCGGTGAAGGCGGACAAATATCTGCCGATCCATCGCGCCGCGCCGCCGCTTGTGGATCAGTCCACTAGCCCGCAGATTTTGGCGACCGGCATCAAGGTCATTGATTTGATCTGTCCGTTTTTGAAAGGTGGCAAGGTCGGCGCGTTCGGTGGTGCCGGCGTCGGCAAGACCGTCGTCATCATGGAACTCATCAACAACATCGCGAAACTGCACGGTGGTATCTCGATGTTCGCGGGCGTCGGTGAACGCACGCGCGAAGGTAACGATCTTTATAACGAAATGATCGAGGCCGGCGTCATCAAAGTTCAGAAGGATGCAAAAGGCCATCCGGTCATCGGCGAAAACGGTTTGCCGATCATCGAACCCGGCTCACGCATCGGTCTTGTTTATGGCCAGATGAACGAACCTCCGGGTGCGCGTCTGCGCGTGGCGCTGTCGGCGCTCGCCGTGACGGAATATTTCCGCGACGAAAAAAATCAGGACGTGCTGCTGTTCGTGGACAACGTCTTCCGTTTCTCGCAGGCCGGTTCGGAAGTTTCCGCGCTGCTCGGCCGCACGCCGAGCGCCGTCGGTTATCAGCCGACGCTCGCCGCCGAAATGGGCGACTTGCAGGAACGCATCACCTCGACCAAGAAAGGTTCCATCACGTCGTTTCAGGCCGTTTACGTGCCTGCCGACGACTTGACCGATCCCGCGCCGGCCACGACGTTCGCGCATCTGGACGCGACCATCGTGTTGGAACGTTCCATCGCCGAGCTGGGTATTTTTCCCGCCGTGGATCCGCTGTCGTCCAGTTCCCGCGCGCTCACGCCGGAAATTGTCGGGCAGGAACATTACGACGTCGCGCGTGGCGTGCAGAAAGTTTTGCAGCGCTACAAGGATTTGCAGGACATCATCGCGATCCTCGGCATGGACGAACTTTCCGCCGAGGACAAGATGACCGTTTTCCGCGCGCGCAAGATCCAGAAGTTCATGAGCCAGCCGTTCACCGTCGCGCAGGTTTTCACCGGTCGCGAAGGCAAGCAGGTCTCGCGCGAAGACACCGTCCGCGCGTTTAAGGAAATTCTCGAAGGCAAGCACGACGACGTGGCCGAACAGAATTTTTACATGAAGGGCGGCATCGACGAAATCAAAGAAGCGTGATGCGTGAACCGTTGAACCGATTCAAAATTTAACATGGCCACGATCAAACTCGAAATTGTCACCCCGGAAGCGAAAACGTATTCCGACGACGTGGACATGGTCACGCTCACCGGCATCGAGGGCGAAATGGGAATTTTGCCGCAGCACATGCCGCTGATGACACAGCTTGTCGCAGGCGAAATCATCGCGAAGAAAGGCGCCGAAAATATTTTCCTCGCCGTCGGCGATGGTTTTGTGCAAATCACCGGTGAAAAGATTTCCATCCTGACGGACATGGCGATTCGCGCGGAAAACATTGATGCAGCGAAAGCCGAAGAAGCCCGCCAACGTGCCGAAGCGCGCCTTGCGGAAAAATTGGGCGAGGAGGAAACGGCTACGGTTCAGTCGTCACTCTTGCACGCGTTGACGCAACTCAAGGTGAAACAACGCCGTCATCTTTAACCAAAAATCTCAAAACAGAAACGGCGCGAAGATTTTTCTTCGCGCCGTTTTGTTTAATTCCGCAAAGGTGATTATTTCGGCTGGTAATACTTGTTGGTGTATTCCTTGACCATGCGGTCGGTGGTGAATTGCGAGACGAGCGTGGCCATCGAGTTGCGCATGCGTTTGAGCCAGGCGCGCGGGATGCCGTTGGCATCGCGGTTGTAAAATTCCGGCACGACCTGCTCGGTGAGTGTGCGGTAAAGGTTCGCGCTGTCCACGCGGTCCTGTTCTTCGACGATGGGCGAATGACTGTCGTCGCCGATGGAAAAACCGTTCGTGCCGTCGTAGCCTTCGCGCCACCAGCCGTCCATGATGCTGAAGCCCATGCACCCGTGGCAGCTCGCCTTCATGCCGCTGGTGCCGGACGCTTCGAGCGGACGACGCGGGTTATTCAACCAGATGTCGCAACCGCTGACCATCTGGCGCGCGACGTGAATGTCGTAGTTTTCGAGGAACACCAGATTGCCGGCGAGTTCGCTGTGTTTGCTCAAATGAATAATCTGTTGAATGAAACGTTTGCCGTCGTCGTCGCGCGGATGGGCTTTACCGGCAAAAATAAATTGCACGGGACGCTGCTTGTCGCGAACGAGTTTCACGATGTTGTCGAACTGCTGGAAAATCAACGGCGCGCGTTTGTAAGTGGCGAAACGGCGCGCGAAGCCGATGGTCAACGCGTCGGGATTCAGCAGATGATCGAAGCGGATGAAATCGCCGGGCGTCACGCGCTGGCTTTGCAGGAGCAGTTTGCGGCGGGCAAATTCAATCAATTCGCGGCGCAGTTTGTAACGCAGCGCCCAGAGTTCCTCGTCGCTGACAAATTCCGTATCGGTCATCTTGTGCCAGAAATCTGCATTGTTGATGACAGATGACCAGTCCGCCCCGAACTTGTCGCGGAAGAACTGCGTTTCGTTGTTCTGGCCGTCGGTCAATTTCCGCCGCCAGAACTGGCGCACGGAACCTTTCATCCAGCCGAGCAGGTGAATGCCGTTGGTGATGTGGCCGATGGGCACATCTTTTTCGGGCACGTTGTAAAGGCTCTGCCACATGTGGCGGCTGACTTCGCCGTGCAGTTCGCTGACGGCGTTGCCCGCGCGACACAGTTTCAGCGCCAGCACCGTCATGCAGAACGGCTCATGTGTGTCGTCCGGCTTTACGCGACCGAGCGCGAGAATGTCATTGAACGGCACCAGCTGGTTGGACAAATAACGCTGCAATGCGTAGTTCATCAATTCGGGCGTGAACCGGTCGTGACCCGCTTCGACCGGCGTGTGCGTGGTGAAAATACATTCCGGCTTGGTCAACGCCTGCGCCTCGTCAAAAGTTTTGCCCGCCGCCATTTTTTCGCGGATGAGTTCCAGCGTGAGAAACGCCGCGTGGCCTTCGTTCATGTGGAACGTCGAGGGCGCGTGGCCGAGCGCGCGGAGCAAACGCACGCCGCCGATGCCCAGCAAAATTTCCTGCATGATGCGCGTCGTGCTGTCGCCGCCGTAAACGCGGCACGTCAAATCGCGGTAAAGCGATTCGTTCTGCGGCAGGTTCGTGTCCAGCAAATACACCGGCACGCGGCCGACGTTCACGCGCCAGACTTGAAAGCTCACGACGTTGAGGCCGATTTCCACTTCGCAAACCAGCCGTTTGCCATCCGCGTCCAGTAGCGGCTCGATCGGGATATTATGTGGATCAACGGGATTGTAATATTCCGTCTGCCAGTTGTTGGAATCAATCGCCTGCTGAAAATAGCCTTCGCGGTAAAACAATCCGATGCCGACAAAGCCCAGACCCAGGTCGCTTGCCGATTTGGTGTGGTCGCCCGCGAGGATGCCCAGACCGCCGGCGGAAATCGGCAGTGATTCGTGCCACCCGAACTCTGCGGAAAAATAAGCCACCGGATTTTTGTAGAGCTTCGGCGCGTTGGTGTGGCCCCAGGTTTTTTTCTCGCCCATGTAGGCTTCGAACTCGCGCAGCACAGTGCGCGCCCGGCCGGCGAAACGGTCATCCTGCAAACGCGCGCGCAGCTCCTGGTCGGAAACCTCGTGCAGCACCGCCACCGCATTGTGAAACATGTTCTGCCAGCCGCGCGGCGACAGCTCGTAGAAAAAATCCTGCGCCTCCTGATTCCAGCACCACCACAGGTTGCGGGACAGTTTTTTCAGCCCGGCCACGATTTCGTTGAGTTCTGCGTTCGCAAGCGGTTTGTTCATGAGTAAGAATGATTCCTTAAAATTTTATGCCGGTCTCCATCCGGCATGGCGCTGAAACTAATTTGTAACGCCCGCCACGGCAAACATATTTTTCCCGCCGCCCGCCGCATCTTCATACCGCGACAAAAATCTTTTGCGCGCGCGCGGCAAATTTTCGTTTATGCTTTACGCCCCGTTGGAAAACGGCGAAAAAGAACCGCGTCGCGCCCGGATGAAAAAATATCTCCACGTCATCAACATCGGCCTGCAAAACAATTTGCAGTATCGGTTCAATTACCTCACGCGCACGCTGTTCAGCTTCATCCCGCTCTTTGCCATGCTCTCGCTCTGGCGCACGATCTACCGCGACAACGGCCAGACCGGCGCGCACAATGGCTACACCGAGGCGCAGATGATTTTTTATTACCTCATGGTCGCCATCGTGGATGTGATGACGGCGGTCAATGAGGACGACTGGCAGATCGCCGCCGACATCCGCGAGGGCAACATCAGCCAGTTCCTGCTCAAGCCCGTGGATTACCTGTGGTATCGCCTGTCGCTCTTCTTTTCCGGGCGGCTCGCGTTCATCTCCATGGCGGCGATTCCGCTGGCGATTTTTATTTTCTGTTTCCGGCAATACTTCATCCCGCCGCCGGATGCGTTCACCTTCGGTATATTTCTGGTGTCACTCGTTTTCACCGCGCTGCTGCAATTTTTCATCTCCTTCGCCATGGCCATGCTCGCGTTTTGGCTGCTGGAGATCACCACCTTCATCTTCATCCTGTTTGCGTTTGAATACCTCGCCAGCGGCCATCTGTTCCCGCTCGATGTGCTGCCGCCGCTCATGAAACAAATCCTTTTTTGCACGCCGTTTCCGTATCAACTTTATTTTTCCATCTCGATTTACATGGGCAAAACTTCCGGCGCGGCCCTGTGGCTGGGGTTGGTCACGCAAATCCTCTGGGTCATCGTCGCTTACATCTTTGCGCGCTTCATGTGGCGGCGCGGTGTGAAAAAATATTCCGCCTTTGGCGGTTGATAATTGCGATTCCAAGATGAAACAACTTACTCGCTATCTTTCGCTCTACGCCGCGCTCTGGAAAACTTCCGTGACGCGCGAGATGTCTTTCAAGGGCAACTTCATCCTGTGGATCGTGGTGGAACTGCTCTGGTTCGGTCTACAACTCTGCTTTGTCTCCGTGCTGTATTCGCAGACGAAAACCATCGGCACCTGGACGCCGTGGGAATATGTGCTGCTCATCGGCGCGAGCAATTTCATCCAACAGTTGTATCAGGCCTTTTTCCTGACCAACTGCACCAACCTTTCGGAACTCGTCCGCACCGGCAAGATGGATTTTCTACTGTTGCTGCCGGTCAATACGCGTTTTCTCGTCTCGCTGCGCGTGGTGGATCTGGGCGGGTTCGTCAACGCTTTGTTCGCCGTGTGCGTCATGGTTTTTGCGGCGGGGAAGTTGCATTTGCATCCCACCGTCGGCCAGCTCACGGGCTTCGCCGCGCTGTGCGGCGTGGGGATTTTGCTCCACTACTCGCTGATGTTCATCCTCGCGACGGTCTGTTTCTGGACGGTGCGGGCGCAGGGCATCGTCTGGGGCTACTATCAACTCTTCAACATCGCGCGGATGCCGGATGAGGCGTTTCGCGGCGCGTTCAAGGCGGTGTTCACCTTTGCGCTGCCGGTGCTGCTCGTGAGCAATGTGCCGGTGCGGGTGCTGGCGGATAAAATCACCGCGCCGTCGGCCTGGCTGCTGCTGCTGGGCATCGGCGCGGTGTGGGCGGTGATTTCGGAAATGTTCTGGCGCTACTCCGTGCGCCGTTACACGAGCGCCAGTTCGTAGAATATTTTTAGCCTAATCTTCAATGCAGGCGCACATCGAGTCTGTCGATGGCTGAAATGTTTTATCAATTCACGCGTTTTCATGGGTGGTGATAAATTCACGGCATGAAAATAATTAAATTGCCGGTGCGGTTCTCGTGCGTTTCGATTGCCTGGTGCGGGTTGTGGGTGGTCGGACTTCTAATGCTTACCGGTTGCGCCGCCGTGCCGAAACCGCCCGCGTCTTTGCCGCGCTGGTCAACCGCGCGTTTCCTTTTACATCGGCGCGGCGGCGTTTTTGGGCGCGGTGTTGTGGACCGTTTTCTCGACCAAAGAATATCCGCCCTCCGCCGCTGAACTCGCAGAAATTCGCGCCCGGAAATTCGACTGGACGCTCGGCCTTGGCGACATTTTTGCATTGGTGCTGCATCTGCCCCGGCGGATGTGGGAACTCGGTCTGGTGCAATTTTTTACTTGGATTGGGATGTTTGCGATGTGGGTTTATTTTTCACCTGCTGTTGCCAAAAATATTTTCCACGCGTCCGCTGGCACGCCGGAAATGGAAGCTGCCGGTGCGTGGTCCGGTTTTTGTTTCGCAGGCTACAACGCCATCTGTTTCATTTTTTCCTTCGTGCTGCTGTGGGGCACGAAATACACCGGCCCGAAAATGATGCACGTTCTGTGCCTCGCCGTTGGCGCGCTGGGCTTGGCGTCTGTGCCGTTGATGTCAGACAAACATCAACTGCTTATTTCCATGACGGCGGTTGGCGTCGCGTGGGCGAGCATTCTCTCGATGCCTTACGCCATGCTCGCGCCCGCGCTGCCCAAGGAAAAAATCGGCGTCATGATGGGAATGTTCAACCTGTTCATCGTGCTGCCGCAAATAATCGCGTCCAGACTGCTCGGCTTTGTGCTGAAATCTTTTCTCCACAGCGAGCCGATGAATGCTCTCGTTCTGGGCGGCGCCAGCATGGGGCTGGCCGCACTGCTCACGCTGCTGATCGTCACCTTTAAGTCTAACGACGCGCACGGACTTTCCGTTAAAAATAGCGGCGGGCATTGAAATATTTGCAACCCACTCGTGTCCTTTGACCGTTTATCTCCTAGTGACCGGCTGTCATTTCAACGCTTTTTTTTAAAGTTTATTTTTATTCGGTGGCGAGGCCCATTTTGGTGATGTCGAGCTGGCGGAGGGTGTCCATGACATTGACCATGATCTGGTAGTCGGTGTCGTCGCCGCCCTTGACGACGACGCCGAGGTCGGGGTTGGCGGATTTCAGCGCGGCCAGTTTATCCTTCAACTGCGGGACGGTGACAACTTCGTCATTGAGCGTGATCTGGCCGGCGTTGCTGACGTTGATGCGGCTGGGCGGCTTCGGTTTGGTGTCCGCCGGCGGTTTCTTGCCGGAGGGCAGGTTGATTTCGAGGTTGTTGACGAGCTGCGGCGTGGTGATGATGAAAATGACGAGCAGCACGAACACAAGGTCGAGCAGCGGCGTGATGTTCAGCTCGCTCATCGTGCCGTGGCCGCGTTTGGAGGTCTTCTTGAGGCTCATTGATTCAACACGGGTTCAGTTTCTTCCTGCACGTCAAAGCGGATGACCACGTTCGGCGGAAAATTCGTGGGCGGCCGGCGGTCAATCAGGGTCACCAGTTTGAACACATCTTTCACCGTCTGATCCCACTGCGCATCACCGCTGCCTTTCAGCCATTGCGCCGCGGTCAGGTGGCCTTCGCGGTCCACGTTGACGGCGACCTCGGCGGCGTAGCTGTCGTCGGGCAGGTTTTCCGGCCGGTTCCATTTCGAGCGCAGGGTGTATTCGATGTAGCCTTTGTAAAGCTGCACCGGGTCGCTCTCGGAGTTGACGGCTTTGCCGCCTTCAAATTCAAAGGAAGGCACGTCGTTCGCCGGCGGCGCGACCACGGGCGGCGCGGTGACCGGCGGCGCTTTCACGGTTTCCACTTTGGGCGCTTCAATTTTCGGCGGCTCCACCTTGGGCGGCTCGATTTTTGGCGGCTCGGGCTTGGGTTTTTCCGGCTCCGGCTTTTTTTCCTTCACCATCTCCACGGCAATCTTCTGCACCTTCTTGCCGAGCAAACCTTCCTTGGCCGCAAAGTAAAACAGCACGCCCACGAGGATGCCATGGAACACCGCCGAGATGATGAGATTCGCTTTTGACGAATTTTTCTTCTTCTTCGGTTGTGATTGCGGAAGCATGGAAAAAGTTTTTAGTGCTTAGTTTTTAGTTTTTTAGTTGGCGGAAAATCGCGCGGTTCGTAATTCAAAATTATAAACTTAAATTCAAAACTACTTGTTGATTTCCGTGGCCAGATCCACCTTCACGATGTTCGCCTGCTGGCAGATGTCCAGCACGGTGCGGATCTGCCGATACTTCGTCTTGCCGTCGCCGCGCACGATGACGTTCAAATCCGGGTCGTCCGTGCGCATGCTGATGAGCCGCCCCAGCAAATCTTCCACTTTCACTTCTTCGCGGTCGATGAACAGGTTGCCGCTGGCGGGAACCGAGAGGTATTTCGCCTTGTGCGGCGGATCTTTCTGGTGCTTCGACGCCGTCGGCAACTTCAGGTCCATGTCTTTCACCGGCGGAATGGTCGTGATGATGAAGATCACCAGCAACACAAACGCCAGATCCAACAAGGGCGTGATGTTCAACTCCGTCAGCGACTCATGCGCGCTGTGCGAACACTTCTTCATGGAAGCACTCCTAGAACTGCGTGGGCGCGGACTTTTCATGACGCAGCAGCGCGCCCGCAATCTTGTCCTCGATGTCGCGATTATCCACGTAAGCGTGCTCGATCTGGTTGGCGTAACGCGTCGCAAAACCGTCCAGCTCCTGCGTGATGTGCCGGATGGTCGTCACCATGAAGTTGTAACCGAACATCGCCGGAATCGCCACCAGCAGCCCCGTGACCGTCGCCACCAGCGCGGCGGCGACACCGGGCGCCATCGTCGTCAGGCTCGCCGAGTTCTTCTCCGCGATGCCCGCAAACGTGGACATGACGCCCCAGACCGTGCCCAGCAAACCGATGAACGGCCCGCCCGCCACTGCGGTTGAAAGCACAATCATCCCTTTTTCCAAGGACATCGCCTGCGCCGAGGCCGCCTCTTCCAAAACCACCTTCACCGCCTCGTAGGACGCCGCGCTGATCTTCGTCGTCTTCGCCCGCGCCAGTTGGTCGGTGTTGCCGTCGCCCATGCTTTGCACCACCACGCCGCCCTTGACCTCCACCGGGTTGTTCTTCAGGTGATACAACAGTTCATCCGCCCCGCGCTCGTAAAGCGCATAGGCCGGCGCGCCGTCAAACTCTTCGCCCCGGTTGCGGATGTCCAGCGGATCGCGCGTGCTGGCGTAGGCCGCCAGAAACTTCTTCGTCGCTCCGCGCGCAATCATCAGTTGCCGGATTTTCGTGAGAATGATCGTCCAGCTGAAGAGCGAGAGCAGCAGCAGCACGATACACGTGATCTTGCCCTCCGTCGTCGCGTTCTCAATCGCATACACGGCCGCATTGGCCAACATCGGTTGCATCATAAATATTTAGTTCTTAATTATTAGTTTTTAGTTCGGTTCAAATTTAAACTGACCGGCTCACAACGGATCGTTCCCCGTCGCCTTCTCAGACAGCTTCTTCACCGGCAAAATCACCGTCACCCGCCCTACCTTCTGCGCTAGACCAATCGTTTTCTTTTTCTTCAACGCATCGTCATCGTCCGTGCCGCTCGATTTTGTGACGGCAGTCGTGCTGTCGTTGGATAAACCCTGGCTGGTGGAGTTGGCGGCGGTTCCTTGGGCAAAACCCTCTTTGGCACCGCTGGTGTCGCCGCTGGCGGTGACGTTTTGCGACAACAAGGAAGCATCAATGGAACTGCCGCTGGCGTTCACGCCGCCGATGCCAACGAGCGTGCCAGAAATTGTGCCGCCGGCGTTGGCGTTGACGTTGCCCTGTGCCAGCGCGGTGACGTTGACATTGTTTTTGGCGGCGAGGTCGAGGTTGTTGCGGGCAAAGATGACGCCGATGATATTGCCGGTCGCATCAAGTTTCACATTACTGCCAATGACGCCGGAGCCGGAGGCGTTAATGTTCTGCCCGGTGGTAGTTTGCGTCTGAAAACTGAATCCTGTTAATGACGAGCTGGTTCCGAGCAAGTAAGCCGTCAAACCCGATTGGTTGGCCGAAGCATTAAGATCAATAACCTGACCGCTGCCGGGTGAAAGTCCGAGCAGAGAATTGAGTTCCGACCAGACGGCGGTGGAGACTTGAATGCGCTGCTTGTCTAACACCACCGTGCGCGGCAAGTCGCCGGGTGTAGCCGCAGCCAAACTGCCTTGAACCAAATCATCAGTCACCAGACTAGAAGCTGTGAGACGATTCCCATTCGGATCGCGCAGCTCATAGCCAGCCAAAACCTGCACGATGGCGTTCGGACTGTTCACGCCGTTGAGCGGAAGCTGGACGATGCCGCCTTCGCTGGCGAGGACATTGCCATTGGGCGTTTCTACTAGAATGTTGCCGACCGTATTTTTTGAGGCGGGAAAACCCGAGCCTGAAAACGGTTGGGGAAAAGTTGTCGCCAAAATGCCGCTGCCGGGAATCACGGCGGCATGCGTCAAAACCTGGCGCGTTATTGGATCCACATAGACCTCTTCGACCGTCACCGAACCGCGTCCGCCCGTGCCCGCATCAATGTTGCCATCAAGCGATTCCACTGTGAGATTGCCGCCATCGTAGGCGGCGATGCGCGAACCGTTGATATTGATGTCGCCGCCGGTAATGACGTTCACATCGCTTTTCTGCACACTGAAGATTCCGCGCGCCACTTGGTCGTTGCCCGCGAAACTGGTGGAACCGATGTTGGCATTTCCGGCTACATTTACGTTCACCGCGCCGCCGTTGTAAGATGAAATCGAAGTGGAAAACATATCAAGATTGCCAGAGAGATTCACGTTCAGGTCAGCTCCGTGGGTAAAATAATTTGCCAGCGCGTAGTTGTTCAGCGGTCCGGCTGACTGAATGCCCGCCGTGGTGCCGAGATCCATGTTGCGGGCAGTGATATTGAAAATACCGCCGCCGCCAATCACATATCCCGTGTTGGAACTGCTTTGGATATCCTGACTGCCGGCGAAGAGCGCGTTGGCAGTGGCCGGGTCAAGAATGGAAACTGTTTTGAGAATGGGATTGCCGTTGCCATCCACCTCTGGAACGCCGTTGCCGTCCAATACTTGGATTGTCAGGCTAGTCAAGGTTTGGAGTTGCAGAGCCGTCATGCGGCCTTGAAAGGTGAGTAGATGCGTCACGGGGTCATAATGCAACGAACTGGCCAATGAAGTGTAAAAATTATCCGGCGGATAGGCTTGGGATAACAATGCCACATCCGGCGCGGTTGCGAGGCTGACACTGGTAAATTCGTTGCGGTTCTGAATGTCACCGGCGACGGTGATGCTGGTAACGTCGGTGGCGTGCAGGTTTTGGCCGATGAAACGGCTGTTATTCATGCTGCCGCCGACTGTGATTTGCGCCGCTTCGGGAGCGGCAATCAAAAGATTATCCATGTCGCCGGCGATGTTGAGCGTCACCGGCGTGGGATTATTCAAATGCAATGGCACAGGTGCATGGTCATAATAGCCGAACGCTCCGCTCGCGGCATATTGTCTGGCTGCGCTGTCGGACATCGTCAGGCCCACCAAGTTGCCGTTGTTGTTGCCGAACAACCCGCCGCCGCCAGAGGTTTTAATAACTAGACTGCCTTGCGGCGACGGAAACAAAATGAGGTTGTTGTCGAGCGTAAAACCGCCCGGCCCGGCATTCACGTTCAAAATGCCGGGCAGAATCACCGGGATGTTGCGGTCAAATGTCGTGGAATTTCTTGGCAGATTGCCACCGACAATTTCCACAGAATTGCCGGCAATCAAATTCAAATAATCACCGGGTGCATAATCGAAATAGTGGTAGCTGGGCGTAGATTTGGAGCCGACGTTGTTGAAAATACCATTCGGATTGCGCACCTCCTGAAGCACAATGTTCTGGCCGGCATTCACGCTCCAACCGCCCGCGACCAGGCTCAACGCCAATTGCGTCGTGGCCGTGCCCGCACTGCCGCCCGCTGTAATCGTGCCGGTTCCGTTCGCAACAACATAATGCCCGGCCACATTCCCGCCAGCCGTAATCGTCACATTGCCCGCCTCGGAACCAAACGCGCCGCAACCCGCGTCGCCCGCCGGCTTGCTGCTGGTCGGTAGAAGACTGGTGACATTTTGTCCGGCGGTGATGTCCACATCGCCGCCCGCCGCCGTGCTCATGCCGCCAAGGTTTGACGAGACCGAATAGCCACCAGCGGCAGAAGATGACGTCTGAAAAGTATAGCCCGCCGCCAGCGTGCCGGTATTGACGCTGCCCGCCAATGCGTCCGCCATGATGCTGCCGCCGCCAACTGTGCGGACATAACCACCGCCCACAAGAATGTTGTTACCCGCTGTCAGATTAACATTTCCCTGTGCCAGCTGGATTGCGCCGTTGAAAGTTTTCCCCGCACCGCCGTTGAGATAAATGTTGCCCACGCCGGACTGCACCGTGCTGAAAGTAGGATCCATGCCTGCCATCAAATTCAACGACCAGTTGTTCGCATCCGTGATTAACGAGTTACTGTTAAAAATGATGTCGCCGCCCGCCTGCAACGTCGCCGTGCCGGAATTCACGCCGGTGCTGCCGCTCAAATCCCAAACCGTTCCTGATTCCAGCGTGATATTGCCGGACGCCTGGACCAAAATGCTTGAAAAACCTGCGAAGGCCGTCGTCACATCTACGCCATCCACGCCGAGCAGCACATCAACTGGATCGAGTAAAAATTTTCCACCGGAGTAGCCAGCCTGTGCGCTGGCGTCCAACTTGGAGTGCACGGCTGAAATGTTCACCGCGCTGATTTCCACGTTGCCGCCATTGCCGCCGTGCGCACCGCCGGTGGTTTTAATGACGCTTCCCGCCGTGTCGCTAAAATTATTTCCCGCCTTGATTGTCACGGAGCCGCCCGCGCTGCCCTCCGCCGAATCGTCGCCTTGTGCCAACAGTTTAGAATCTGCACCCAAACTTACCGAGTCCGCCGCCACCAGTTCAATCACCCCATTTCGGTTTTGCACCGAGTTTGCCTGCACCAGACCGTTTTGGTTTACCACCTTGGCGTTCAACGCAATCGTGCCGCCGTCGGCAATAAGGTTACCATAATTGTCCACCGAGCCTTGCGGCAACGTGACGTTCATGCTCATGCCGCGACCATCCGGGCGCTCGCTCAACGTCACCGTCTGCCCCGCCGCCAGCCCGATGTTGCCGCCGTCAGTTTCAATGTTGCCGTGATTTTCCACCTTGTCCGCGATGAGATAACAATCGCCGCCGTTGCCGATTTTAATCGTGCCAAAATTCACGATGCTCGCGAGCGGCGGCGGGCCGTTAAATTCCCAACTCCCGCCGCCGTTCTGCGGCGGCATACAGTTGGCGGTGGAGACGACGAGACCAGCGGCGCTCACAAATGAATTCGGTCCGAAATAAAATCCCGAAGAGTTGAGTAAAACCACGACGCCGTTCGCGTGCAAGCTGCCGTAAATCTGCGAGGCACCCTGATTGTTGTTGATGCGATTCCAGACAATCGAGGAGGCGGACGGTTGGTTAAAGGTCGTCGTCTCGCCGGCGGCGATGTTAAAACTCTGCCAGTTTAAGACCGCGTTGTTCCCCGCGTTGATGGTGAGCTGCGAGCCGTTGATGGTGAGCGTGGCGCGACCGCTCTGAATCGTCATGCCCGTCGGGTTGGCCAGCGAGTTCAGCGTGAAAGCAAAAATACTTGCCGCCGCCACCGCGCGTCGTAGCCAGGAATCGCGCCGGAAATTTTTGGCGAAAATCAGATTGAAAACTTTTGTCTTCATAAAATTAAAATTGTGCGCCGACGCCGAAATAAACCTGCACCGATTCCGCCGGGGTGATGGGCGACGAGATGATGGGAAAGGCGACGGTGAGCCGTCCGTCCATGTGGCTCCCGATGTTCGCGACTAGGCTGCCGCCATAACCCCAAAAAGTCAGGCTGTTGAAGTTGGGTGGTGGTAGCATCGGTTGCAACCGAAAGACCTGGCCGAAATCCATGAACACCGAAGCGCGCAGCCAGAACGGCACGTCGCCGTCCACCATGCCGATGTTCACCATCGGTGTGCGTGGTTCCAGCGAGACGCGCCAGCCGGTGTCGCCGTATTGATCCCCTTCCTGATAGCCGCGCACACCGCCACTGCCGCCCATCGCATATTGCTCGTTGCTAAAAAGCGGACAGGACGCCCACTGACCATCGGCATGAATCAATGCCGTCCAGTCTTTGTAAAGACGCTGTTCGCGCGTCGCGCTCGCCGTGACGGTGTAATAATTATTTTTCGCCGAGTTGAGCGAGTTGGTCTTGGAAGCACCGACGGAATTGGTGTATACGGCTTGATAGCCGGCGCAATAAGCCAAATCTGATAGTGAACCAACATTGGCGAGGTTGTAATTGGCCTGCGCGTTAAAGGTCGTGTTGCCCCACGGATCAGGCAGGGAATTATTAATACCTAGATTAATTGGAAAATAAGTCACCTCGGAATAACGAGTTGGCTGTCCGGAGGCCAAGGTTTGCGTAATATAGTTGGTCTGGAGTGTTATCGGGTCAATGACCCCGACCTTGGTATAAAATAAATTCGTATTGTAGCTGGTGGTTTCATAACGCTTCAAATCAATGCCGAATGAAAGCGTGGATGACAAATTTCCAACCTGGCGCAGAGGCAGAGAAATTTTTCCGCCGATGCCCTCATTGAGCGTGAGGTTTTCCCCAGAGTCCTGCGAGTCCACTTGCAGTAGAACCGTGTTGACGACATTTGAGCGTTGGGTATAAGTCACGCCCGTGTCGGAAGTGGAGCGGTTAGCATAAATATTCAGCTCCGGTCGGCCTGATGGCGGCGGCAGGCTGTATTGATGAGTTACTTCATTATAGCCAAAAGACCCGGAACTGTGTTCCACCTCCGACTCGACGGATACCGGCGGTCCGAGCGGCATCCGATAATAGCCGCCGTAGTTCGCCACCAGCGGATAATCGAGCGGCGAGAAATAATAGTTGCTGTGATCCTTGAAATTCACCGGCGAAAACGAGTAGCTCACGCCGACCTGATGTTCGAGCTGCCAGAGGTTGTCGTATTGCGCGTTAAAGGCGACACGCGAATCCGGCGTGCCGGGCGTGGTCTGATTGTTGATTTCCACGCGAGCGTGCAGCGGCAACGTGTCCTTGACCTTGAGCGTGAGTTCGCTCGTGCCGGGTTCCAGGCCGGGGCCGATGACGGGATATATCTGCCGGTCGCGGCTCGCGTTCGCCGTGTCCAGCTCGCGCTGAAAGACGTGCGAATTCAACATCATGTTCGTGTGCAAACTCGGCAGCGCCCGCCGCACATTTTCGGTGCTGAAATAATTATTGCCCTTCACGTTGATGGCCGCGAGTCGCCCCTCGGTCACCTTTATTTTCACCGTCGCATTGGTCAGCTTCTGCGGCGGCAGCCCGACTGACACCGTCACAAAACCGCGTTCGCGATACGCCGTCTGCAATTCACCCAGCGCACTGCGGATGTCCGCGAACGTGACGTTGGTGCCGAATGCCTCCGGGACATTGGTGAAAATGTGGCCGATGGTCGCGGGCGATAAAACCGTGTTGCCCGTGACCAGATACTTTTCCACCTTGAACTTCGGCCCCGCATTAGTGGACGGATTTTTTTTTACGACCGCCGCCAGCGCCGCCGCCATCGCGGAATTCGTCCCCAATGGAGTCTGCGGTTGCGGCGGCGGCGGCGTGGTTGCGTCCAATTGTGACATTTTCTGCTGCAACGCCAACCGCGCCTGCATTTGAATGGGCGTGTCTGCAAACAGGCTTGGTGAAAGGAACACCGTCAACAGCACCAGCCACGCCACGAGTGCGGTGCTGGAACGCTTGAAAAAATTCTTTGTTGGCGCCGGCAGGTTCTGCTGCCGCCATTCGCTCGGCGTGACGCCGAAACGTTTTTTGAACATCGCGTTGAACAGCCCCAGATGCCGGTAGCCGCTCTCGTAAGCCACGTTGATGACCTTCGCGTTCGCATCCGCCAGCAACTGGCGCGCCCGCAGCAGCCGCAGTTCCGTCTGGCGCTTGCGCAACGGCACGCCGAATTCCGAGCGGAACAGCCGGCTGAAATGCCGCTCGCTGCAATGCAATTTGTCCGCCAGCTCCGGTAATGACAGCGTGGCCAGCTCCGCATCTGGCATCTGTGCGACTAGTTGGCGGAAACGCTCACGCAACTTATGGCCGGACTCCTCAACCGGCGGCATATGAAAAACCCCCGCCACCGCCTGCGACCACAGTTGCAGCAACGCCGAGCGCATGGTCAGATTTTCTCGCTGGGGCTGGGCGACGAGGCTGGAAAATTTTTGGCCGACCGTATCCGCGCTGCTAAAAGCAATCGCGCGGGCGGCGGCATTTTTCCCCGCCTGTTCCAACTGGTGGCCCTCCGTGACCGTGATCAGCCCGTTTAAAAATTGCGGCTGCACGCAGAAAAATTCCAGCTTCAGAAATCCGAGCTGGCTCGCGCGCAAAACGAGATTGGAAATTTCCGTGGCCACGAAACCGTCGCCGGGATTCAGCTCGCGCGCGCCGCCGCCTTGCAGCCAGTAGCCGATGCCATCGGCCACGCGCACGACCACCCAACCGGGCGCGGGCGGCGACCATTCGCCGGACGGACGCAGGGTGACTTCCTGCAAAATGAGATGTCGTTCCAAAGCCATGAGCCGCGGTTAAGATGCCGGTGCAATGTGACCGCCAGGTTTTGAATGTGTGACGATTGAGAAACATTAAAGCCGATGATGTGTCTGAAAATTGAGTGCCGCGCATGGGGCGTTACTAACTTGCGGCGGGTGATAACTTTGAAAATGCGCGCCTGAAAACTCCCGAGGTGACGCGACCATTTTATCTCATCGCGAAGCTGCCTGATTCCATCTCGGATTTTTTGGAAAATATAATTTTTGATCGCTAATCAATTGGGCTGCTGTGCCGGGCGGTGTCAGCGGCGTCAACGGATAGGGATCCTGCAGCCCGGCTAGGATGCTGACGGAATCACGTTTGCGCGCCGCCTCAATCACTTTGGCATTCGAATAGTCCCAACTGTCCAATTGATTTACCCCCGTTGTCTTGGCGGACGAACCCGACGAAGCAGCGGCTGCATCATTGTTCCAAGAATTATCCGGTGTATTCGCGTTGTCAGGTTGAGGGCTGGAAGGATTTGAAGCGGGTGGACTTTGGCCGTTGCGCAACACTCGGTATCCATCTGCGCCGTTCGCGATGACTGCTTCGCCTGTATCCGGCAGACTCATCGCCTTGGCCGGACTGTATCCGCTGCCAGACAGCGCGGGGAGCGCGGCGCGTTTGCCGCCGGGATTTGTTTCCGCCGCGACCGGCATATCGGGCGCGGAAGAAATGCGCACCCACTGGATTTTTCCGTGATTGTCAAATCGTGCGACGCCATTCTTCAAATCTACCTCCAGCAGTTTGACACCATCTCGGCTCTCGCCCTCGGTGAGCATCAAATCTTGCGGGCTGGAATCCATTCGTAACATGACGCTCTTGACACCAAAGAGGTTGATCAGGCCGTTGACCTGGATGTCGGCTGGCGCTTCCGCCCCGACCGGCAAGGCCAGTCCAATGATCAGCGAGGCGATGGAAATGATTTTATTCATGCTGAAAACTTTTAGCAAAAAGCCGGCGCGGACTGGCCGCGCCGGCTTGAATTAAACCAATTTTTTAGTAGGTCAAACCTTGGCTGATCGGACCGCCAACCGCCGAACGACCAACATTCAGGTCGTGGAGGCGCAGGACGACAACTTTAGCCGTGCCATTACTCTGTAGTGCCGCAATGTCAGCGTCAATGCTCGCCGTAGTGCCGGGCGTGAAAACTCCTTGGCCTTCACCGGGAGAAATTCCGCTCCAACCGGACAACGTCTGAGCAAGGGATTTCAGATTCGCACCAGTGATGGTTTGGGTTCCGTCCGGAGTAACCGGGAAGTCCAGGCATTCATAAGCCCAGTAGGAGTAGCTGCCGTTGATGATCTTATCAAAGGCCGGGTGATTCGGAATCAAGCTGCCCGTGGTGATGTCTGATGAAGGATAGACACCGTTGTAGGAAAGCACATTCAGACCGCCGTTGACGCTCTTGGCATCGGAGAGACCAAGGTAGCCGATGGCGATGTTCTGTCCAATGATTGATCCACTGTTGGTCGCAGTCGCATTCAATGCACCCGCCAAATTGCCGCCTGAAGTGTAACCCGGACCATAAATCGTATTACCCAAGCTGAGGCTGCTGAAATAGTAGTTCGTCCCGCCAAAATACCAGTTGCCAACGTTACCAATGTAGGCGGCATCGGCAAAGGTCGTGACCCGAGTGCCGGAGTCAAGGTTACGATTCACGAAATAAACATTCGTGGTCGCATCACTCGCCTTGCCCGTGTAGAAGGACAGTGGCAAAACACCGCCGTTAGCAACGGACAACACCTGCTGAATGTTGATGTTGGTCACAGACGCCGGGCAACCGCTGCTCTTGACATACACAAACGGCTGAACCGCGACCGGTAGCTCATAATAATTCACGCCATCAAACGGATAGCTGGTGGCGGAAGAATCCACATCCGAGAAACAGAACGTCGCGCGGTGGGTGAATTGATTCGTGAAACCGACCGAGTTGGTCAGAAAGGCAATGCTATCCGCATTTAGCAAGGAGTGAATGCCTTGAACCGAGCCGTTGAAATCGGCGTAAATGATGACCGGGGTGCTGGGCAAACCATATTGCAACGTGCCCGTCATGGTCCAAAGTGATTGGCTGGAGTTATAAGTGTCGCCGTAGGTCGAACTGGATACACCGTTCGAGACGGCGTTAACCGTGACCGAGTTGCCGCCGAACAACGCTTTGCAGGCGTTATAAACATTCACTTTGAAGGCCGAGGAGCCATCAATGTAAATGGGGGTCTGCGCCTGAACGGAACCGGCTCCGATCAGACCGGCCAGTGAGAGGATGGACAGTATTTTTTTCATATTTTTATTATTTAAGTTTTAGATTGTTGGTTTTTGTTTGTTGTTGTTTATTCTAACGGTTGTTGGTGGGTTAATTACGATTTGCGGTTAAAACGACGGACAGCGGCAATGGCGAGCAATCCTCCGCCCAGTAACGCCACGGAGGTTGGCTCCGGAGCGGGTTGGAAGGTGAAAGCACCGGTGGGATCCAAGTTGAACGTCCCCAAAAGCGTGCCGGCGGCAGCACCCGGAACTTGCTGATACAAATCGAGTGATACGCCAGAACTAAAAGATGCGCCCGTTGTTCCTTCGGGATTGTAACGTGCCCAAGTGCCATGGATGTTGGCTGGGCTGGATGGATTCAGGTTGTTTTGAATGCCTTTGGCGTAGGAGATACTACCAGGATTAGCTAGCGAAGCTACTTCTCCGGCAACTCCAGTGGAAATAGCGGTGCTCGTAGAGGCACCCGTAAACATCGCCGCCAGATAACCAATGGTTTGGGACTGGGCTCCGGAACTTAACGAGGACGAAGGTGAGGTCACGCCGCTGCCGTTTTCCGGCTTAGTTAAAAAAATGGTATTAACCGGTTGCGCCAAACCTTGAGGATTTCCCTGATCAACATAGCCAAACACAGAGAAATACAAGTTGTTCATGTTGCCGAAAACACTATTCAGCAACGTGGCGTTGACACTGGAGAGGGTAACGGCTGAACCGTTGGGATTGGCCGTGCCTTGGTAAGGATCGAAACTCGCAGCCGATCCGAGGTCAATGACTAGGTTTGTGCTGGCGGCGGTGGAGGAGCGAATGCCCAGAACCAAATCCCCGGAGTTGAATTGAGCCAAGGCTTTCTGTCCCCAGAGCGAACCGGCAACCGCCGTCGCTACGAGCATGGTTTTTTTGATGTTCATTTTATTTTTTCTAGGTTTTATCAGCCGCAATACATTTGAGTGTCTGGGCTGATGTTTTGGTTTGTTTTTTATTGAGCTTTGATGCTGTAAAAACGCGGACTATTGGTGTTGATGTCTTGGATGGAATTGGTCAGACCGTTGCCAGTAATGGAACTGCCCACTTGCGGCCACGTCGAAAGGGAGGCTTTCAGCGTGTTAGTCGCCAGTAGACTGTAGCTGTAAGAACCGGTGACGGTGGTGAAATAGATCGTATTAGTGCTGCCGCTGCGGGTGATGTTGACGATGGTCGGTGCTGTCAGCACGGAAGGTGACGGGCCGGAGGTATAGGTCAATACGCCATTGGTATTCATTTCAAAATAACCCAAATAAGTTCCGGCCACGCCCGGGGAAGTGGTGGCGGTCAACTGGTAGAAATCAGCCCGCACCACTTGGCCGCCCGTGGTGAAATTGTTCGTAGTGGACTGCTCGGGGTTTCCTTGAAACGTTCCCATCCAATTGAGCACATTTCCCAGTAGTAGCTTATAACTTTTTTGGTTTGCTTGGGAGCTGCTTTCAGACCCAACAAACAGAGGGCCGTTGTTATATGTCCCGGCAGAAATGGTCGAGGCAAGGTTGGCAGCTTGAATTCCCACTGCACCCGCATATCCGCCAACTTGTGACTGCGAAGAGGTGGAGCGTGCCTGCCAAGGGGTAGACTGTGTCCCGACCGTCGTTCTGGCCCGAGTCATCCAGAGCGTGTATGGGTCTGAAAAAGAAGGGTCATGATAGGCGAACGCCGACCAAGACAAATTATTGGTGTCGGAAAAGGCATATTTTAGAACCGCACCCGTCAGCGTCGAAATGGTAATTTTATTACCGGTCGGCAGGCTGGTGAAAACGGTCGTCGGCCCAGCATCAATGTAAACATCATTGATGCCAGCGCTGCTGCGCAAGGCGATGCAGACATCACCGTTAGTGAAAGAGAACTGGGCTTGAGAGGTAACACCGCAAGCCAAGAGGCCAGCGAATAAGAATTTTCTGAACAACGATAGGGATAGTTTCTGAATGAATTTCATCGCGGTCAGTCTAATGGCGACGGCGGGATTCAACATACAGAATCAAGCCATCAGGCCGCACTTTTCAGACGAGAACGCGCAAACCAGATTTGTTCAGCAATAACTGCGAAATTAGGGAGAAAGGACTGATTTTTTTGGCGGTTTTTCTTACGTCCTTACCGCATAATTCTGTCTTGTAACAAAAATGTGACTTCAAAAAGCTTGGTAAAATGACCTTGCCCCGAAAGCATCACATGGCCTCGTTTCAGGATTATTTCAAAGGATTTTCAAATGCGCTTGCCGCACAACCGGATTCGTGCATAATCCTTTTCAGATTCGACGTGACGAACAGGCTTTGCCATCGGCGTTTTCTGCCAGCGAGTTGGTTTCCCGGATAAATAATCCTCATGTTCGCAGCAGGGAAACCGGTTTGCAGAAAATAAGACGCAGATTGCGGAAGGCTGAATCGGTCATTTCAAGACACAAATTTATGGTTCGGGGCGTAGCGTAGTCCGGCTAGCGCGCTTGCTTGGGGTGCAAGAGGTCGGGAGTTCAAATCTCCCCGCCCCGACCATTTTATAAGGCTTTTCAGAGTTATTTGCAAAAATCTATCGTGCTGGTAGATGAACCCAAAGGCATCAAGCGCCGTTAAGGAGTTCAAGAAAAACGGCATCTCCATCTGCTCCGCCCCACTATCAAGAACGGCATAACCCGTTTTGTGTTGGATTATCATGTAAACGGGAAGCGAAAGCTCGTTTGGCGCTCGACGGTGGCGAAGGCGAGACTAAGATAGGAAAAAAGATAGACGAACCCAAGGCGAGCGGGCACGTTAGCGGATCGCAGGGCTTGCCGTCGCGCACACAGACTTTTTCCTTCGCGGTGAGAGTTACGGCGCGCAGCTTTAAGCCTGCCCGGCGCAGATCAACGAGCGCTTTTTCAGCAATGGCTCGTCCGACGGTGCGGGCGGTTAGGTAAAATATGCGTTCGAGTTTTCCCTCGCCCAGCGCTTTGACTGCCGGGAACAGGACGGAAATGGTTTTGCCGATGCCAGTGGGCGCGGCGAGAAATAATCGCCCGCCATTGGCCATCACCCGATATGCGGCCACCGCCAAGTCACGCTGCCCGGGACGATACTCCGGAAAAGGAAACGCGAGAGCCGCGATAGAGGTATCGCGAGCAAGGCACCAGTGATGGCGCTCACGCAACCAGTCTACATAGACGGCGGTGGTCGCGGCGAAGAAATCGGATAGTTCAGTGAATGAAACAGTCTGGCGAAACTCGGTCACTTTGCCGACCGGCAGTTCCAGATACACGAGCTGGAGGACGAGTTCCTTCAAACCGTTTTCCTGCGCGTGCATGAAGGCATAGAATTTTGCCTGCGCCCAGTGCAGGGGATCGGCTTCGTGGTTCCACTTTGCCCCCACGGTTTTAATTTCTTCCAGTAAGACACGTTGGGAAGTGATGAGCAAGCCGTCAATCCTTCCCCGGATCAGCAAGGTGAATTCCTCGGTTTCCAAGCAGTGTTCGACGGGCAGCTCGGTCAGATAACCCGACGGGCGCGAGCGCTGGATTTTCTGGTGGCCGCGGATACCGGCGAGAGCGCGGTCGGAGCCGACGAACTCACGCTCGCCCCTGAGATCGCCCGACCGCAAGACGAACTCGACCAGGTCGCGCACCGAAATCGTGTGCGCTGGTTTTTAAGCGGGGGCTTTCATGGCTGGCTCCCGCTCTTATCCGTGAACAGCAGCGCTGCTTCCAGATTCATCCGTTTTCCCGGAGCGCTTTGTTCCGGCGTGGTGAACGGTCGCGTGCGCCGAGCCTTCGCCTGCATGAATTGGATCACGGTTTCCAGGTCGGCATCGCGCATGGCCAATTCCAGCGTGTGGGCGGTTCGGCGCCAGACCAGATAGCGCGGAGTCGCGGGCCATACCCCGGCGCGATTGAATTTCGGTTTGAGCGCCAGCAATAGTTCAGCTTCCTTGGCAAGCGCCGCTGATTCATCAGCGCATTCCTGCAAATCGATCCGTGCCACCTGGCTCAACAGGCGAAGATGTCGGCGCCCCAGCCGGTCGGGATTGGCGACCCGATAGCTGCCCAGACGCTTCCGCAGGTTTTTGGCTTTGCCCACGTAAAGCACCAGCCCAGCGGCATCGTGCATCAGGTAAACGCCGGGGCGATCCGTCAGCTGCCGGAAAAAATCATGACCCAGCCGCTCGACCAGAGGTCGCGGATCGGGGAAGAGCAATGTTTGTGACGCCGGCACGGAACCATTAAACGGCAGTGACTGGGACAACGGAAGTCCAACCCGCCAGAAACAATTTCACCGGGCTGCTGGTTTCAAAAACAGACCGGCAACAATTTCATACGAGTGCAAGCGGTCTTCCACTCGATAAAAATCCGAGTGTAGAATCAATTCATTCGCCTGGGTTAGCTTCAGGAATTCCCGCAACTTGCGGTCCACGGTTTTTGGCCCGCCGATCACAGCTGCACCCAGAAACGTTTCCACGGAGCGCTGCTCGACGTCATTCCAAAGCCCTTCCATGCTGGCCACCGGCGGGGGCGTGAAGATGGGCTGTCCGCGAATCAACCGCAGAATCCTCTGCCGCGCCGAGGTCGCCAGATGTTCGGCTTGCTCGTCCGAGTCCGCCGTCAGCACAGGCAGTCCGACCATCAGATAAGGCTGAGCTAATGCCGCCGATGGTTTGAAATATTCGCGATAGATCTGAATCGCTTCCAACATCATTTGCGGAGCGAATTGGCCAGCGAAGGCAAACGGCAAACCCAGCGTTGCCGCAAGATGCGCGCTGAACGTGCTGGAACCCAGCAACCAAATGGGCACATTGGAATTTCCGCCCGGGACGGCTTGAACTCGTTGGTTCGGTGCTACTGGACCAAGGAATTGCCGTAGTAATTCTAGTTGTTCCGGGAACCGGTCGCCAGCGTTGGGATTACGGTTCAGCAACTGCGCCGTGAAGGCGTCGCAACCGGCGGCACGCCCAAGTCCCAAATCAATCCGACCGGGATACAGAGCTTCGAGCGTGCCGAATTGTTCCGCGATCACCAGAGGCGAATGATTCGGCAGCATCACGCCGCCAGAACCCACGCGAATGGATTTGGTGGCACCGGCCACGTGGCCGATCAAAACCGACGTGGCTGCGCTCGCGATGCCGGGCATATTGTGATGTTCCGCCAGCCAGAACCGCCGGTAACCCCATGACTCCGCTGCCTGTGCCAGCTTGACCGTATTGCTAAAACTCTCCGCCACCGTGCCGCCTTCGCGAACCCCCGCGAGATCAAGGACCGACAATACGATGGACGAATTCGGCTTCATCAAACAGTTGGCTGCAAGGTCGGATAATCGGTGTAGCCCTTGGGCCCGGAAGCGTAAAAGGAGGACTGATCCGGAACATTGAGCGGAGCATTCTGCCGGAACCGTGCTGGCAGGTCAGGATTTGCCAAGAGCGGGACGCCAAACGCGACCGCGTCAGCTTCGTCCGCAGCCAGCACTTGATTGGCCGTGGCTTGGGTAAAACCTTCGTTGGCGATGTAGCTGCCGCCGAACGCCGCCTTCAGTTGCTGCCCGATGCGATTGTCGCCGAGCGATTCGCGGGCGCAAATAAAGGCAATGCGCCGTTTGCCCAATTCTCGGGCCAGATATCCAAACGTGGCCAGCGGATTGGAATCGCCCATGTCATGGGCGTCGCCGCGCGGAGCCAGGTGCATGCCGACACGATCCGCACCCCAGACGGAAATCACTGCATCGGTGACTTCGAGCATGAGGCGAGCTCGGTTTTCGATGGGGCCGCCATAGATATCAGTTCGATGATTGGTTTTGTCCTGGAGAAATTGATCCAGCAGATAGCCATTTGCGCCATGAATTTCCACGCCGTCAAATCCCGCGAGCTTCGCATTCGCCGCGCCGGCGCGATACGCCTCGATGATGCCGGGAATCTCTTCCAGGGTCAGCGCCCGGGGCGTGACAAAGGATTTTAACGGACGAACCAGACTGACGTGACCTGCCGCGGCGATGGCACTCGGAGCGACCGGCAAAGCCCCGTTCAAAAATTGCGGATCGGAAATGCGACCGACATGCCAGAGCTGGAGCACCATGCGCCCGCCGGCTTTATGAACTGCGTCCGTGACGAGCTTCCAGCCGTCCACTTGCGCGGCCGACCAGATGCCGGGCGTGTCGGCGTAACCCACCCCCATGGGCGTCACCGAAGTCGCCTCGGAGATGATTAGGCCGACCGCGGCCCGCTGGGCATAGTATTCAGCCATCAGCGCATTGGGAATGCGCTCCGCGCCGGCTCGCGCGCGGGTCAGTGGAGCAAAAATGATGCGGTTGGGCAGGCTCCAGGCGCCGATGTGAACGGGATCAAATAATGTGGGCATACGGTTTATAAAATGTGTTGAATGATTAGTTTCGTCCCATCGCCGCTTGTTCGATAGATGTCGAACCTAACGCCGGGGGCCGGCGGTGTCAAAATATAATTCGATAGTTGTCGAACCATCCATTTGATGGCATGGTGTCCTTGTGAAGACTTATGCTCACCCGGCGATGCGCGATGTGGAGCTGCACGTCGTGATGCAGGCCATGTCGGATTCCTGCCGCCTGGCCATCGTGCGCCAACTGCTCCAAAGCAAGGGCCGAGCACTCGCCTGCAACGAGGTCAAATTAGAGGTCTCGAAGGCGACGCGCTCGCATCACTTCGAGGTGCTGCGGACCGCTGGCATCATCTTCACGGAGATGGAGGGCACCAAGTGCATGACTTCCGTGCGGCGGGCCGAGCTGGATAAACGATTCCCCGGCTTGCTCAAGCTGATCTCATCGCGCAAATAAATCTGGTTCCGCAAACGGACGGTGGGGTAACACCCCATGGCCGAAGCTTGCCCGAGAGATTAAATTTCAGAGAAAGGTGAAGCCGGAGTCAATGTCATCGTCGTGTTGGTAGTGGTCCGGTGTTAGAGCGGCCAGACGAATAAGATGATATCGCCGAACACCTGGAGAAGCCCCAAAGTTATGAAATCTTTTTTTGCAGATGAAACGATCCCTAAGTGCGGACCCGAGGGAACTATTCAGACACCAAACGGGCTGCCGAACGACGGTGGAAGGAAATTGCAAAATAACAATCCATCTTTAGCTGGATTTAGTTGGTCGCCTCAATCAGGCCGGAGCCCGGCGCGCGGCGGTGATGAATCTGCTTTAATGCTCTCTCAACTGGGATGATTTAAATGGATGAACTTCATCAAATGCTACCTGAATAACTTCAAACCATTTCTGCCCCGCATTCGCAACACCTGACCAACAGAACGAAATGGCCGTATGCGGCTCCGTTCCCAAAATCGAACCGCTCGTAATCGATGGTCGGGTTTCACCCCATAGGAAAGATTGAGCCATCGCTTGACAATACGTTAACAAGTTTAACCGCAAAACCATATCTGCGCGAGCGTGATCGCGGTGACCGATTCGCTGGCGTCGGTAAGGCAGTGACTTAGGTAGTGATAGGAAATGTTTTATTATGGCAGTTCTAACTCCCAAACAAATCAAGGCCAGCTTTAATACCGCAACGAACTGGTCGCAACGGACAACAACAATTGGCCGCACCTATCATTTTGATGGATTTATGAGCAGTATCGCTTTCGTTAATCATGTCGCGGATGATGCACAAAAAATCAATCATCATCCGGAAATTAACATAAAGTTTAACCAAGTGACGTTGACGCTAACTACGCAAGGCGAAGGAGGTATCACTGAAAAGGATTTTGCTCTTGCCCGGCAGTGCGATGAAGTCTTCTTAAGATACTTCGCATCATAATGAATGTTGAATAATTATTCCCCAATAGCATGCAACAACTGCCACTGCGCTTTCACAATTGGGTGGCCGGGTTGGTCAGGGAGATTTCTCCGAGATTGCGGTCGGGTGAATTGGTGGCCGTAGCTAGAACCGTCGGCGGTGCGGATTTCTGTTGCGGTGCCTGTTTGTGGCAACTCGCGGGCAGCAATCCAGTCAGAAAAACCAGGATGGTCGAAGTCGTTGTCTGCATCATTCCCATACCGTAAATCTAGCAGGAATCAGGCCGAATTGAATCGCGCCACAAAAATATCCTGGGCAGGGGCGGAGTGTCCAAAAAGACTGAAAGGCCGTCTTAAAATCAGTCGGCTCGGTCGAAGACCATCAGGTTTTTACCGTCTTTCACGGACAGGCGGTAATCATCCGCCGTGGCATCCATAAATTTGTCCTCGCCGTTCAGCGTGATGTGCAGATCGTAATTTGTGCCGTCAACGGACCAGTCGCCTTTCCAATCGTTCTGCTCGGTCGTGGGCGGCTGGCCGGCGACGGTTTTGAGGCGTGGCAGATTTTTGACGAAAACTTGGTTGTCGCCGGTCACGAGAATGTGCGTCTGCGCATAGGCCTGCATCATCCACGCGCGGACACTGCGCATTTCGCTGGCGGGAGTTTTAGGACGGCTCTGGCGCAGCCAAGCGAAAGTCACCGCCGGATTGAAATCCCAGCGACCGATGATTTTTTGACCGTCATATTTTGCCGACTTGCCGGTCTGCAGATAGCCGGTCAGGTCGTCCAAATTGGTTTGCAGAATGCCCGTCAGCAATTTCGTCTGCTCCTTGTTTTCGAGGAACGCGCGCACGTTCGGGTTGTTCAGCAATTCCCCGAGCGTCGTGCCGACGGCCAGCGCATTGGTCAACGCGGTGTCCGTCACCAGCGCCTGAAAATCATCTCGCTCCCACAGCGAGGTCAGCGCCGGATACGCCGCGAGGCGCGGGCCGACCTGCGGATTTTGCATGAGGAATCCCGACAGGTCGGCGAATTGATAATACTCCGGCGGCAGCGTTCCCACCGCGCTGGCCGTCCGCGTGAGGTGTGTGGATTGCAGGTCGTTGCCCAGTTTGTTCACCAGCCGGATGAGAAAAGGCTGTTGCTGCGCCACCGCCACCTGCGTGGTCAGGTAAGTCACATTGAAAATAAAAAAAGTGATCAGCACGAAATAAAGCGCGCCGTTCAGTAGCCCCACGCAAATGCCCAGCCGCGCATTCAGCCGCTCGAACAACGCCAGCCGCAGATCGCCCGCTTGGTATTTGTAAAAATGCTCCACCTTGCCGTGCACTGGCTGACCGATGACCTTGAAGATGATGGAAACCAAAATGAACGCCACCACCGGCGCCAGCGCCCACGCATAAATCGGGTTGCTCGCGCCCAGATGCAGCAGCAGCGGATGAAATAATTTTCCCAACGGTGCCGCCAGCAGCGCGGCAAAGAGGATGCCTACAAATGAAATCGCCGCGCGAATCGCGCCCAGCCGCCAGCCGGCCAGCGCTGTTGCAATCATCACCAAGATGGCCAAAATCCAAATGCTCATGCCGCCATTAAAAATCATCCCGCCAAAAATGCACGACGAAAATTGCGACCGTCAGTTGAAAACCGGTCAATACACGTTATCTTGCGCGCAAGTGAAAATCTCCGTCATCGTCCCCGCCTTCAACGAGGAAAAACTTTTGGGGGCATCGCTCGCCGAAATAAATTCTGCCGCCGCTGCTTTTCTTCAGCGCGGCTGGGAATATGAACTGGTCGTGTGCGATAACAACTCCACCGACCGCACCGCCGCCATCGCCTGCGCCGCCGGGGCGCAAGTCGTTTTCGAGCCGGTCAATCAAATCGCCCGCGCCCGCAACGCCGGTGCGGCCATCGCCACCGGCGACTGGTTCGTGTTTGTGGACGCCGATTCGCATCCGAGTGATAAGCTGTTTGCCGATGTCGCGGAAAAAATTTCCTCCGGCAAAGTTTTGGCCGGCGGCGTCACCATCCGGCTCGATGAAAAATTGTTTTTGCCCGGACTGATCACGCAGTTTTGGAATTACTCCAGTCGCCTGACGCGCCTCATGGCCGGCTCCTTTATTTTTGTGGAGGCGGCGGCGTTCCGGCAGGTTGGCGGATTTAGTCATGAATTTTACGCGGCAGAAGAATTGGACTTGAGCATCCGCCTGAAAAAACTCGCGCGCACAACGAACCGGAAAATTGTCATCCTCCATCGCGCCCCGATCAAGACCTCTGCGCGCAAGGTGAAGCTCTACACCGGGCGCGAACTCGGCGGATTTTTTCTGCAATCCATTTTTAACCACCGCAAAACCATCCGCAACCGCGAGGCCGCCTTCATGTGGTATGACGGGCGGCGCTAAAACGTCAGGCTGCGTTTCCGCCACCGACGCAACGCCATAAAAATGACCGGCA
This sequence comes from uncultured Verrucomicrobia subdivision 3 bacterium, assembly GCA_903878805.1. Classification (GTDB taxonomy): domain Bacteria; phylum Verrucomicrobiota; class Verrucomicrobiia; order Limisphaerales; family UBA11358; genus UBA11358. Next base: position 36,284 of record CAIRJF010000019.1, read on the forward strand.
ACAGCAACAACGCCTGCGTCGAAGGTTCTGGTGCTGCCGA
>CAIRJF010000020.1 GCA_903878805.1 uncultured Verrucomicrobia subdivision 3 bacterium
CGAGGCGATCCGGCCGCTCGGCGGCTATCGCGGCGTGACCCTGAGCGATGACATTTTGATCCACAAACTCCGCGTGGAAAAAGGGCTGTTGACGCTGCCGCACGGCGCGAAGTTCGCCGCGCTGGCGCTCAATCCCGGCCTGCCGCTGCGACCGGAGGCGCTGGCGAAAATCCACCGGCTGGTGCAAGACGGCGCGATTTTGATTGGCGATGCGCCGCCGCCGCGCTCGCCCAGTCTCGAAAATTTTCCGCAGTGCGACGTCGCCGTGAAAAATTGGATCAGCAAACTTTGGGGCGGCCAGACCAATTCGCCCGGACACAAACTCGGACAAGGGATAATTTTTCCCGCCGCGGAATTCTTTTCCACGCTGGAAAACACAATCGGCCCGCCGGATTTCGCCGCGACGGATTTGGCGGACGCAACGAAAAGTCCGCCGGTGCTCTCGTTCTGCCGGCGCGCGGGCGAAACCATTTTTTGGGTTGTGTCCAACCAGAGTGACGACGAACAGGCCGTGCTCGCGCAATTTCGCGTGACCGGACTCCAGCCGGAGTGGTGGGATCCCGTGGACGGCTCGCGCCGCGAGCTTGCCGAGTTTCGCCGCGCCGCCGGGCGCACGGAGGTGCCGCTGCGCTTGGCCCCGCGCCAAACCGGCTTCGTGGTCTTTCAAAAAAAATCCGGCGCGAACGCCGCCGGCCCGATGCGGCTGGAAAAAAATTTCCCCGCCACCGCGCCGGGGCTGGAGTTGTCCGGCCCATGGAACGTGGCGTTTGATCCGCGCTGGGGCGGGCCGGAAATGATTTCGTTCGACCGTTTGCAAGATTGGAGCGAGCAGCCCGCGGCGGGCATCCGTTATTATTCCGGCACTGCCGTTTATCGCAAAACTTTTGACCCCGGCGAGGACGCCGCGCGCGGCAGACAGACATTTCTTGATCTGGGAGTCGTGAAAAATCTGGCGCGTGTGAGGTTGAACGGCCGCGATCTGGGCATCGTGTGGTGCGCGCCGTGGCGGGTGGAAATTCCCGACGGAGTTTTGCTGTCGAAAAACAACCGGCTTGAAATTGAAGTGGTCAACACTTGGGTCAATCGCATGATTGGCGACGAGCAGGAGCCGGAGGATTGTCCGCTCGAACCCGGCAACGCCGACGGCGACCGCAAGGGCGGCTACGCGGTTGAGATTCGCGGACGCGGCCTGAAGGATTTGCCCGACTGGTTTGTGAACGGCCAGCCGCGTCCGTCCGCCGGACGGTTCACGTTCACCTCATGGCGCTACTACGACAAGGACGCGCCGCTGCAACCGTCCGGTCTGCTTGGCCCGGTGCGGCTGATGGTTTCGACTAAATAAATCGATCTACCAAATATTTTTTATGACAAAACCAGCCTTTACGAGGTGTCATTTACTTTGCGTTTTCGGTCTAGCTTTGATGCTCGGAAGATCTGCACCAGCACAGGGCTTCGTCTTGCAGCAGGGTTATCTTGAACCCGTCCTATCGCGCGCCAATCGGCCGGGACAAGTTATTGCCATGATTCAAAACACCAATGCCTCGGCAGCAAACAGTATCACGGTGCAAATTCAATTACCCGTTGGTGCGGTGGGATTGGGGACCAGCGTTGGACTGACATCTAGCGTGCCAGTGTGGAATGCGGGTCAAGCGCTTCAATTTGCATGGGATGTTCAATCATCTGTCGCCACGAACGCGTTCGCTACGATTCAGGTCAAACAGGGCGGCGTAACTTTGTTGAGCACGAATTTTTCCGTGTGGTGGCAAAATCCATTGACGGTGACGAACCAGAG